>PLZP01000035.1 GCA_003152215.1 Acidimicrobiaceae bacterium | reverse complement strand
GATCGATCCGCCCGGCCCCGTTCCCTGCAACGTTGACGCTTCGACCCCGCCGTCATTGAGGATTCGTCGCACGACGGGCGACACGACCACGCCGTTGACCGTGTCGCTCGACGGGCCCGCGGGCGCTGTCGCTGGGGCGGTGACCTTGTCGACCGGAGTGGCGGGCGCCGGGACGTCATCAGATTTCTGCGCCACGTTCGTTTTGGGTGCGGTGCCCGAGTCATCGATGACGCCGACGCGAGAGCCCGTCTCGACGGTGTCGCCCTCTTCAGCCAGGATCTCCGTCAGTACACCGGTCGCGGGCGATGGCATCTCTGAGTCAACTTTGTCGGTCGACACCTCGAACAGCGGCTCGTCGCGCGCGACGCTGTCGCCCACTTTCTTGAACCACTGGGTGATTATTCCTTCAGTGACCGACTCACCCAGCGACGGGAGCGTGACGTCTATCATGATTTGTTAATATACCTTGAGTGGAACGCGCCGCAATCTACGCTCGAATCTCCAAGGATCGCGACGGGACTGAGAATGGCGTTCGTCGACAAGTTGACGAATGTACTCGATGGGCCGAGTCTCATAATTTCACGGTTGCCGAAACCTACATCGATAACGACATCTCTGCCACTAGTGGCAAGCGTCGACCGGAATATGAACGAATGTGTGCGGATATCAAACAGCGTAGACGTGACGGTGTGATCACTTGGCACCTAGATCGCCTCAACCGCAACCCGAGCGAACTGGAAGATTTCATAGACCTCATCGAGTCAACTGGCGCAGACGTGCGAACCGTTTCGGGTGGAGACTTCGACCTTTCAACTTCCGACGGCAGGGTGATGGCTCGTGTCGTGGGCGCTTTTGCCCGCAAGGAGTCTGAAGATAAGAGTCGGAGGATAAAGAGCCAAAAGCGGCAACGAGCCCAGGACGGCAAGAGGGTGTCCGGCGGACGTCGCGCCTACGGATTTAATCTTCAACACGACCAAATAATTCCGGACGAAGCAGCGATAATTCGCGAGATTGCCTCAAGAGTTCTCGCCGGCGAATCCATCTATTCGGTTTGCGTCGATCTCAATGAGCGACGGGTTCCGAGCGCCTCCGGTGGCATGTGGTCGGGCCAGGTCGTTCGCCGCATGATCACTTCTGGTGCGATCAGTGGACAGGTAGAACACCTAGGGGAAATAATTTCAACGGGAAACTGGCCCCCAATCATCGCTCCGGCCCAAACCAGTCAACTTCGAAGGACGCTCCTAAATCGATCGGGGGGGACTCCCCGCGCACCTCGCCGTTACCCACTTAAGGGCCTTGTCGTATGTGGTCGCTGTGGTGCGAAAATGGTTGGCAAACCACGCGGCGACGGAACGCGGAGATACTTCTGCGCCAAGAGCGTCGACGGAATTGGCTGCAACAAGACAACGATTATTTCTGAGTCTTTTGAAGAATTCATTGCGGAAGCTGTGCTGTACCGATTGGACACGCCCGAGCTGCAGCGCCAACTCATCACTGCGGCCGCGCAAGATGATCAAGCAGCGGTCTTACAAGAAGCGATTGATATATCGCAGGCAGCGTTAGATGAACTTGCCGAAGCCTACGGAGAACGGAGTATCACTCTCAGGGAGTGGCTACTGGCTCGTGCACCCATTGAGCAACGACAGTCCGATGACTCTCGGAAAATGGGTCAACTCGTCGGATCGTCTGCTTTGGAAGGTTTCGTCGGCCACGCCGAGAGCCTTAGAGGACAGTGGTCAGATTTGGCTCCCGATCGCCAACGAGCAATAATTGGTGCCCTCATTGATCACGTAACCGTAAACCCTGCTATCAAGGGCCGTACCCGTTTCGATCCAAGTCGTTTTGAAGTCACATGGCGGGTCTGAAGTTCCTCTGGCACGCGCCCTTTGCCAAGCAGCACTGCAATCTGGCCCAAAACAGCAACGTCCGTGACCTTCGTGGGAATTCCCTGAACCCGACACGATTCCTCGACCCATTGGGCGACAGTCGATCGCAACTCCGCAGACCGCGCTACTTCTGCCATCGGATCGCACTTCCCAGTTGACGGGCTCAACGATCCCATGACATCCACACCGCGTTGGGGCCAATCCAGCCGTCCTGATTGATTGAGCGCCAAACGTAACTTGGCATGGTGCCCATACGACTGCTCGCGTCAGCAAGCACCACGTCGAGTGATGCGCCGACAATTACCTCTGACTCAGGAGCGAAGCCTCTCGCCGAATCGAACCGCCGCAAGTTGAATTCGCGATTATCCTCAAACGCTTTTCCGAGATACTTTCCCAAGTAGTTCGCCGCATGGCGCGACTCCGCCAACGACCCTTTACCGATCGGCACTTGCCCGAGAAGTTTGATGTGAACGAATCCCTTGCCCCACGCATCGTCAATTGCAGTCCTCCGGATGTATTGACCAACTGCAAAGTGCAGGTGCAATCCGTGACCCTTCGGGTGCCATTCGGGAACCCACAAATACGGGAATGGCTTGCCAACCTGTGAATTCAACTTTCGGAAAAAGTCGCCGATGTCCTTGCGCGCTCGACGCTCATCCATGCATGAATTGGCATAAGTGAGCGTGCCAAGACGGTTAAGGCGATTAGCAACGACATACCGGCGAAGTCGCGAACTGGCCCTTCGAGCGGCCATTGCCGCCGAGCGCTCCGGATCCTTCGCATCCCCCCGACTACCGCGATTGCGATTCGTGCGAAGACGTGGCGCTTGAATAAACGCACCACTTGCCTCAGATGCACCCGTGTAGAGACTGAGACGCCAGTGACCTTGAATTGGCAGCGTTAGGAAATCTTCACCCACGAATTGTGTTGTTATTTGAACTAAAGAGCGGCCGCCCTCGGCGGCCGCTTCGCCGTGCTCGCCAGAGCCGTTTGCGAAAGTTAGAGGGTGAAGATTGTTCGATTTCGAAGTCACTGTAAATCCCAAGAGATACGAATACTGCGTTCAAGAAGTGCACTTCCCGTGCTTAGACGCGGCGTTTCGCGTATCATCTCTGAACAGAACTGCGTCCAAAAGATCAAATGATTCGACCTAGCCAGCAACCATGAACTTTTCAAAGGTCCCAGTTGCCGACGTATCAAGAGTGACTCTAATCACACCCTTGTAGTTCGCGCAAGGGGAACTGAAGAGATAGCCGAACGCACGTCTCGACAGCACCAAACGACTCTGGTCCGACGCCGTCCCTGACTCGTGGACCGTCAGCGCTGCGCTTACGCGCATGCGCTCCACGGTCCACCGAGCCGCGGTCATGCGTCGATTCCAACAGACGCTTCCATGTAGGGTTCGGCGATGGACGTGATTCACCAACTTTTGAGCCGCACATCGAAGCACAAATCGCTAGTGGTTACTTTTATCGCGATTGCTCCATTCGGAAGGCAGTTTGTTTCAACCGTCGCCGACATAACTCGACTATTCCGGATTCTGTTTCCCGAATTCTTGACAGCAGAGGTCGACGGCCTCGACTTTCCGTCATGAATCGGCTAAGAGCATCACTCGTCGCGATCACAGTCGGCTCGTCCTTAGTACTAGCCCTTCCAACGTCCGGGGCGAGTACATTGCCGAAAACCATCACCGCCTACGCAAAATGCATGGCTCCGCCACTGCGCGAATACTCAAAGACCGTGGACAGTCTTAGGGCATTGGTAGATACATATATTGGCAACCACAAGGTGACTCCCTTACAAACCGTGGGCTACAACTTGGGCGGATATGCGGTCACATTTGCCAAGTGCCAACCACTAGCACCAACTCTGTGGATCAACTATTACACGCAAGAATTAGTGCCATTGGTCCGCAGTCTTGCCGCAACTGTTTATGAGATAACTACACCATCGGTTGGCTCGACAGTGAAGGAAATCAATCTTGCAGTAGCGAAGGAAAAGAATGTGAACGCAGACCTCGCACTTCTGGATAAGAAGATTGTCGCTTGGGACAAAGCACATCCCTAACTTTCCTGAAAGTAGTAGAAGTGCTGCTTCGAACCGCCGTTCGTCACTCAGGGTTTGCGTAGAGAAAGGCCAGCAAATCGCCGTTTCCGGTCTCAATCAATTCACACCGGTACCCTTCGGCGGATACAGTCAATTCGTCGTCATCGTTTGTATCTATCACCGCTGTAACTAGATGACCCGGCGATGGACTCACTGCCACGCGCGCTGGAATGCGGGTGAGATCTGCAACAAGCCTATGTTCGCCGGCGACGAACGCATCTACTCGCAGATGACGACCTTCATGAGTTGAGCGCAAAGACAAGAGAACTTTGGGCTCTTCTCTACCTTCCGCCGCATCCCACGTTGCCGGAACTTCTTCGTGGACGTTGACGGCCGGATCATTGATTATCGGGTCGTCGTCGCCTCGAACAACATTTCGCTCTCCATCCTTGTCGATCGTCCAAGTTCGAATTACGTTCCCGCCTTCGTCGACGATCTGAACCGTTAGGGGTCGAGCACGGGGCGAGTCACTTCGCCCGCCGAAACGCTCGCGACCCCACACCTTCACTGTTTCGACGATTCGAGTGAGCATTGCCTCGATTGCGTGGTCAGTTGCAACGTCAATGACCTTGTAGCCGAAATAGAGCACAATAAACTCGCCGAATATGATTCCAACGCGCCCGGGCTCCATGTATCTGTCTTCTCGCCTGACGTCAGGATTGATCTCTCTGAGTCGAGAGGCCAAGTCCTCCCAGGCTTCGGCATCCAAACTCACTGTCGGACGCTTATAGAGCACCATTACGGCCATAAAAACTCATCCTAGAGAGGTTCGGCGGTGAACGCCTCGTCGGCCGAGACCAATTGAATTAGCGGCAACTGCAAGCCAATTTCGGACTCGTTATTCAGCCTTAGTCAAATATTTCAATTGTTTTATTGAGTCTCCGACCCCGCTTCGATCTTGGTTTGATCAAGTCGCCAATGCAAACCGACATAACCATCCCTTCGGGCCTCCGACATGAACCCTGGCTCCCGACAAGGACGAAACGATGCTCGCTTGCAGCGCAGCCTCGGGGGCACTTTCAAGCAGAAGAAAGTTCGCGCCCCGTATCGAAATAACGAGAATGAGTGTTCACAAGAGCTTCCCGACTCGTTGCGCCCAACACGACAACTTCATAGCCACGATCGCCGTGTTCGATTTCGCGCTTGAATCTCATGTGGACTGCATCTTCAGATCGGGCAAATTCCTGTAGTTCGACTATTTCATGGTTTTCGCGGTCGAAAACAATTAGGTAGTACCTCATAGCGGTCAACTTAGCGCAGTTATCCATTTTCACGTCGTCAGAGAGCCTTCCTAAGGGCGTCATACGCCTCTTTCTGCTGCCTAAAAGTCGTTGCAATCCGTTTTTCGAACTCCTCTATCCGACTGGGGTCCGCCCCAGCCAATCGCAATTGCTCAAGAGTATTTTCCACCTCAGCCAAAGCATGAAGAGCGTCGCCGAACGTTATTAGACCTTCCACAGTCTCTTTCCTCGTGGGGCCTTCCGGACTTCCGTCATGACTGTTCGGATCGTTCGGATGACCGCCATAGCGAATCTCTCGCCCCCATCGGTCACCAAAGAACTCCATGGCTTGAGCCCACGTATCTTGATAGTGAGTCCGCAGTTGAATCTCGACAGGACAGTCATTAACTCGGACGATGATATGCACCGCGCGATATCCGTGTGATGGTTGTTCCCTGCGGTCCAATAGCTCAGACCCAGGAAATACTCGACGGATTGCTGAAGCAACATCATCTTGCTGGTCCAATGTCATTCGCTGAACGATTCTCGCTCCCGCCAAATCGTGGATGTGCCTCAAGTCAATTGAAGGTTGTCGTCTCAATTTGTCCACAATTGTTGCGGATGTCTTGAGCCTTGTTGTCGCCTCAAGATCAATCGCGGTCAGCCGTGCCGACGTTTCCGTCAGCGCGCCGTCGTAGGTAAGCAGTACCTCCCCGAGCATTTTCAAATCTTCGGGGTCGGGTTCCGGATCATCGCGTAGCCTCTTGCCAAGTTTCACAATCTGCTTGCCCGAAAACTCGGTCATTAGAACGGGCCTCTCCTGGATACTTTAAAAATGCGTGACATCCATCAGCGATCCGGGGGCAAAGCTCGCACGAAGCTGCCGTCATCCTGTTTTACAAACATTTTGTGGCAGGTCTTGCATATCCAGGCGGGCAGTTCCCTGCCCAATTTCCCGATGCCTTTCGGATGCTCGGGGTCAGAGTAGAGCGCCCCTCCGTCCTCTGGGCAGACGTCTACATTGCTCACTTGATTCATCCCATCCCTCGTTATCCCTCGTCCCATTCAGAAGCTTCTTGTGCGCATGCCCAAGACGCTTTAGTGAACTACTACTTGCTGTCGCCGGTCCCTTTCTTCTTCTTCTGAAGCGGTGGCGGCTTCTTCACCGAATCTTGCGGCTTAACCTTCACAACTCTGGCCTCCGGAGCTCCACCGCCGGTTACCACACGCCGCTCGCCCTTATTTATCTTCTCACTCACTGTCGCCACTTTCGTTATCGGTTTTCGTGGGTGCTTGGGGCTTCTCCACCGTACCCGGATCGGGTTTAGGAACTCGAGGCTGTGCCGTCGCGCCCCTTTCAGTATCTGGATTGACAATCTTGTTTGCCATTATTCTCACACTCCGTTCACATTGACACTCAAGTACACAACTAGGAATACGACGCCAATAACAAAGGCTAAACCTGAAACTGCGTTCGACCATAAAACTATTGTCCGCAAGTGATCGCCCCTGTCGTCGGAAGCACCATTCACATGGATTAGGTGGCGCACCAGTATCTGCTCGAAGATCAGCGACGTGGCGACGACGAAAATGGCGACGAGTAATGAAATCCAACTACCAATTAGCAGTTGAACGTCGTGGTGAGGTACGGCCGTTCGGTGGAAGAATGCTGCGGAAATTGCAAGAATTCCCGACGAAACGCTCAGAATAAGTTTGTCGTACTCTCGGTGGGCGTTCTCGAGTTGGGCTCTCAAACCCGTGAGGTACGGATCTTCCGGCTCATACTTAGTCTTCTCGCTCATCTCGCCCAAAGCCCAACCATTGCCAGTGTTTCGCCCTCTTCGGGATTCCGATCGCCGAGCATCACCACACGATTATGGTCGCGTCCTTTGCCCATTGGTCTAGGTATATTTATTCCGCGTGACGTCTGTCATGCCGTTAACCCTAACGGCGTAATTATTTTGCGAACAGGTGCTGCGTTTTAGATGGCGCACTCGGGGTCGAATAGGTTGGATGTCATCATGGATAGTGATGAGCGCCAGGCAAGGAACGTATTTGCGCTACTGATCGAAGAGACCCGCAGGCTTGCCAGTTCAGCAGAAGAGCAGACTGCGTATTTGGACCAAATCAAGACTGGCGCCGACGAACTGAGGATGGAATTCCTCGATGTCGGCTCGGTACTCTTTCCGCTGTACAGAGAGTACGACCTTGTTGATTATCTGGACGAAGAATCTGTTTTGGCAGTGGAGCGCCACCTGAGCAGCGGTGCTGAAGATGATGAGCGCCACCGGGAGAACTTCTACTATTGGTCTCGCTCAAAGAATCTTTCGTTCTGGATTGAGACGCGGCGGCTCGCGAAGGTTGCCCTGGATTTTCTAACGAGACCTCAATCTGAGAAACAGATTCCCTAAAGTGATGCGTGCCTCAAGCTGCTTCCTCTAGGTACATTAATTCCGCATGACGTCGATCAAGCGATAGGACCTTCGCCACCCAGGAACTTGTCCAATTGGGTAGCGAATTCGGCAACGTTCCGCCGTAACCATTCAAGCAGCATCGCAGCATGCTCCATTTCATCGTTCATATTGTGAACAATGACTGCCTTGAGCTGAGCGTCGTCGCAGCCGTCAGCCCGTTGCCGATACCAGTCGATTGCCTGCAACTCCTCCATCAACGAGACAATCGCTTGGTGCGTGGCAATCGTCTGATCCGTTAGACGCTCTCGCGGCTCGTGTAGGTCCTCGCTGGACATGATCACCTGCTTCTAATTTTGAAGGAAAATTGCCTCTGACTGCATCTTACGGTTCCGCCCAGCGACTCGCAAAGATTACCCGAGCCGCGTACATGCTCATGAATTGTTGCTGCTCAACAATCCTCACGAGTTAGGTGCCAACAATCCTTCAGCAGCCCCCTACATCCCACATACCAAACCGACACCACCGACCGTTCCGACGTCGCCGCATGAACTCTCTTCGAATTTCGGACGGCAACGTCATCTCTTCCGTAAAACACGAACGGGCACCGCTGTCTTGTTACGGTATTTACAGTCCTCCCGTAGCGAAAAGTGCGATCGCCGCCACTGCCATTATCGCGGCGGTGAGCCACCCGAGAATATTGGCGGTGAGACCGTTGACGTATTTGCCCATGATGCTCTGGCTACTCGACACTCGCATAACGACGAAGAGGAATGGTGCAGCGGCCACACCATTGATCACTGCCACCAAGACGAGCAACTTGATTGGATTGACATTCAAGAGACTAAGTGCCGTGCCGCCAACCGTTCCCAGGGCGAGAAGGCCATAAAAGACAGGTGCTTGGCGGATGGAACGACTAAAGCCCCATTCTTTGCCGAGCAGGCCCGACAGCCCGACCGACCCAGAGGCCGCGAGCACGGGGATTGCCAAAAGACCGCTCCCAATGAAACCAAGGGCAAAGATTACGCTCGCGAAGCGTCCAGCGAAGGGTCGGAGCGCTTTTGCCGCCTGGGCCGCGCTCTGAATGTGGGTGAGGTGGTGGACATGGAGCGTCTGAGCGGTGGCCACAATTATGGAAAACATGACGACATTGGAGAACGCCATACCGGTAAACACATCGAGACGACTCATTCGCTCTTTGTTCCCCGCGCGCCGGCGACTCAGCCGTTTGAGGGGTAGGGGCTCAGCGCCGCCCTCGGGTGCGTCGCGCATCTCTTCGATCCTGTGAGCACTTTGCCAGAAAAAGAGATATGGAGAAATCGTTGTGCCGAGCACCGCGACTAAAAGCGCCAAGTACGTCTTATTCAACTGAATGTGCGGAATGACTGTGTTTGAAATGACCTGGCCCCACTGATGGGTGACCAAGATCGCGACCACTACATACGCCAAAAGCGGCGCACACAGCACTTTGAACACAAGGGCGATTCGAGAAAACGATCCAAGGACCAACAACCACGTAATGGTCGCGCCCGCCAGGAGCGCCCAGAGCCAGGTGGGACCAGCGTGGAGAAGTTGCATGCCCGAGCCAATGGCGACCAAGTCGGCGGCGATATTGAGTGCATTCGCGACGATGAGGACGATGAGGAGCACGCCAAGGACCGCTCGACCCGTTCGGTGAAAACGCTTGACGGCCAACTCGCCCAAACCCGTTCCGGTCGCAAGGGCCGTTCGATCACATATCTCCTGGACTGCAGCCATAAGAGGAAAGGTGATTAAGGCGGACCAAAGGAAGCCCAGACCGAATTGTGCTCCGGCTTGAGAGTAAGTGGCGATGCCGGAGGGGTCGTCGTCGGACGCTCCGGTCACCAATCCCGGCCCCATGGCTCGCAGGTACTGACGCCAGATCGGTCCCTCGTGCTCGGGGGTGAGATCGAATTCCGATCGGTGCTTCGACGAAGGAGCGGGTTCTACATCCTTTTTCCGCGATCTCGATTTGCGCCTAGGTTGGATCGCCAATCATCAACTCCAATGAACCTGACCTTCAGAGTAGTTTGAACATCAACCAAGCAATCGGTCTTTCTAGAATTCTTCAAGTTTCGACAGATTAGATGTCTTGCCAAATCCGAGCGGGTCAATCGGCTGCTGTCGATATCAGATGCGTCGCGCAAACCTCCGACGCAAGAACGGGCTTAATCCCAAATCTTCGTTTGTAGATTGGCTTTCAGGGACCAGGTTGGTGACACGTGGCTTACGGGTGTCGCGACAGAAATTGTGCATCAACGGCCTCGACGGGCTCCGAACAGATGCCAATCACCGAAAACCTCAACATGGCGCTGGCGATTTTGCAACCGTGCTTATCCGGCCACCGGCCCACGTCAAAGCGCAGAAGTTGTACCACCGGCCTCCGACCGCGCAGCTCTTTGCCCCTAGGAGCCTAAGGACCACCGCAATTATGAGAACGATCACCCCAACAGTCCAAACAATTGCTATGAACGAAGATGCGTAACCCGTCTATACATTGTTCGAGGAGGTGTTGATGGCTCGCGTCAAAGAACTGCTCAACGACTTCGTTCGCACCGATGGATCCGATCTGCCACTTCCTGGTTCGGGTGCGACGTGGCGGCGACTGGACGTTCTTTCGACGTGGGCCGCGCGAGATCTTTCATTAGGGCGGCTGGCCGAAGGACACGTCGACGCGTTGGCGATCTTGGCCGAAGCGGGGATGGAGCCACTCGGCGACTCATCGACGTACGGCGTTTGGGCCGCTCGATCGGGCTCGGGTGGCACGTCAGCGATTCGTGTTTCCGGAGGTTGGAAGCTTTCTGGTCGGAAGGAGTTCTGTTCCGGGAGTGGCCTCATTGACCGCGCGTTAGTAACGGCAGACACCTCTGAGGGCTACCGGCTCTTTGATATCTCGCTCGATGAACACGTTGCTTGGGCTCATCACCAGTCGTGGCCGGCTATTGGGATGGCGGACTCCGTCAGTGAGACGTTGGAGTTCTCGGGGTCCGTATTGCCCGAGTCGAGTGTCGTAGGTGGCCCCGACTTCTACTCGAATCGGCCAGGCTTCTGGTTTGGCGCCGCGGGCGTTGCCGCGTGTTGGTACGGAGGAGCCGTGGGCCTCGTGAACAATTTTATTGGTTCGCTACCTGGTGATCCGAACGCTCACGTGTTGGCCGACCTAGGAAAGGCGGTGGCCAACCTCGCCGCGATGCGCGAGGTCTTGAAGGATGCCGCCGAGGCCTTTGACCGCGATCCGAAGAACGAGGAGTTCCAAGCGCACTACCGGGCTCTTATCGTTCGTCAGGTGGTTCACGACGCCGCCACGGACGTGTTGGCGCGTGTCGCAACGGGCGGCGGCGCACGACCGCTCTGTCATGATCTCGATCAGTCGCGACGGGCGGCCGACCTGTTTGTCTACCTGTCTCAACATCACGGAGGCTCTGATGCCGCCGAACTTGGTCGACTCGCGAGAGAGGTTGGCTCGTGGCACTGATTGTCGATGACAAGCATTTGGGCACGCCCGAGGCGCGATGGCGTGACGCAGGACTCCACGAGGAACTCCTTCACTTGGGACCGATCAATGCTCGTCGCCTCTTGGTGGTCTCACCCCACCCCGACGATGAAGTCTTCGGCGCCGGCGGACTCATCCAGGCCGCCTTGTCACAACGTGTGCCCGTCGAAGTGATTGCTGTGACCGACGGCGAGGCTTCGCATCCGAACTCGAGCGCCGCGGCCACGCTGAACCTCGCCCGAGTGCGTAACGATGAATCATGCGAGGCGCTCGGTCGCTTGGGGTGGCGATCGCCACTGATCACTCGGCTCCATCTGGCCGATGGTGCCGTCACAGAAAACCGAAACGAACTTGATGCAGCGCTCGCCAGCATCTTGTTGCCAGACGATCTGTGCGTGGCGCCGTGGCGCTACGACGGTCACCCGGACCACGACACCTGTGGTGAGTCCGCGCTCGCCGCGAGTCGCGCCGTCGGTGCTCGGACGTTGGGGTTTCTCGTATGGGCGTGGCACTGGGCCGATCCCGAGGGGTCCAATATTCCCTGGGACGTTTGTCGACGACTGGACCTGAGTCGTCGCGCCCGAGCTCGCAAGCGATGGGCGAGCGCCGCCTTTAACTCTCAAACGCGGTCGCTTGGTCCCGCCATCGAGGACGCGGTGCTTCCTGCGCCGCTGATGCGTCGATTCTGGCGCCCCTACGAGGTCTTCGTTGACGAGACGGTGAGCACGCCATGACCTCGACTGCGCGTGAGTATTTTCACACCATTTACGCCGCAAGCGACGATCCGTGGAACTTTACGACCAGTTCCTACGAGCAGCGCAAATACGCGCTGACGTTGGACTCTCTAAGGAGAGAGCGCTATCGCAATGCCTTCGAGCCCGGATGTTCTATTGGCGTATTGAGTGAACTCCTAGCACCACGCTGCGAGCGCCTGCTCGCGACCGACATCATTCCGTCGGCCCTGGCACGGGCAGCTCGCCGACTCGAAAAACATCGGAACGTCGTGGTGGAGCAACGAGCGATTCCGGAGGCGTGGCCCAACGAAACGTTTGACCTTGTTGTCCTCAGCGAGGTGGCGTACTACTTCGATGCCGAATCCCTTGGTGACATAGTGTCGCTTGTTGTTCGCTCGACCGATCCGGGGGCTCACGTCGTTGGCGTTCACTGGCGAGGCGACACGGACTACCCACTGACTGGCGACGGCGCACACGAAGTGATTAACGCACACATCAAGCTGCGACAAATGGTTCACCACCTCGAAAAGGAGTTCGTGATTGATCTCTGGGAGCGTGTCGAATGAAACGCGAACACACCTCGGCGCGAACTCTGGCCGTGGGTGTCGTGGTGCCAGTGCACAACGAGCAAGAGTTGTTGGGGTCGGCCCTCGCCTCGCTCACCGAAGCGTTCGATGAGTTAAGCCACGGGTCGTTGCTTCTAAGAGCGGCGGTGGTGATGGACGCTTGCGCGGACGTCAGCGAGGAGATCGCCCGCGAATGGAGAGTTGCTCTGGTGCGACGTTGCCATCCGCTCGCGGTCACTCTGGCCACGAGTTCAGCGCACAACGTCGGTCGCGCGCGGGCGTTGGGCTGTGCGGTCTTGCTGAATCGGTGGTCTCGAATAGATCCCGCCCGAATCTGGCTCGCGACGACTGACGCGGACTCACGAGTGCCGAGGGATTGGCTCACGACCCAACTGGCCCAACACGAGGTGGGCGTTGACCACTGGTACGGGCGAGTGTCGGTTGCTGATTGGTCTGAGTACTCCGGCGATGCTCGATCACGCTGGCAAAGCGAGTACGAAAATGAAAGCCAACCGATTCACGGAGCGAACTTGGGATTCAACGCTGCCACCTACCTCGCGGCTGGCGGATTCGAGTCTCTTGACACCGGAGAGGACCGAGCGCTCCATCGCGCACTCGTTACCCTCGGTGCACTCTCGCACTATGACTCGGCGGTTCGCGTTGTTACCAGTGCTCGTCGACAGGCCAGAGCGCCGTTGGGGTTCGCTCACGCTCTTGACGTCTTTCGTTCCGCGCCGCGCCTGCGCGCCCAAGTTTGGGCCGAAGAAACGTCTCGGTGATGGGTTCGCGTTCCATGGGAGTTGACCATTGATGTCGCGTCTGCCACANNGAGGGTTCAAATCCCGCCGCCGACACGCTGTGACTCACTTCGCCTGAACAACGAAGACGCAGAATGGGTGGCCGTCTAAATCAGCGTAGACGCGCAGCGGTTCTTCAATTCAGTCCGAGCGGTCGAATCGCAACTCTCCGCCTAACGAAATAATCCTTGAATGCACCGCGTTCAACTCCTCGACGCTTCGAACCGTCAGGTCCACGTGCAACTGTTGTGGCACTCCCGCATCTGGCCACGTAGACGTCGGCAACTCCGTGACCTTTTGGAACGCGAGACGAGGCTCACCGACGGGAGTGAGGAGGTTAAGCCAGTCTTGACCCATGATGTCTTCCTCACCAGCACCTGGGGGCTGGTGACCTTCTCGGTAGGTAAGGCCAAGAAGTTGTCGCCAAAACTCGGCGCTAACGCGAGGATTTGTGCAGTCAAGGACTACCTGACACAGTTGCGGGACGCCTGATCTTTCCATATAACGCATCGTAATTTCGGAAACGCCCAATGGAGGCCGGGGCTGCCTCTAACGCAACTCTCGTTCATACGGCTAAGCGCCAGTGCAAGGTGGAAGAACCGTCGCTTCGGGCCTCAGAAGTGAACTCCGCGCCATGTCTTGCGATCCCATCTGCCTTTTGTCTGGACCAAGCGAGCCTGCGCCACCTACCAGCCCTCTAGGTACATTTATTCTTCATGACGTCAACCAACGTGAAGACCTCGACCGGCCAACGCGATAAGCGTTTCGCCAAAGGTCTCGGAAAGTGACGGGTGCGGCTGGATCAATGCCGCCGCCTCTTCGGCGGTCGCCTCCCAGTTGACGGCGAAGTAACCCGCGCCGAGCTGTTCGGTCACCCACGGACCGGCCATGTGCACCCCGAGAATCTGACCGGCCGTCCCGTCGGCGCGCTTCTCCGCGATGATCTTCACGACACCCTCGGTCTCACCAATGATCTGTGCGCGGCTGTTGCCACCGTAGGGGTCCTTCTTCACGACGACGTCGTAGCCCTTTTCCTTCGCACTCGCTTCGGTGAGCCCACAGAACGCCACTTCGGGGTTTGAGTAGATGGCCCACGGCACGCGGTCGTAGTCGACGGGCACCGTTGACTCTCCGAGCATCGTCTTGATGGCCACGATCGCCTCGGCGAAGCCGACGTGCGCGAGCTGCGGCGTACCGGCCACGACGTCACCGACGGCGTACACGTGGGGGTTGGCCGTGCGCATGAACGGGTCCGCCACCACGAAGCCGCGGTCGTTGATCTCCACGCCGGTTCCCTCCGCGAGGAGTCCCTCGGTGCGCGGACGGCGTCCCACTGACATCACGACCATGTCGACCTTGACGTCATCACCGCCTTCGACACTGATGGTCGTCGCGCCCTTCTTTGGTGTGTGGCCCGTGATGTTGGCGCCCGTGCGAATGTCAATGCCGCGCTTCTTGAATGACCGTCCGACCACGCTCGCGACCTCCGTATCACAGCCGGCGAGAATCGAGGGCAACGCCTCGAGCACGGTGACTTTGGTGCCCATGTCGGACAGCAGTGACGCGAACTCACAGCCGATGGCGCCCCCGCCGATGACCGCCGCTGTCGCGGGTAGTGCACTGAGGTCGAGGAACTCGTCAGAGGTGACGACAATTGATCCGTCGATGTCGAAGCCGGGCAACGTCCTCGGTACCGAACCCGCGGCGAGGATCACGTTCGCGCCCTTGGCGACGACGCCGGCGTCATCGCCGTCGACGACGCTGACCGTCCCGTCGGCTTCGAGCCGACCGGTCCCCGAAAAGACGGTGACCTTGCGGCCCTTGAGTAAGCCCGAGAGCCCCTTGAAGAGACGATCGACGATCTCGTTCTTGCGGTTCTGGCTGGTGGCGAAGTTGACGTCGCCCTCGGTGACGTTGATGCCGAACTCACTGGCGTGTTCAACGGTGCGACGTACGTGGGCCGTCTCGAGGAACTCCTTGGCGGGTACGCAACCGCGGTGCAGGCAGGTGCCACCGACCTTGTCACGCTCGACGATTGCGATATTGAGTCCCGCGGACGCGCCGTAGAGGGCGGCTGCGTAGCCTCCGGGTCCCCCTCCGATTACAACAACATCGAACTGCTGGACCTCGTTAGTCACGGTCTATCCTTCAATCTCGTAGTGAATGACCCCCTGGGGAATCCTAATGTTTCCTCCCGTGCGCGAAAGCGGCCACCACCTCTGACGTTACGAGTGACGTCCTCGCTGGGAGTCCGCGGCCTCAGTGGCGAGCACGTCGACAAACTCGTTCATGGCGTCGCCGGAGTGACCCTTCACCCACGAAAAATGAATGTCGCGCCCTCCGTCGAGAACCAGCGCGAAGAGCTCCTCCCACAGATCTCGATTGGCGACCGGTTTTCCCTGGGAGTTCTTCCAACCACGTCGAAGCCACCCGACGTGCCACTTTTCGTTGAAGCACTTGACCACGTAGGAGGAGTCGCTCACGATTTCCAGCGGGCTCTCGGGATTCTCGCGCAGCGCCTCGATGACCGCGTGAACCTCCATTCGCTGGTTTGTCGTGTGGGGCGCGGCGCCGCTCCCAAACTCGTTGACGCCACTCGCCCAGGCCCAGCCGCCCGGTCCGGGGTTGCCGCGGCAGGCGCCGTCGGTATGAATCTGCTTCATGGAGTGCGGGTGACCCACGAATCTGATTCGGTGGTGAATCGCGTCACCGTGTCGGGAAGTTCACCGCGCAGTACTTGACCGAGTGTGACGTGCTCGAGGACTTCGCGCAAGGCGCCGCGCACCGCAATCCACACTTCGCGAAGGTATTTCGCGTCGCCCTCGTAGACGAGCGTTTCGGGGCGCATCCCGCGCACACCGGCCATGGGGCCACTCACCACGCGAAGTATGTCGGCGATGGTTATCTGATCGGCGTCGTGCGCCAGTTTGAAGCCGCCTTCGGGACCGCGCTGGCTCGTGACCAATCCGCCGCGACGAAGGTCCGAGAGAATGGCGCCGAGGAACTTGGCCGGAAGCTCCTGTTCGAGGGCGAGATGCTCCGCGCTCACCGACACGTCACTCGCCGCCAGGGTGAGGAGCGCGCGAATGGCGTAATCGGCCTTGGCGGGAATCTGCATCTTTCTATTCTGCCCCAGACGGTCAATCGCTGTAGGCAGTTCGACGAGGACTTCTAGTGTTGAACCGTGTATCCGCTCTCGAATCGCCATCTCTATCTATGCGTGGCACATCGCGAGGACATGGCCGCGTTCCTGCCGGCGGTCCTGCGCGGTGGTGTCGACGTGGTCCAACTCCGTGAAAAGAACCTCGACGACGAGGTCCGTGCCGACACCGCCCGACTCATGGTGCCAATCTGTCGCGACTTTGACGTGCCCTTCATCATGAACGACTCCCCCGAACTCGCCCTAGCGGTCGGTGCCGACGGGGTGCACGTGGGCCAAGAGGATGTCACGGTCGCACGTTGTCGCGAGTTGCTCGGCCCCGAGGCGATCGTCGGACTCTCCACGCACTCGCGCCAGGAGTTCGATAACGCACTCGATCAGTCGGCGACCTATTTCAGTGCCGGACCGATCGTGGCCACGCCCACCAAACCGGGACGTTCAGGCACGGGAACGGCGTACGCGTTGGAGAGCCAAGCTCGAAGTGACCGGCCGGTCTTCGTGACCGGTGGTGTGACGGCCGACAACATTGCGACCTTGGTCGAGTTGGGACTTCGCCATTTCGTGGTGGTGCGAGCACTTACGCAGTCGGCCACACCGGAGCAAAGTGCGCGCGCCCTTCGACGCGCGCTCGACGACGCGCTCTCAGCGGTGGCGATCGAGCCAACCTAGGAGCGTTGCCACCATTCGGGGGTCGGCACGGAGTTGATGACCGGCACCTTGGATCAAACGAAGCTCGGCCCGTCCTTCGGCGGCCGCGACGAGGTCGCGGGCGTCGGAGGGCGGGATTTCAATGTCCTCGGTCCCATGGCCGACCAATAGCCGTCGGGGCGGTACTTTCGCGATCGAAACCAAGGGGTCGATGGCCAAGACGTCGTCACGCAATTGCTCAGCCGGCAAGAGATCCTTCTCGTCGCCCACCACCCCAGCGATCTGCACCGCTCGTCGAAACTCTTCCGCGGCGCCGCACCACGGTTCGAGATGCGCCGGCGTCGCGAACGTCGCGACGCCGCGAATGCGTTCATCATCGGCGGCGATGCGTAGTGCCAGCGCGCCGCCAAATCCGAAACCGGCGAGGGAGACTCGTCGTTCGTCCTGATCCACTCGGTCGAGGATTTGGCGTAGGTCCACCATCCACTGGGACGCGGAGAATGTCCCCGTGCTGCCGCCCACCCCCGAGAGGGTGCCGGTCGCGATCATCCATCCAGACTCCGTCGCCAGGTGTTCGGCCAGTTCGGGGAGCAGACCGGCCGCCTGTCGTCCCATGCCCATCGCCCGGGGAAGACCGTGCACGATGATGAGCGCGTGACTCGCGACCGGTCGCGCACCCGGTGTGGCGATGCGAAGGTCGAGGAGCGAGCTGCCGCTCTTCAGTTGCTCGTGGGCGAGCACGCGACGCTAAATGCCCAGGCGCTGAGCCAGAAGTTCGCGGTGGTAGGCGGGGTCGCCTAAGAACAGTTCGGAACTCTTCGCTCGCTTGAAGTACAGGTGCGCGTGGTGCTCCCAGGTGAAGCCGATACCACCGTGAATCTGAATGTTCTCGGCTGCGCAGTGAAAGTAGGCCTCAGAGCAGAAGGACTTCGCGAGACTCGCGGCGATCGCCAACTCCTCGTTGCGCTCTTGGGCGGCCCAGGCGGCGTAGTACGCGGCCGACTTCGCCGACTCCACGTCGAGGAGCATGTCCGCGCACTTGTGCTTTATGGCCTGGAATGAGCCGATCGGTCGACCGAACTGCACGCGGTTCTTCGCATACTCGACCGAATTGTTAAGGACGCGCTGGGCACCGCCGACCTGCTCGGCGGCGAGGGCGGCGGCGGCCACCTGGAGCGTTGTCTCGAGTCCGGCGAGTGCTTCGCCCTCGACGCCCACCAGGGTGGCGGGAGCGTCCTTCAGCTCAATGCGGCTCTGCTTGCGCGTTTGGTCCATCGTGGGCAGTGCTTCTCGAGTGACGCCACTCGCGTCGCCCTGGACAGCGAAGAGGGAGAGCCCCTTGGCGGTCACGGCGGGAACGAAGATCAACGACGATGTGTTGCCGTCAGTGACGTAGTTGCGCACGCCGTTCAGGACGAAGCCGTCGCCCGATGCCTTCGCGGTCGCCGACGTCTTCGTGAGGTCCCACAGGCCGGCGTCGTCGGTGAGGGCCACCGTGGCGATTGTTTCGCCTGACGCAATCCCGGGGAGGTAGGCAGCCTTGTCGGCGTCGGTGCCGACGAAGAGGACCGCGTTCGCGGCGAGTGCGACGGTCGAGAAATAGGGCGAGCAGAAGAGGGCGGCGCCCATCTCTTCAAAAACCACGTAGAGCTCGACCGGGCCGAAGCCCTGGCCGCCAAACTCCTCGGGAATGCCGAGTCCTTGGAGGGCGAGCTCCTTGGCCATCTGGTCCCACACCGCTGAGTCGTAGCCCTCGGTCGTGGCCATGAGGCGCCGGACTTCTGATTCAGGGGACTTCTCCTCCAAGAAGCGCTTGACCATCGTGCGTAACTCTTCTTGCTCTTCACTGAATCCAAAGTTCATTGCAGTCCCTTATCGCCTACCGGTCAGTAATGCCGGTCACTGCGACAATACTCAACCCGACACGGGTCCATCCAAGTGGCATTCTTGGGTATGGACAACGTAGAACTGGTCTGGTCCGACGCCAAGGCCGAGGTGCATCGATTCGTCGTGGGACCGGTCGAGAACAACGTGTACGTCGTGCGCTGTCGGCGAACCGGTGAGGCGACGTTGATCGACGCCGCCAACGAACACGACCGGTTGCTGCGCGTCGCTACCCGTCTTGGTGTCACCTCGGTACTGCAAACCCACGGTCACTGGGATCACATCGGCGCGGTCGAACAGGTCCGGGCCGCCGGTATCGACGTCTGGGTACGAATCGAAGATGCCGCAATGTTGCCAGGCTACGACCACCTGCTTGACGATGATGTGGTCCACGAAGTCGGAGACCTGCGCCTGCGCACGCTGCATACGCCCGGTCACACACCGGGCAGCATCTCTTTCGCACTCGAAGACACTCCCATGCTCTTCACCGGCGACACCCTCTTCCCCGGAGGTCCGGGGAACACGACATTCGAAGGCGGCGACTTCGCCACGATCATCACGTCAATCGAGGAGCGAATCTTCAACGTGTTCGGTGACGACACAACGATCTGGCCCGGCCACGGCGCCGAGTCGACGCTCGGCGTCGAGCGCCCACACCTCGACGAATGGGTCGCGCGCGGCTGGTAGTGAAGAGGAAATGAGGTGTCCAACTCACTGCCACCAAACATGAGTCACACGGTGCCCGCAGCAGCACAACCGTCAGGCAAATGATGCCGAGGGTTGCACAGTTAGTGTTCCTCCATGCCACTCGTCCTGCGACCATTCGGCCCCGCCGACGAAGGACCCGCACTCGCCGCAAGGGCTGAGTTCGAGGGCACTGGGTTCGATTTTCTCCCATTCGATTTTGACCCGCGCACGCCGTGGTCGGAATGGATCGTCCTCATGGAACGCTATCGCCAAGGGGTTGACCTTCCAGAGAACCGAACTCGCGCGGCCTTTCTCGCGGCCGACGTGGACGGACAACTCGTAGGTCGGGCGTCAATCAGATTTGAACTGAATGATTTTCTCGTCTTCAGAGGCGGACACATTGGCTACGGCGTGATTTCGGCTTTTCGTCAAAAGGGCTACGGAACCGCAATACTGAGACAGTCAGTCGTGATTGCCCGAAACGAAGGCGTGTCCGATGTCCTCGTCACGTGTGATGACTCCAACGTCGGTTCCGTCAAAGTCATCGAACGGTGCGGTGGAGTTCTTGAGAAAATTGCGTTCGATGAAGAGGGCGTAGCTTTTCGTCGCTATTGGATCTGACGCCACATCTCGTTGCAAGACAGGCGAGTGTCAGTCAGGTGGATACCCCAGAAGAGGAGTACAACATCCTCGCTCGCCAATTCATGAGCGTGGCTGCGTGGCACTCGCTAGGCACTCCCAACTGACCGTGGTGGTCCGACTACTGACGTCCATCACGCCCGGGAGCCGACAGGGCATTTGACGTCGACCGGTAGGCTCGACCCCGTGCCGACGCCACTTCTAGAACTTCGCAACCTTCACGCCGAAGCAGAGGGCACGCCAATCCTGCGTGGGGTCGACCTGGTCGTCAATGAGGGTGAAGTACACGCGCTCATGGGGCCCAACGGCGCCGGTAAGTCCACCATCGCAAACATCGTTATGGGCCACCCCGGTTACACCGTCACCAACGGCGAGATTCTCCTAAGGGGCGAGAACATCGCCAAATGGACGCCCGACGCGCGCGGGCGCGCCGGTATCTTCCTCGCCTTCCAGTACCCCGAAGCAATCGGTGGCGTCTCGGTTGTCCAGTTCCTTCGCCAAGCCATCGCGGCGCGCAAGAACCTTCAGGAGTTGAGCATTCTCGAAGTTCGCCTCGACCTCGCCGAGTGGATGGATCGACTTGGCATGGACCCGGCCTTTGCCGAGCGACACCTCAACGATGGCTTTTCCGGCGGCGAGCGCAAGCGTAATGAAGTACTGCAGATGGCGCTCTTGGAGCCGGACATTGCGTTCCTCGACGAGACCGACTCCGGACTCGACATCGACGCCTTGCGCGTCGTCGCCAACGGCGTGCGGACCGTTCGTAGCGAGCATCCGAAAATGGGTGCGGTCGTTGTTACGCACTACGTGAAACTGCTCGAGGAGATCGAGCCCGACCAGGTGCACATCTTGGTTGACGGCCAGATCGTGCACTCGGGCGACGCCCAGCTGGCTCAGCTCATTGAGCTCGAGGGTTATGACGCCTGGCGTCCGGCGATGTCATGACCGCCTTCAACGCGAAACGCGTCCGCGCCGATATTCCCCAGTTGAACCGACGAATCTACGATCACCCGATCACCTATCTCGATACCGCATCGACGTCGCTGCAGCCCAACGCCGTCATCGACGCCATGAGTCGCTACTACCAACTGCGTCACGCCAACGTGCACCGCGCGGTCTACCAGACCGCCAGTGAGGCGACCGCCGCGTATGAAGGGACTCGCGAACACGTCGCGCGCTTCATCAACGCGCCGGGGGGTGCCGAAGAGATCGTCTTCACTAAGAACGCCACGGAGTCCTTCAACCTCCTCGCGAAGTCCTGGGGCGCGGCGAACCTGACGTCGGGCGACGTCGTGCTCGTCACCGAGATGGAGCACCACGCCAACATTGTGCCGTGGTTCCAACTGCGCGAGCAGACCGGTGTTGAAGTCCGGTTCATTCCTGTCACCGACGACTACCGACTCGATCTTTCCCAGCTCGACGACTTGATGAAGGGCGTCAAGCTCCTCTCGGTGACCGGCATGTCCAATGTGCTCGGCACTATTAACCCCATCAATGAACTCGCAGGTGTCGCGCACCGGCACGGCGCGCTAATCGCCGTTGACGGAGCGCAGTCGGTGGCCCACTCCCCGACCGACGTTGGCGCACTCGACATTGACTTTCTCATCTTCACTGGCCACAAGATGCTCGGGCCGACCGGCATTGGCGTCTTTTGGACTCGCGAGGACATCCTGGCCTCCATGCCACCGTTCCTCGGCGGCGGCGGCATGATTGCCGACGTTCGCCTCGACGGTTACATCGCGGCCGAGGGCCCCACCGGTTTCGAAGCCGGCACGCCGCCCATTGCCGAGGCGGTCGGACTCGGCGCCGCCGTCTTGTACCTAGAAGGCCTCGGACTCTCCAACGTCGTGCGCCACGAGCACGCGC
The DNA here is from genome assembly GCA_003152215.1 of Acidimicrobiaceae bacterium. Classification (GTDB taxonomy): domain Bacteria; phylum Actinomycetota; class Acidimicrobiia; order Acidimicrobiales; family RAAP-2; genus RAAP-2. The sequence continues at coordinate 46,609 of PLZP01000035.1, read as the reverse complement.
TCACCGAGGACGCGTTGACGCGACTCACCCTCGAATTCGACGGCCGCGTTCGCGTCATTGGACCCCCGGACATGACCGACCGCGGAGGCGTCATAAGTCTCGACGTTGAGGGCGTCCACCCCCATGACGTCGCCCAGGTACTCGACCAGTTCGGCGTGTGCGTTCGACCAGGCCATCACTGCGCCAAGCCCCTCATGCGCCGTTTCGGTCTGGCCGCCACGGTGCGCGCATCATACGGTCCCTACTCACTGACGAAGGACACCGACGTGCTGCTCGAAGCGCTCAGCCACGCGGTCAAGATGTTCGGTTAGGGCGATGTCGAATCTGGACGACCTCTATCGCGAGATCATTCTCGACCACTACCGCTCGCCGCGAAACCGCGGTGAGCTCGAGTCACCGCCGGCGATTCGCGTCGAGGGATTCAATCCACTCTGCGGCGACGAGATCGTTGTCTATCTCGAGGTTGAGGACAACGTCCTGAAGAACATCAAGATGACCGGAACCGGCTGTTCGATTTCACAGTCGTCGGCGTCCCTCATGAGTGCTGCCGTGAAGGGCAAGCCACTGGCGCAGGTTCGCGAGACCATTGCAACATTCAAAGAACTAATGACGGTGCATGAGTCGACGTTGGCCCACGACGACGAACCGACCAAGGTGGATCTGCGCGCACTGGGCGAACTCGCCGCGCTTCAGGGCGTCGTCAAGTTCCCCGTGCGCATCAAGTGCGCCACCTTGTCCTGGAACACACTGATTCAAGGGCTCGACGAAGTCGCCTGACTCACTTGGGCGTGCAGGGCACCGGGTCAAAGATCGGAAGCGCCAGCGTGGGATTGGTTGTCGTCGTCGTCGTGGTCGCGACCGGATGGGTCGGCTTCTTCGTAGTGGTGGTGACGCGCAATGTTGACGTGGTCGTCGCCACCGCCTCGTTCGGCGGCTGGAGTGTCGCCAGCGCCGTGTTGGGCGGAGGGTTCGTTGGTCGTCGCAGTGATGAGCCAAAGATTGAGACCAGTAGCTGTTGCGCGTAGGGCTGTTCGACGAACTCGAGGTCTGCGCCGTTCACCGTTGCCGGCACTTCAGGCATGGTGTAGGTCTTCATCGTCGCCGTGTTGTAGCCGCGAAACTTAAGGGCCAGTCCCACGATCTCTCTCAGTGTGAACGTGCTGTCAATCGTGATGCCCTGGGGCAAACTCCCCAAGAACGAGTTGATGGCAAAGGGATCGTCAAGTTTCGACTTCACTCGAGAGAACATTGCACGCAGAAATGACGTCTGGCGATCGATCCGACCGAAGTCACTGGTCCCGTCATAGATCCATCCGTCGGCCGCGAGTTGGTCGTCCGAAAGACTGGCCCAATCCTTCGGCCACGCGGGGTGACCCTTGGGAGCGTAGTAATAATGACGACTTCGCGCGACCGCGAGGGCCATGGTGCTCGTGACCAACTGACAACCGGTATGCCAGATCGCCAGGTCCGACCAGGGGTCGTGGGCGGGATATCGAAAATCGAGGTAGACGCCGCCCACCGCCTCGGCCGCACCGATGAGTCCGTTGAAATTCACTTGGATGACGTGATTGATGACGATGCCGAAGTTCGCGGTGATGGTGCGAACCAGGAGCGATGGTCCGGCGGCGTAGTTCACGTTGATTCGATTGAACTTGCCGTAGAGACTCTGATTCGCGAGCAGACTCACCGTGGTGTCACGCGGGATCGAGAGGATGGTGATCGTGCCCGCCGTCGGGTCGACGTGGATGATCTTGATGACGTCACTTCGCTGACCGCTGACTGATCCGGTATTCGCGCCCGTCTGGCGTGCCACGACACTCGAAAGGCCGGCGCGCGAGTCCGAACCTATCGCCAAGATGTTGAACGGCTGATTGGGGACTGGATAGACGATCGGCGGGACGACAACGGTCGGAATCTGCTTGAAGCGCCAATTCGCGTACCAGTACACACCGCCCGCTCCACCGGCGATCAGAACGATCACGGCAACGCCGGCGTACATCCATTTCCGTCGACGCGGTACACGTCCTCGAGCATGTTTCGCTCCCGTGCCGGACTTTCGTTCAACGGCATCACCGAGAGCGATGAGGCGATCTCCGTTCGCAAGACTGCTCCCTCGAGAAGCATCGTCTTTCGTCGGCTCGAAAGGCGAGCCATCGCCGTTGTCCGCCATTAAACGAGGTTACCCGCGGCCGTCGGCGATGTTGAGAACATGCGCTCGCAGACGGTTACTGCGTTGTGCACATTTCACCATCAATGTTCGAAACGTCAACGTCCACAGACCATTCATTGACGTTGGTTCGACGTGTTACGGGGTGCAGATCCTCGGGTCAAAGAATTGGTCGCCCTCGGGCGGAATCGTCGTCGTGGTCGTCGTGGTCGCCGGTGGACCGACGCGCTTCGTCGTCGTGGTGACGTGCTTCAGCGTGGTGGTCGTCGTGGGCACGGCAATGTGTGGCGGAAGCGGCGTCGCCAGTGTCGCGTTGGGCTGCGGGTTCGTCGGCGTCAAGAGTTGGTCACCGAACATCTTCACGAGTGCCCGCTGGGCCTCGGGCTCCTGGACGAACTCGACGTCCTGGCCGTTGAAGGTGCCGGGGACGTCGGGCATGGTGATCGTCTGGATCGCGTTCGGATTGATGGAGTGGAACTTGACCGCGAGACCGATCAGCTCGTTCAGGGAGAAGTTGTTGTCGAGAGCAATGCCCTGAGGCAGCTTGGACAGGAATGAGTTGATGGTGAGTGGGTTGTAGATGCCCTTGGCGCGCTCGACCATTCCGCGCAGGAAGACGTTCTGCCGCCAGATTCGTCCGAAGTCACTCGTCACATCCTGATTCCACACGCCGTTCTCGAACCACTCGTAGTGGCGACTTCGAACAACGGCCAGGGCCTCAAATCCAGTGATCTGTTGACAGCCGGTGTGGCGGATCTTCAGTCCGGAGTACAGGTCCCGCGCCGGGTAGGGGAAATCGAGGTACACGCCCCCAATGGTGTCCGCGGCGTTGATCATGCCGGCGAAACTCACCACGATCGTGTCATTGATGGGAATGCCAAAGTTCGCGGTGATTGTTTGAGCGAGCAGTGAAGGGCCATTGCCGAAGTTCACGTTGATGCGATTGAACTTGCCATAGCGATTTTGGTTGGCGAGCAGTGTGGTCATGGTGTCACGCGGGATCGACAGCATGGAGATCGTGCCCAACTCGGGATCGACGTGCACGATCTTCACGACGTCACTGCGTTGACCGCCCGCGGCGCCCTTCGTGGCACCGGTTTGTCGGGCCACGAGTCCAGTCAGTCCCGCGCGAGAGTCTGAGCCAATCATCAAGATGTTGAACGGTTTGCCCGAGATGGGCTTCACCTCTCCCTTGACGGTGATCTTGGGAATCTTGTCGAACTGGTAGTTCGCGTAGATATAACCACCCCCGACGACACCGACGATGATGATGACGACCGCAATACCGGCGATGATCCAGGCCCGTCCTCGTCGACGCGGACGGCGGTGACGCTTGGGCGCATTGCCGTTCTGTCGATCGACGGCTTCGCCGAGCGCCACCAGGCGCTGTTCGTTCGCGAGAGCCCGTCGTCGCGCCGCGCGCGACCCGTCCGTTGGCCCCAAGGAGGAGCCGTTCCCGCTGTCAGGCATCAGACGAGTTTACCCGTTGGCCTTGAATGAAACGGTTCAAGAGTGCGTCGCGCGAAACGGTTCGTAACCATCTCGCTCCAGTACTTCGGACAGTTCCGGGCCACCGGTTGCGACAACGCGACCACCACTGAGGACGTGAATTGCGGTCGGCGTCAACTCCTGGAGCAGACGCTTGAAGTGCGTGATGGCGAGCAGACCGCACGCCCACTCGCTCGTCGCCAGCGAAAGTCGTCGCGCGACGGCACCTAACGCGTCGACGTCCAGACCGGAGTCGATTTCATCGAGCACCGCGAACGTCGGACGAAGGAGCGCGAACTGCACCATCTCGGCGCGCTTGCGCTCTCCACCGGAGAGGTCGACATTGACGAAACGGTCAAGGACTTCGGGACGCAGTTCAACGCGTTCGGCCTCTTCGCTCATTCGTGCACGAAGGTTCGTCGGATCCACCCCGGCCGCGACCAGCAAGTCGATCGGGCGGACACCGGGCACCTCCATGGGCTGTTGCATGGCGAGCAGGAGACCGTGTCGAGCCCGATCGGTCGGCGACATCGTCAAGAGTTCGACACCGTCGATCTGCACCGAACCGTCGAGGACTTTGTAGCCAGGGTGACCAGCGAGCGCATGCGCCAACGTCGACTTGCCCGATCCGTTTGGTCCCATAATGACGTGCACTTCGCCCGTGTGCATTTCGAGGTCAAAACCCTGGAGGACTTCCTTGCCCGCGACCTCGACGCGCAAACCTTCGATCGTCAGCGTCGACGTCACGGCAGAACCACTTCCAGGTGCCCATCAAAGTTTCGTACGTCGTAGTGCGCCACCGGACGCGTCGCGGGAAACGACATTGGCTCGCCGTCCTTTAGACGGAACATCGCACCGTGACGGGCGCATTCAATCTCCAGCGTGTCGCAGTTCACATCGCCCTCGGCCAAGCTGAAGTCCTCATGGCTGCAGCGATCGTCGAGGATGTACACGTCGTCCTCAATCCGAATGACCACGAGCACTCGGTCTTCCAGTCGAAGTTGGCGCGGGACACCACTCTCGTAGTCGCTCAACTCGCCGATGGCGACGGTCCTCATGGCGTCACCACGTTCACCGCGGCCAGAACCGATGTCACGTCGCGCTCGACGAGTTCGGCCAACTGTGGGGGCAAATTAGCCAGCATCTCGTAAAAGAATCCTTGGATCATGAGCCGTTCCGCGTCCTCGCGACTCACCCCGCGGGATTCGAGGTACCAGCGCTGGAGTTCGTCGAGTGGTCCCACGCTCGACGCGTGCGCGCACATGACGTCGTTCTCTCGGATGTCGAGATTGGGAACGCTGTCGGCGTGAGCCGCCGGTGACAACAGGAGATTGTGATTGGTCTGACGCGCGTCGGTGCGTTTCGCACCTTTCTCGATTTCAATGAGGCCGGTGTAAACCGAGCGTGAGCGGTCAGCGACGGCCCCTTTGGACAGGAGTGTTGAGCGCGAGCGGGCGCCGGTATGCATCTGGTGGGTGCGAAAGTCATGAACCTGATCACCGGAGCCGAGGAACGTGGTGCGAAGTTCGTTCTCCGAGCCAGCGCCGCGCATCTCGGCGTCATTGCGGGAACGGTTGTAGTGAGCACCGATGCCGACAACCGCCTGGCGAAGCCGAGCGTCGCGAGCGAGGAAGCCAGTCGTGCGCGCGACGTGCCACGCGCTCTGGTCGAGTCGCTGATACGTGATCAGTTGCAGTGACGCGTTGTCGTCGACCTGGTACTCGCTGAGTGGCACGACCAGTGCGTCGGCCCCGCCTTCGAAGTACTCGACGATCGTCGCGCTCGCACCGCGACCGAGGACAATCTGCGTGCGCGAAAACGATGACGTGGCGTTCGAGACGTTCAACACGACGATTGGCTCAGCGACGTTGGTGTCGGGGGCGACGGTTATCACCGTCGTGGCCGGCGCCAGCGCACCGTTCAAGATCGCGAACGTGTCACTTTCGTACCGCCGGGCCAGTGAGTCCCCGGCCAGTGACATCGACGACTCCACGATGTCCACGTTCACGCCCTCGACCGCGTGGCCCGTGGAGACACAAAAGCCGTCCACCACGCGCACGACCAGGCCAGCTCGATCACAGAGTTGTTGCGCGAAGGACGAATCAGTTCGACGTGTTGGTTCGCCGACAACTTCGAAGTTGTCGAGCACGAAGTCCTTCAGGGGTGCGTAACGCCATACTTCGTCGCTCGTCGTGGGCAGTCCCGCGACTTCAAAGGCCGACCAGGCGAGTTGGCGAGCGTCCGCGTCGGGTCGCTCGGCAATGAAGGAAGTGGCTGAATCAGCGAAGAGTTTCATAGAAAGTTGGGCCTAGGCATCCTACTGGGCGGAACCATTTCCCTGGCCGAGGGCGACGTAGGCTCGTTGCCACTTGATGAAGGAGCACGCGTGGGATTTTCATCTGACGTTTTGACACTCGAAGTGAACGAACACGTCGCCACGCTGTGGCTCGACCGTGAAGAGGCCCGTAACGCAATGGGGAGCGCCCTATGGCGCGACCTGCCGCTCGCGGCCTCCGCCGTCTCGAGCGACCCGTCGATTCGAGTGGTGATCATCGCGGCGAAAGGTCCGCACTTCACGGTCGGCCTCGACCTCAAGGAGTTCGGTGGCGGCTTCGCCGAGCCGAAATCGTCGAAGTCAAAGGCGGCGATCAGCGCCGTGACGTACAAAGCGGTGCGAGCAATGCAGGACTCCGTTACGTCCATTGCCAACCTCAACGTGCCGGTCATCGCGGCCATCCACGGCTACTGCATCGGCGGCGGCATCGATCTCGTGAGCGCCTGTGACATCCGACTGTGCGCCGCTGACGCGAAGTTCTCGATCCGTGAGACCAAGGTCGCCATCGTGGCCGACCTCGGCACGCTGCAACGACTGCCCAAGATCGTCAGTGCCGGCCACGTTGCCGAACTGGCCTACACGGGCAAGGACATCGACGCCAGTCGCGCGCTCGCCATTGGGCTCGTGAACGCCGTCCACGGAAGTAGTGCCCAGGACGTGTTGGCCGCAGCCAACGAACTGGCCGACGAAATCGCGGCGAACTCGCCGTTGGCGGTACAGGGCACCAAGTCCGTGTTGGCGGCGAACGACGGTCGAACGGTCCATGAAGGACTCGAGTTCGTCGCGCGTTGGAACACGATGTATCTACAGAGCAACGACCTGCGCGAAGCGATGATGGCGTTCGTGGAGAAGCGGCCGCCGGTTTTCAACGGCGACTAGCGACGCCAGAACTTCCAACCGCGCTGCTTCTTCTCGATCTGGTCGAGTTGCTGGCGACGCTCGCTGTACATCTCGGGCGCGACATTGTTGACGATCTCACTCGCCATATCCAGGAGTTCTCGCCGCTCATCGACGGATGCGCTCGTCTCGGGCGCGTGTTCCACGGGACGGTCAACGAGTGAACCGTGCGACCAACCGACGTCGGCCAGTCGTCGCTCGTAGGTGACACAGTTCTCCGGGCACGACCACGGTTGATCGGGGGCGTTGCCGAGCACGCAGAACCGTGCGACCTCACCCGATTTGTAGGTCCGGCTCTGAAAGTGCTTGCACTCCTCGCGCATTCCCATGCCCCCATTCTTCCACGTTCGACTGCGATATTGGTTAAGAATGTCGAATGCCCAGTTACCGAATCGACGAACGGCCGATCAAGGGCAGGGAACTTTCACTGGCCGCGCAGGTCGGCAAACGGGCCTTTTTCGATGACCCCTTCTTCTCGTTCCTCTTCCCGAGCGAGAAGATGCGCGCGCGCAGTCTGCCAATCTTCTTTCGAACGGTCTTCGCACACATGGGAGCGAAGGGCCGAACTGTGACCGTGCGCAATGAGCGTAACGAGATTGTCGGCATCGCCGCGTGGCAAACTACGGGTGGCTACCCCCTCCCCATCGGCGTGCAACTCACACAGATGCCGGGTTCGTTCCGGGCGATGTTCCCTCGAAGTAAATCATTCAGCGACGGCTTCAAGTACATGGCTGCGCTCACCAACGCGCACACGAAGGATGCGCAGTGGTACCTCATGGTGCTCTGCTGCGATCCGACCGATCAACGAAGCGGCGTCGGCACGATGCTGCTCGAGCACGCGTTCGCCGACGTGGACACCGAGGGTGTCGGGAGCTATCTCGAGACGCCACGCCAGGACAACGTCGCCTACTACCGACGCTTTGGCTACCAGTTGGTGGAAACGATTCGGCCCATTGAGGGTGCCCCGCCGTATTACACGATGTGGCGTCCGCCTCGTTAACCGATTGAGCCTTCCATCTGCAACTCAATAAGTCGCGACCACTCAACCGCGTACTCCATTGGCAGCGTGCGCGTCACGGGCTCGATGAAGCCGTTCACGATCATGCCCATGGCCTGACTCTCGGTGAGACCGCGGCTCATTAGATAGAAGAGTTGGTCGTCACCAATCTTCGAGACCGTTGCCTCGTGACCGATCGACGCGTCCTGCTCGCCGACCTCCATGTAGGGCTTGGTCTCTGAGATGGACTGCTCGTCGAGGATCAGGGCGTCGCAGCGCACGAAACTCTTCGCGCCGGTCGCGCCCTCTTCGACCTTTACGAGTCCGCGGTACGTGGTCTGTCCGCCGTCCTTAGAAATGGACTTTGAGATAATGGTGGACGTGGTCTCGGGGGCGCAGTGCACCATTTTGGCACCGGCGTCCTGCACCTGACCGGGACCGGCGTAGGCGACGGAAAGTACTTCGCCCGAGGCCTTGGGACCCATCAAGTAGACCGACGGGTATTTCATCGTCAGTCGCGAACCAATGTTGCCGTCAATCCACTCGACGTGGGCCTCGGCCTCGGCGCGTGCGCGCTTCGTGACGAGGTTGTAGACGTTGTTCGACCAATTCTGGATCGTCGTATACGTGATCCGTGCGCCGGGAAGGGCGACGAGTTCAACGACCGCGGAGTGCAACGAGTCGGTCGAGTACACCGGCGCGGAGCAGCCCTCGACGTAATGGACCTGGGATCCCTCGTCCGCAATGATCAGCGTGCGCTCGAACTGACCCATGTTCTCAGTGTTAATTCGGAAGTAGGCCTGCAGCGGCTGATCGACATTGACGCCGGGAGGCACGTAGATGAACGAGCCACCACTCCACACGGCCGAGTTGAGTGCGGCGAACTTGTTGTCGTTGGGCGGGATGACCGTGCCGAAGTACTTGCGCACGAGATCGGGGTACTCACGAATCGCGGTATCCATATCGCAAAAGAGGACGCCCAGGCGCTCTAAGTCCTCGCGATTGCGGTGAAAGACCACTTCGGACTCGTACTGCGCAGTGACGCCCGCCAAGTACTTGCGTTCGGCCTCGGGAATGCCCAATCGCTCGTAGGTGTTCTTGATGTCGTCAGGCAGGTCTTCCCAGCGGTCAACCTGATTTTCCGTGGGCTTGATGTAGTAGTAGATGTCGTTGAAATCGAGGTCGGGCATGCGATCGGCGAACCACGGCACCATGGGCTTCTTCTCGAACTTCTTGAGCGCGTTCAGGCGGAAATCGAGCATCCACTTTTCTTCGTTCTTGATACCCGACATCTCACGGACAATCGCCTCGTTGATGCCCTTCTTCGGTTTGAAGACCGGAATTTGATCGTCGGACCAACCCAGTTGGTACCGGCTGAAATCCAGATTGTCGATGGCCATCGCGCTCCTTTGGGATAATCCCTACGTCCATAGTACTAACTCAGGGTTCCCACATGTCAACAAGTAAGGCAAAGTAGAGCGATGCCTACTCCCCCGTCCGTGCCGCAACGTCCTTTTACGCTCACTCGACACGGTGACGCCCGCAACGATCCTTACTACTGGCTCATGGACCGCGAGAGCGAGGAAGTACTCACCCACCTGCGCGCCGAGAATGAGTTTCTCGCCAAATCAACCGCTGATCTGAAGCCCCTCGAAAACGAGATCTTTGATGAAATAAAGAGCCGTATCGAAGAGACGGATATCTCGGTACCGACCCTGCACTACGACTGGTGGTACTTCGAGCGGACGCGCGAGGGACTCAACTATCCGATCTTCTCGCGGGTGCGCGCCACACCCGGCGACCTCACGCCGCCCTCCGTTCTTTCGACCAGCACACTCGAGGGTGAGCAGATTGTCCTCGACGAGAATCTCGAGGCCGCGGAGTGCGACTACATGTCGGTCGGCGTGCTCGACGTGAGCCCCGACGGCGCGTGGGTCGCCGTGGGCACCGACTTCGACGGGGACGAACTCCACCACGTCACGGTTCGACCGCTGGCCGGTCAAGCGCCGATTGGCGACGAACTCGATGACGTCTACTACGGCTTCGCGTGGGCCAAGGACAGCCGACACTTCTTTTACACCCGCGTTGACGAGGCGCAACGTCCGTACCAACTTTGGCGTCACGCGTTGGGCACCGACCCACGCACCGACGTGCTGGTCCTCCAGGAGAATGACGCACAGTTCAACGTCTCGGTCGGACGCAGCCGCGACGACGCCGTCATTGTCGTGCAACTGGGATCATCGATGACGACGGAAGTCCACTACCTCGCCGCCGACAATCCGACCGCCGCTCTCACGCTGCTCGAGGCACGACGTCCCGGCATTGAATACGGCGTCGAGCACTTCGTCGACGATCGTGGCGTGGCGTGGTGGTTGAAGGTAACCAACGAAGATGCCACCGACTTTCGCCTGCTCACGCGACGGGTTGACGGAGGAGAGTGGCGCGAGGTCATACCCGAGCGTCCCGGCTCCCGTCTTGACGGGGTTGACGCGTTCAAGACGTTTCTCGCTATCAGCGAACGACACGACGGCTGCGCGTCCGTGCGTTACGTCACGACCGCGAGTGGCGCCGATCCCTTCGAAGGGCTCCTCGAGCGTTCGATCGTCGTCGAGGGACCGACCAGTCCGAGCACCGTGGCGCTCTCCGCCAATCCCAACTACGACACCACGCAACTGCGGGTGTTAATCACCTCACTCGTCACCCCGCGCTTCGTTGCCGACGTCGTGATCGCGACCGGTGAGACACTTCTGCGCAAGCAGCAGAAGGTCCTCGGGGGCTACGACGAGTCCAACTACGTGACGGGGCGACTCTGGGTGAACGCCAGTGACGGCGAGCGGATTCCGGTCTCGGTCGTTGCTCGCAAGGACGTCGTGGAGGGTGACGGTGACGCTCTTCGTCCCCGATCGGCGTCGCCGTTCCTGCTCTACGGCTACGGGAGCTACGAGATCTCCATCGATCCCGGATTCTCGTCACTACGCCTCTCGCTCCTAGACCGGGGTGTCATTTTCGCCATTGCGCACATCCGCGGCGGTGGCGAGATGGGCCGCTCGTGGTACGAGATGGGCAAGTTGGCCCAGAAGCCCACGACGTTCAGTGACTTCGTGTCGGTGGGCCGTGCGCTGGTGCGTGACGGTTGGACCACGCCGAACCAGCTCGCCATTCGCGGAGGCTCGGCCGGCGGACTCTTGATGGGTGCGGTCATGAACTTGGCCCCGGATCTCTTCAAAGCCGTTGTCGCCGAAGTGCCGTTCGTCGACTCGCTGACGACGATGCTCGATTCGTCACTCCCTCTGACCGTGGGCGAATGGGAGGAGTGGGGGAACCCCGACGCCAGTGCCAGCGCCTATCGCACGATGAAGAGCTACTCCCCCTACGACAATGTCAACTCGACCAATGACGACGGCTCGGTGAGAACCTATCCCCACCTCTACGCCACCGGAGGTCTGAATGACCCGCGCGTCGGTTTCTGGGAACCAACGAAGTGGGTGCTCAAACTACGTGACGAGAATCCCGACAACGTCGCGTACTTAAAGACCGAGATGGGTGCCGGCCATGGCGGGCCGTCCGGTCGCTACGACGCGTGGCGCGACGAAGCGCAGGTGCTCGCGTGGACGCTCAACGAAATCGGCGCCGTTTAGTTCGCCACGTGCGACCACACGCGCGGCGACGCGAGCGTGAACGACGATGGGGACCTCATCGCCGGACTGCTGGTCGTGTGCTTCGTTGTCGTCGTGGTCGTGGGCGGCTTCGTGCCGGGCGACTTGTGATGTTGTAAGAACAGCCCGACGGCGCCGAGGAGTATGACGAGGATGATCGCGATGATTGCGACGCGCAGTCCGGTCATGTTGGCGGAGTGACGGGCGGACTTTGAGAGTGCCCACTTTTCGTTGTGTCGTAAGTGCGAGGGAATGATCGTCTCGTCGCCCGGCATCTGTGCTTCGCTGAACACGTAGTCGCGATCGGCCTCGAGCCGGGGCCGAGCCGGTTGAGGTCGCTGTTTCTGCTCGAGCGGGCCGTCGAGCAGGCGAAAGCCCTTCGAGGGTGCGTAGGGCGACGGAGGCGGACTCACGAGTCGTCGTTCGACCGGTCGTGAGAGCTCTCGTATTTCGTCTCGACGTAGTTTGCGAATCCGCAGAATGGCAATCGCCACCACGAGCACGACGACGATCAACACGGCGATTTCAAGTCCGAGCGTCACGAAATTCCCGTCGGTCGAGAAGAGAACGTGATGAGACTCACGGACGCATCGTACTGAACCGGCGATTCAGTCGAGCGCGGTGAATCCCCCGCGATAGAAAACGAGTGGGGTGCCCGAGTGACTCGCGACGAAGTCAACCCGGACCACCACAATGTCGTGGTCCCCCTGAGCGCTCACGAAGGCGATCTCCCCCTCGAGGTGTGCCAAGGCCCCACTGATCATGGGGGCCGAGTTCGGTCCGGGCGACCAACCAATCCCGGCGAACTTATCGATGCCGGTCGTAGCGAAGACTCGGGCCACCGTCTCCTGGTCCGAGGCCAGGATGTTCACGCCGACGGTGCCAACCTCTCGAACCTTGGGCCACGAATTACTGAGGGTTCGGGCCGAAAACGAGATCAGTGTCGGCTCCAACGAGAGCGCACCGAAGGTCTGGCAGGTAAAGCCCACGGGGCCGTCGGGCGTTGCGCCCGTGACGACGACCACGCCCGTGACGAAGTGCCCCAGGACCTCTCTGAAATGTGCAACGTCGAGCGAACTCACCTCGCTGACACTAACGAAGCCGTCGCCAACTCGACGCGATGCGCGACTCAGTCACGCGACAGATGGATCAGTCGACCGGTCCGTCCCACGAGGCCATCGCGCATCAGGGACGCAATGACACTCGCCGTTCGATCGTCGCCGACGTCGCCCAGCCGCGCGAGGAGCTGCGCGGTGGACTGGGGCCCCACTCGAAGTGCGGCCAGCACGCGTCCGCGAGCCTGGCGGTCTGAGCCGGCGAAGGCCGACTGTGGTCGCGATACCGCCGCGCTGTGCGGCGCCGGGTCGAGACCGCCCTCGAGACGCCACCGACACACACCCGCGACCGGGCAGCCGTCGCATCGTGGCGACGACCGGCAAAACTGTGCGCCCAGGTCCAACATGGCTTGGTTGAACGCCGAGGAATCTCGACGCGGGAGCAGCGCCTGAGCGGCGTCGCGTGCCTCGCTCGCACGAAGTGAGCGGTTCTCGAGCGCCCGCGCCAATATCCGGCCCACGTTGGTGTCAAGCACCGCGACGGGCCTTCCGTAAGCGAAGGAGGCGACGGCGTTCGCCGTGTAGTCGCCCACACCGGGAAGGCGGCGAAGGTCGACGACGTCGCTGGGCACATCGCCGTTGAACTCGTCACGGATCATTCGAGCGGCGTCGTGCAGTGCCTTCGCCCGTCGGTGATAGCCGAGGCCGCTCCAGCGTTGCAACACGCTCGCGAGGGTTGCGTCAGCACAGTCCTTGGGTGTCGGGTAGGCGTCGAGGAAGGACTGCCACGGTCCGAGGACCCGCGACGTCTGCGTCTGTTGGAGCATGAACTCACTCACCAGCACAGCCCAAGGATCGTCATGAGCGACCCACGGGAGGTCCCGGGCTATTGCGGGCGCGACACGACGAAGCACACGTCGAAACGCGGCGTAGTCGTTACTCCCAGACGTCGTCACCGTACGGTCGCTGTCGCACTGGAGCGAACTCGCGTTTCCAGACCATCACCTTGCGGCGGAAGTAACAGACTTCGAGCCCGTCCTGATTGAATCCCTTGGTCTCGACGATCACGATCCCACGGTCGTTCTTCGACGAGGACGGCGTCGCGGAGAGGACTCGGGACTCGGCGTAGATCGTGTCACCGTGGAAGGTTGGGTTGCGATGGATCAGCGTCTCGACCTCGAGGTTCGCAATCGCTGAACCCGAGACGTCGGGCACGCTCATACCAAGGACGAGCGAGTACACCAAGTTGCCAACGACGACGTTGCGTCCGTGCACGGTCTCGTGCTCCGCGAACCAGGCGTTGGTGTGCAGGGGATGATGGTTCATCGTGAGCATGCAAAAGAGGTGGTCGTCGGCTTCGGTGATGGTCTTGCCGGGCCAGTGCCGGTAGACGTCGCCGACCTCGAACTCTTCGAAGTAGCGACCGAATGGGCGGTCGAAGGTGGTCATGGACTCAGTCTCCCCTACAACGTCGAGCAATCCGCGTCTTAGGCTTCTTCGACGACTTCGGCCATCGGTCGAGTGGTGAAGGACACCGTGGCGCCGGGCAGCGAGTCGCCGTCAATCACCAGGCGCCACGTGAAACGACTGCCGTTTTGGAGAGGGATCGGACCGAAGTTGACGGCGATAGGCACATCGACGGGCGTGCCGACGGGCACGCCGTCGGGCGCGGTCGCCGAGAAGTCGCCACGGACCTCAATGGCCTGGGGCCCGTCGGGCGTATCGAAACGCACGGGCTGGCCGTCGGCGTCCTCGAGGAACAGTTCCCAATGGTGATTCGAATTGAACTCGTGCCAGTCCACCATGACCTTCATGGCGACGGCCGAGGGTGTCGGGTCCGGTCCGGTCACTGACCATCCACCGCCCAAGATGTACAGCTTTCCGTCGGCCACTTGCGCCGAATCTGCCAAGAGCATTGTCACGTCCACCTCTTCAGACTACGGGCGCACGACGTTGCGCTCCCCAACGGATAAATTTCACGTATGTCCACCCCTCCACTCGATACGTCCAACGCCGCCCAACTCGTTACTGCAGCGCGCTCGGTCATCGATGGTGCGCTCTCGCAGCTCGCCGCTCGCGGTGGTGTCGACGCCAACCAGAGTCTCGCCTACGACCTGGCTCACGCGGCCAGCGCAGTCGCGACGGCGCAGGCCTGCCTCAGTTATGCAGAGATTGGCCCCGACGAGTCAGCGCTCGTCGCGGCGTTCCTCGCGATTGCCCTCAGTGACCTCGCGACGCGCGTCCTTGGTCGTGAGGCGGCCTGGGGCATTGGCGACGATTGGTTCGCCCCGTTCGCCGCGTTCGTCGCAACCTATCGAGATCCGTCGTTCGTGGCCAGCCTCGCCGAGGCACCGGGATCGCGACACCTCGGCGACGACTTCGAGATGGTCGCCGACACCTTTCACCGCTTCGCACTCGAACAGGTCCGTCCCCACGCCGAACACGTCCACCGTGACAACGCCGACATCCCCGAATCAATCATCAGCGGACTCGCCGACCTCGGGGGCTTCGGTCTCTCGGTGCCCGAGGAGTTCGGCGGCTTCGCGACCGGCGGCGAATCTGAGTACCTCGGCATGGTCGTGGCGACCGAAGAACTTTCGTGGGGCGCGCTCGGCATCGGCGGTTCACTGATCACCCGGCCAGAGATCCTGACGCGCGCGTTGGTGAGCGGCGGCACCCAGGAGCAGAAGGAACGTTGGCTGCCGCGACTCGCGTCGGGTGCGACGTTGGCGGCGGTCGCGGTCACGGAACCTGACTTTGGCAGTGACGTCGCGGGTGTCACGACCACCGCGACCAAGACCGAGGGCGGCTGGCTGCTCAACGGCACCAAGACCTGGTGTACCTTCGCGGCGCGCGCCGACGTCTTGATGTTGCTCGCGAGGACCGACGTCGATCGAAGCGCGGCGCATCGCGGTCTCTCGTTGTTCCTGGTCGAGAAGGACCGGGGCGACGGGGATGGATTCCTGCTGGTCCAGGGCGCGCACGAAGGACCGCGACACGGCAGCGGTCGCCTCGAGGGTCGACCGATCGACACCATTGGCTATCGCGGCATGCACTCGTACGAACTCAGCTTCGACCACTGGTTCGTCCCCGACCGCGACCTCGTCGGAGGCGAGGAGGGACTCGGCCGGGGATTCTATTTCCAGATGTCCGGTTTCGAGAACGGCCGAATCCAGACCGCGGCGCGCGCCATTGGCGTGATGCAGGCCGCGTACGAAGCGGCACTCGACTACGCGCGAAATCGCGTCGTGTTCGGTGAGCCGATTCTGAACTACGAACTGACCCGCGTGAAGTTGGGCACCATGGCCGCGATCATCCAGTGTTCGCGCCAGTTCGCCCTCGAGGTCGCGCGACAGATGGGACGCGGCGACGGCGCGCTCGAAGCCTCAATGGCCAAGGCCTACGTCTGTCGGGCCGCGGAGTGGGTGACCCGTGAGGCCATGCAGATACACGGTGGGATGGGCTACGCCGAGGAGTTTCCGGTCAGTCGCTACTACGTCGACGCGCGAGTGCTGTCCATCTTCGAGGGCGCCGACGAGACACTCTGCCTGAAAGTGATCGCCCGTCGACTGCTCGAGGGCGCGAAGTAACGCTCTACTCGCCGTCGATGGTGAAGGGCTTGTGGACCTCACCGAGCGTGATGCCCGCCGAGTGCAAGTCGAGCTTTTCGCCGCGAGCCTGTTGGGCCTTCAGGGCAGCGCGCTCCCAGCGCTCTTCCACGCGGCCGTACTTCCAATAGAGCAGCGCGAACGTCCACGTCGCGACGAAGATGCCGACGATGACGAAGCCGGCTCCGTTGATGGAAAACCCGGCCGCGTAGTTCCAAATGCCCCCGTGCAGTTTCAACTGGCTCTGCAGGACCTGCAGGAGTTCGAGCGTCCCGATGTAGAACGCGACGAAGACGCTCAGTCCGGTGATCGCAATGTTGTAATAGACCTTGCGCACCGGCTTGGAGAAGGCCCAGCCGTAGGCGAAGTTCATGAACGAGCCGTCGATCGTGTCGAGAAGACTCATACCCGCCGCGAAGAGAATCGGCAAACTCAGCACCGCCCAGAACGGCAGCCCGCCCGCGACGACCGTGCCGGTCAGCACCAGAAACGCGACTTCGGTGGCGGTATCGAAACCAAGACCGAAGAGAACGCCCAACGGGTACATCTTCCAGGGTTCATCGATCGAGCGAGCGAGTGGACCAAAGAATCGCATCATGAAACCGCGTGAGTTGAGGTGCTTCTCCAACTCCGAGTCATCGAAGCGCCCTTGGCGCATCTGGATGAACAGTCGGACAATGCCCCAGAGGATGATGAGGTTCAAAGTCGCGATCAGGTAGAGGAAACTTCCCGAAACAATGGTGCCAAACAACGTGCCGTAGTGGTGCAATGGCGAGTTGTTGTTGCGCACCTGGGATCCCAGTGCTCGGGCCCCGAGTCCCAACAAGACCGTGAGGCAGACAACGATCGTCGAGTGACCGAGCGAGAAGAAGAAGCCGACGGACATCGGGCGCTTCCCCTCGGCCATGAACTTTCTCGTGGTGTTGTCAATCGCGGCGATGTGGTCGGCGTCGAAGGCGTGGCGCATGCCGAGCGAGTACGCGAGGACCCCGGTGCCGACGCCGAGTACGCCCTTGGTACCAATGCCGTAGTGATGCGTCGACGCGAGTATGAGCAACGTCCAGCCGACCACGTGCAGCAGCGCAATGAAGCCAAACATGGCGTAGAGGCGACGCCATTCACTGGGTGAAAATGAGGCGCGAACTCGACTGCGTCTGGTGGTGCCTGGCGCGAGGGCGGTGGCCATGACCTCACCTTAATAGGAATTAGTCCTATTAAAAATCTTTTATTTCGTGGTGCGCTGCATCCCTGATCGCGCTCCGCGAGCGACGAACGAGTTCGCGATTTTTGCTGACGCTTCGTCGATCATTTCGTCGCCGAACATCACCGCGCCGGTGTGGTCCTTCTCCGTCGCGTCGCGATACGCGTCGAGAATGTCGAAGGACTTGTCGAAGAGTTCTTGACTCGGTGAGTAGACCTCATTGAGTACCACGGCCTGATCAGGCGTGAGCGCCCACTTCCCGTCGAAACCGTACGACGCGGAGATCCCTGCCGCGAAGCGAAGGGCGTTGAGGTCGCGAACCTTCAGGAACGGACCGTCGATGACGTGCAGTCCATTGGCCCGACCGGCCATCAGGATCTTGGCGAAGACGTAGCTGAAGGGGTTGGACGGTCCGTCGTGAATGGTTTCGTCAATCGTCGTGACCGGCATGCCAATGGACGCCGCGAAGTCGGCCGGCCCAAAGACAATGGATTCGAGTCGAGGCGACGAGGCGCAGATCTCTTCCACGTTGATCAGGCCCAGGGCCGTCTCAATCTGGGCCTCGATGCCAATGTGGCCAGGTTCGAGCCCGGCGTTGCGCTCGACCTGGGAGAGAAGAAGGTCGAGGGCGACGACGTCACTCGCACGCTGGACCTTGGGCAGCATGACCTCGTCGAGGCGCGGGCCGGCGTTCCCCACCACGTCGATAACGTCGCCGTAGGTCCAGGGCGTATCCCACGCGTTGACGCGGACGCACAACACCCGGTCGTCCCACGGAAGGTTCGTGATGGCGTCGACGACTTTGGCGCGGGCGGCGACCTTCTCATTGGGCGCGACCGAGTCCTCGAGATCGAGGAAGGAGAAGTCGGCCGTCGCCGTGGGCGCCTTCGCCAGGAAACGACTCGACGAGCCGGGCGTGGAAAGACAGGAGCGGCGTGGCAGCGAGCGCGAGCGACTTGACATGCGCCGAGCCTATTCTCGACGCACATTCGTTCCGATGACGCGCCGCCCTTTCATTCGTTGCTTACCGTATTCACCGCGTTGATCAGGCGCTACAGAAGTTCCTAGCCAGTCGAGAGTGCGCGCAGCGGGCCCTAACCAGTAGCCTTGTCGCGTGACTGACGTCGTGCGCTTGGCGCCTCCGACGCTGCGGCCAGCAAGGGAACACACGCACCTCCGGTGGATGTTTTCCATTTTGGCTGCGGTTGCAGTGTGTTTTGGCACTGTGACTGTTTCGTCACGTCCCGCGACGGCGTCGGTGCTCGGGACCGATCGCGCTCGGGCGAACCAGCTGCTGAAACAGATCAACCGCATCTCTTCCCAGGTTGACCTCTTGGGTCAAAAGTACGACCTCGCCCAGGTGAAACTGCACAAGATCACCTTCGAGATCAAGAACACCAAGTCCGAAGTCGCCACCATCAAGTCGAACGTGAATAAGAGCGCGAAGCAGTTGGCGGCGGACGCCGTCTTCGCGTACGTGACCAATGGCTCGGCCGCGAGTAACAATCCTCTCTTCACCAACAGCGCGGCCAAGATCGGCTCGACCAACGTCTATAGCCAACTGGCCGAAGGCAACATCACTTCCACTATTTCGAGTCTCAAGAGCTACCGGCTCGAACTCACCGAAGAGCGAAGCATCCTGGCAGATGAAGTGGGCAAGGCGACCCAATTGGCGCGCGGCGCCGCGGCCTCCTTCCACTCCGCCAACGTCTATCAGGCCTCGCTCAACCACGCGCTCAGCCAAGTGAAGGGCTCCATCGCGACCTACATCGCCCAGGCCCAAGCGGCCGCGAATGCGGCGACGGTGACGCAGTTCAACTCCGCCAGTCTCTCTGACGGGATGACGAACCCGCCGCCGGATTCGAAGGCGAACATCGCCATCGGCGCCGCCGAGTCCTACATCGGCGTCTGGTACAGCTGGGGTGGCGCCAGTCGCTCCGGCGTCGACTGCTCGGGTCTCATCATGCTGGCCTACGAAGCGGCCGGCATCGACTTCCCGCACTACTCCGGGGCCCAGTACGCGGACACCGAGCGCGTCCCACTCGCCGACATCGAGCCGGGCGACCTCTTGTTCTACGGCTACGACGGTGACCAGCACGTGGCCATGTACGTCGGTGACGGCAAGATGATCGAGGCCGAGATGACCGGCACCCAGGTGCACATCGTCCCGGTGCGACTCGGCTACGGATTCTTTGGTTTGGGCCGCCCGCGGGGCTAGCCGT
Source organism: Acidimicrobiaceae bacterium (assembly GCA_003152215.1). Taxonomy (GTDB): domain Bacteria; phylum Actinomycetota; class Acidimicrobiia; order Acidimicrobiales; family RAAP-2; genus RAAP-2. The sequence goes on along the minus strand of PLZP01000035.1, from coordinate 26,983 downwards.
GTCCGGCGTTCCCACTTCGTTTCACCTCGGTCCCCTGGTCTTTCATATCTATGGCTTGGGCCTCGCGATTGGCGCCTACGTCTGTTACCTCTACGCGCGACGTCGACTCACGAGGACCGATTTTGACGTCACTCCGTTCGCAAAGTTCGCGTTCGCCCTAATCGTGGCCGGTCTCGTGGGCGCTCGCGCCGCCAACATCGCGACCAATTGGGGCTACTACTCCGGTCACCCGTCACGCTGGATCGCCGTCTGGCAGGGCGGACTCGCGAGCTTCGGTGGCATCGCACTCGCGCTGTGTATCGGCTTATTCCTCCAACGCCGCTGGTGGCCAGGGAGTTCGCTCGCGCGCTTCACCGATGCCCTCGTCCCGGCGCTCGTCGCTGGCTGGGCACTCGGGCGCGTCCTCGGTCCCCAGTTCATGGTGAACGGTGGTGGCCATCTCACGCACCAGTGGTTCGGCATTCACTACCACGGTCAGGTGGGCTCGCGAGTCCCCGTGCCCCTCATTCAAGGAGCCGAGGACGCCCTCTTGTGGCTCGGCCTCGTTGGTCTTGAGCGTCGAGCCCTCATTCGCGTCGCTGGTGTGCTCACCGGTATCGCAATGTTCGTGTGGGGCATCGTGCGCGCACTCGATGAACGGCTACTGCTCGGGCAGGAGTCGCACAGCGGATCGCTCGGCGTGCAGATCGCCGGTGTCGTGCTGGCGATTGCGGGACTGGTGCTGATAGTGCGCCAGACTAGAACAGCGCGTTCCACTCCTCGTCAGACAGGCGACCGACACGCTCGAGTGACGCCACAGAGCTAAGCGCAAGCGCGACGCGGGCGTCGTCGACGTAACAGACGTGGTCGAGACCTAGCCGGCGCCACGCCGAGAGGACTGTCCTGGTTGGCGCGGCACTTGAGTACACGGGACGGACAAGCATGGTGTCGTCGTTTGCAGCGACCACCACCGCCGGTCTCTCCTTCGACGTCTGCTCGGGCGCGAGTGGATCGAGAGCGTCGAAGGGCACGTCAACGATGACCACGAATCCTGCCAAAGGATGGTCCGGATTGAATCGCTCGCCCTCGGCAGGCGTCAGCAGCAATCGGCGACGAGCCGGCTGGTTGTCGCTGTCCTCACCAGTGGTTGCCGCCTTCATAACGGTTCGAGACGAAGCGGGAGGTTTCGCTTTCGAGGGGCGAGGCGGTCGAGCCGACACCGGACCTCGCTTGCGCTTCTTCTCCTCTTCACGTCGTCGTCGCCGAGCCTCGCGAATTTCGGGATCGGTTTCCTTGGGTGACAGCAGGGTCGATGACGCGACCAGATCAGGAAGTTCTGGCAAGAGGAGTTCGGGACGTTCTTCGAGAAGTCGTCGACAGTGCGGCGCTGCGGGGAACTCCTCGGCGACCGCGAAGCCAAGGACTGCGACAATGTCGTTCACGTCGGCGCCCGCTGCCTGCACAGCATCAACCGCGGCGACAAGTTGGTCGAAGTTGGGAGCGTCGGCGTGATCGCCCAATGCCGCAATCATCTTCTCGAGGGGCGCCATCGCGAGTAACTCGAGCAGCGCGTGGACCGCCGCGATGGGGGCGGCGGCGGCAAAGGTGGCGACGTCGCGCCGCTGCTGGAGTGTGCGCAGCGGCATCCCAACGACAGCGCTGATCTTGGCGTGACCGCGCAGATCCAGGCCGTCGACCATCGACATGACGATCGATTCATCGATTTTCAAGATGGCGCGACGAGTGATGTCCGTTGCGCTACTGCTGTTCGAAGACATGGATTCCTACTTTGGGCGGTCGCGTACGAGGTTCCATCGTCTCACGAGGAGGAACACGTCACAAATCGTCGACCTCGCTACCTCGAGATCGCTGATGCAGTTGACACTGTCGTGCCGCCCAACCTCCAGCGGACCCGTCGTTCGTCGTCAGTAGCATTTGTCATGCCTGATCAACTCCGCGCGAATGCTCGAGTCGTCCTACTGCGCCACGGTGAGAGCACCTGGAACGAACTGAAGATCGTGCAAGGTCAGCTTGACGATGCTCGATTGAGTGCCGAAGGTCGATCCCAGGCCAGCGCCGTCGCCGAGACCCTGCGCGCCTACTCATTCAAATGGATTGTCACCAGTGACCTCACTCGGGCACGAGAGACGGCCGCCATTGTCGACGACGCCCTAGGACTGGAAGTCGCCATCGCGCCGGCCCTTCGCGAGCGTTCCTACGGCCTCTACGAAGGACGTCCACTCTCGGAGTTGCCGTCGTCGGTGTCAGGAGTTCACGACGGTCGGGTCGTCGATTCGTCGGCCCGCCCCGAAGGCGGCGAGTCCCTCGACGACCTCTACGGACGCTGCGCGAACTTCATTGACTCTTTGCGTGCGGCGGGCAGCGATCGCCTCCTCCTCGTGACCCACGGTGGGACCATACGAGCGCTTCGCGCCTACTGCGAAGGACTGGTGATGCAAGACCTCGCGTGGGACAAGGTCTCGAACTGCAGCGTCTGGCCGATCGACATCGGCACTGGCACCCGGTAGTCAATTCGTAGTCGGGGTCAATGGTCCGTCGTCGTTCGGGTCATCGCGACGTGACGCCGGTTCGTCGTGTTGGAAGGGCCGAGACGATGCCCAGCTCGCCTGATTTCGCCCGGTGACGGGATTGACCAACGGCCTAAATGAGATGCATCGAATCAAGAATCTCTCGGTCAACCCTGCCGTTGTCGCGCTCCTTGAACGTGAAGCGCACGAACGTCGAACCTGCGTGCGTTCGAGCGCGTAGATCTAGTACGCCGCTGGCGTCGGTGTACGCGTCGCGAAGCACCGTGAACTTCACCCCATTGATGCTCAAGCGCTGAAGTGCTCGAACACTCTGGAACGGGCGCCCGCCGATGACGAGCGCGTCAGCATTCGAGTGTCCACCAACCGGTGGCGGACAGCTCGAGTCACTATCGCCCGATTGCACTAACTCGAGCGTCGACGTGCTGTGGTACGCGTCCAACCACGGACATCCGATATCAACGGGCCGAAGAACCGGCCACGTCGCGGGGGTCGCGAACCGGAGCCCGTCGAAAGTGCTCCAGCGCCACGTCGACGGTGTCGTGAGGAGCGCACCTTTCGCCGTCACCGCGACGCGAGGGGCCACTCGAATCGAGTCCTCGATGTTGCGATCCAAGTTTGCCCAACCCGAGACCACTAACTGCGTGTCGAACTTCGCGATGGTGAAGAATCGACCTCCGTACTTACCCTCCATCGTCGAGGTACGCACGCTCAGTCCATGTACCAATATTCGTCCGGCCGTTCCGAGCGAGATCGTCGCGCGACCGAAGGTCACGAGACCCTTCGGCTCGGTGCTGCCCTGGCAGTTCTCCTTGGCTCCATTCACGAGCACCATAATTTGGGACGGGGCACAGCCCGATTCATCACCGTCGAACACGACCCAGTTGGCCGGGACCATGATCTCGACGCTGCCATAGACGACCGGCACGTCGTTTGTCGCGGCGCTCGACGGGGACACGACGCCGACGAGCGAAGATAAAAAGACGAGAATCGCCCCCACGCGAAGGACGTTCGAGGTTGCGAATCGCTTCATGGCTACCTCCCAGTTTTCAATGTCCGCCCACCAAGATTGATTACTGCTGTCCTACACGCTGGGTTCGCCCGCGACCCGATCTACTTCAACAGGTGCTTGGCAATCACCACTCGCTCAATCTGATTGGTTCCCTCGTAGATCTGGGTGTTCTGGCAATATCATCCGTCCCGTCCACTGAGCCAGTAGTTGTCCGGGGATTCGTCCAGTACGTCCTAGTGATCATGGGTCGTTCTCCTCAGTTGTAGGGATGAAAGTAGGGATGAACTCTCTTTGCCACACCTGCTTCGAGTTTTCTGGCGAGTCAACTATTTTCGACACTGGTTCCGTTACAGCTACGGCGAACGCACCGCTGGCGAGTTACCCACCCGATTGCTAGTAGATTGTGCTAGCAGGCCCTGCTAGCATTGTTGTATGGCATCTTCACGCACCACATTCACTCTGGATGACTCCCTCGTTGAGCGAGCTCGCGAGCTCGGCATCAACATCTCGGCCGCAGCGCGACAAGGGGTGACGGACGCCGTACGCGCTGCACTGGAGCGCTCAGATCGTGTGGCGTACGAGAAACATCCCGAGAGCGTCGATCCTTCGTGGGCGACCGCTGAAAGATGGGCCGACTCGTGAAGCGCGGTGAAGTCTGGCTTGCGGAGGTGGGTAGTAAGCGAAGGCCGGTTCTGTTACTCACTCGATCAGAAGTGCTTGACGTACGCGCACTGGTGACCGTTGCCGAGATTTCCACCTCGAGAAGGGGCCTCGCCGCAGAAGTCGACTTCGATCACAATGAGGCGGGGATCGACCATCCTTCGGTCATCAACTGCGATGGTCTCCACACTGTCGCTCAAACATCGCTCACGGGTCCACTTGGAAGCGTTGATGATGCAGTGTTGCGTAAGGTCTGCTCAGCTCTCAATTACGCGGTGGGCTGTTAAGCGACAGCCCCGGAGATTTCACCACTGGTCTGCCGCGAAGAGGAATCGCGTCGACTGCCTAATTGAAAGTAACGGTCGCACAGTAGGAACAATGTAGGGATGAAATTGAACTTCGGAAAGTATGTCGAAGCAAAAAAGATCCCGGCAAGTACTACTTGAGCAGGTGTTTTGCGATGACCACGCGTTGGATCTGGTTCGTCCCTTCGTAGATCTGGGTGATCTTCGCGTCACGCATGAATCGCTCGACGGGGAAGTCCTTGGTAAAGCCGTAGCCACCGAGGAGCTGCACGGCGTCCGTCGCGACGCTCATCGCGGTGTCCGAGGCGAACGACTTTGCCGCAGCGCCGAGGTACGAGAGGTTGCAGTCGGGGTCGCCGGCGTCGATCGTCGCGCACGCGCGGTACACCAGCGCGCGCGCCGCCTCAGTACGAATAGCCATGTCGGCAATCATGAAGCGCAAACCCTGGAGATCGGCGATGGGCTTACCGAACGCCTTTCGTCCCTTCATATACCCAGCCGCGTAATCAATGGCCGCTTGCGCGATACCCACGGCCTGGGCGCCGATGGTCGGGCGCGAACGGTCCAACGTATGCATCGCAATGAGGAAGCCTTCTCCCTCGTTGCCAATGCGGTTCGAGGCGGGAACGCGGACGTCGTTCAGAACCACTTCGCCGGTCGGCGACGCGCGAAGTCCCAACTTGTCTTCGTGCTTGGGGAATTCAACGCCGGGTCCCTTTTCGACCAGGAAGCACGTGATGCCGTGGGTGCGTGCGGTCGAATCGGTGCTCGCGAACACCGTGTACGTGTCCGAGACGCCGGCGTTGGTGATCCAGTACTTCGAACCATTCAAGATGTAGTCGTCACCGTCACGAACGGCGCGACTGCGCATCGACGCAACGTCGGAACCGGCGTCCGCCTCCGAGAGGCAGTAACTCGCCTGAATCTCTCCTGACGCAATGCGCGGAAGGTATTTCTGCTTCAGTTCTTCGGATCCGAAGTTCATAACGGGCAGCATCCCTAATTTGGAAATCAAGATTGTCACCGACGTTGAGGCGCAACCTCTCGCCAACTCCTCGGCCATGATCGCCTGGGTCACCATGTCGGCGCCGACGCCGCCGTAGGCCTCGGGAATCTGCAACGCCGGCAGGTCCATCTTCACGCACGCATCAAAACTCTCCTGCGGGTAGGTCTGGTCGCGGTCGTGCTCGGCGGCGTAGGGGGCAACCTGCTCGTCGACGAAGCTGCGCATCACGTCGCGAAAGGCCCGTTGCTCCTCGGTGAGATCAAAACTCATGACACTCCTTTGCTTCGCGCAGCTAAAGAACGGGGTCCGCGCTCGTTGGCGCGAGGAGCGACGCGTCGCTGACCGAGTCAACGAGACGGCGCTGCAGCACGTAACTGTGCGCGAGACCGCGGAACGGCACGACCAAATCGTGGTCGACGACTGGCGCGCCACGAAGTCCGAAGTGGTCCATAGCGACGTGCACGTCGCCGAGTTGCGGTCCGCGACCGACGATGCTCGCGCGTTTGGCCGCGACCAGCGCAACGCCAAGAATCACATCGCGGCGGTCGTGCTCGTGCTCGAAGACCAACTTGGCGCATTCACGCTCCGAAATGGTGAGGGCGAACCCTTCCCCCGGAGCCTGGGTACCCCGTCCGGCTTGACCGGCCGTCGGCAGCGCGCGCAAGAGCCCGGGCTTCTGGGGACGGGCGAGTTCTGCCGGCGCGGTCTCCATGGTCGGACGCACTTGGCCGACCGCCGACACCGGTGAAAAAGTTGGTTGGGTCACATCACGAGACTACAGCCGGGTCAATCAGACCTTGGTCAGCCAACTCTCGTAGGCGGGACGCGCACCACGCACCGCTTGAAAGTACGTCGACTGAATCTCCATCGTGATGGGGCCGGGCTTGCCCGCACCGACCGTCCGATCGTCGACGGAGTCAATGGGCACCACCTCGGCGGCGGTGCCGGTGAGGAAGGCTTCGTCGGCCAAGTAGAGGTCGTCGCGGCGCATGGCCTCGAAACTCACGGCGTGGCCGAGGTCATTGGCGATCTTCACGATGCTCGACTGGGTAATCCCACGCAACGCACCGGCTTCGGAGGGTGGCGGGCTGATGATGAGCCCATCGCGCACGATGAAGAGGTTCTCACCGGTGCACTCACTGACGAGGCCGTCGGTGCCGAGCATGATTGCTTCGTCGTAACCGGCCTTCACCGCTTCGAGCTTGGCGAGGCACGAGTTCACGTAACCGCCGACGGTCTTCGAGGCCGTGGGCATCGAGTTGGGGTGGTGGCGGGCCCACGAAGAGATCTTCATCTTCACGCCCTTATCGAGACTGTCGGCACCCAAGTAGGCACCCCACGGCCACACGCCGATGATGACGTTGGTGGGTGCGCCCATGGGGTTGACGCCCATCTCGCCGTAGCCGAGGTAGATCAGGGGACGGATGTAGCAGCCGTCGTTCATCTCGTTCACCCGAACGGTCTCAATCGCCGCGTCGCAGAGTTCGTCGAGCGTGTAGGGAACGTCGATCATGAGAATCTTGCAACTACGAAGGAGCCGTTCCATGTGATCGCGGAGGCGAAAGATTGCCACGCCGTTGGGCGTCTTGTAGGCGCGAATGCCCTCAAAGGCGCCCATGCCGTAGTGCAGCGTGTGACTGAGCACGTGCGTCGTCGCGTTCTCCCAGTCGACGAGCGTTCCGTCCATCCAGATCTTCTTCGTGGGCGTTAATGCCATTTACAACCTCTCACTCAAGTTTTTTGTGATGCCAGCCGTGCCGAGCGCGGCGACGTCACCGTCAAAGTCTGCCACCGCTGTCGCAATGCGCCGTGCGGCGCCGTCCTCACCCAGGTGTTCGAGCATCAACACGGTCGAGGACACCGCCGCCAACGGATTCGCCCGGCCGGTGCCCGCGATGTCGTGGGCGGCACCGTGGACCGGTTCGAAGAGGGACGCACCGGTGCGCGCGGGATTGAGATTTGCGCTCGCGGCGTAGCCAATGCCGCCGGTCACCGCCCCGGCGAGGTCGGACAGGATGTCACCAAAGAGGTTGTCGGTCACGATGATGCCGTAACGCTCGGGGGTCTCCACGAGGTAGATGCACGCGGCGTCGACGTGGTGATAATCAACGACGACCGAGGGAAACTCGGCTCCAACTTCGTTCACCACGCGCGACCAGAGGTCCCCGGCGAAGGTGAGCACGTTGGTCTTGTGGACCAACGTGACCTTGGGGGCGGGCAGCGCGAGCGCGCGCTCGAAGGCGTAGCGGACACATCGTTCGACGCCGAAGCGCGTGTTGACAGAACCCTGCGTCGCGACTTCCTGGGCCGTGCCGCGGCGAAGCACCCCACCCTCGCCGACGTAGGGACCTTCGGTGTTTTCGCGCACGATGGCAAAAGAGCAACCTTGCGCGATGGAACCATCAACGCCATGAAAGGGTCGATAGTTGACGTAGAGGTCGAGGCCGAAGCGCAGGCGTAGCAGCAAGCCACGCTCCAGCACGCCGCCGGGGATTCTCGTATCGCCAATAGCCGGGCCGACGGCGCCCAGCAGTATTGCGTCGAAGCCCCGCAGCTCCTCCAACGTCGCGTCGTCGAGGACGAAGCCGTCGCGCAGGTACCGCGCCGCTCCCAGGTCGAAAGATTTCGTCTCGAATGTGACGCCGGCCGCAGCGACGACGTCCAGGGCGGCGCTCGTAACCTCGGGGCCAATACCGTCGCCAGGTATCACGGCCACCCGGTGGGTGCGTTGGTTACTCACGAGCCGTCTCCTTGTTTCCTCTATTTTGCTCGCCGGGCACGTACACGAGCAAACTCATGAGAAGCCATTTTGAAGCGGCAACGGTAGAATCGGTATCTCTCCACGAGACGAGAAGGCAATGGCCGCCGAAATTCACCGAATCACCCAAGAAACCCTGGACAAGCTCGAAGACGAGTATCAGTTCCTCACGACCGTCGGGCGCACCGATATCGCGCGGGTCATCGAGTCGGCCCGACTTCTCGGCGACCTCTCAGAGAACGGCGACTACCACGCCGCGAAGGACGCGCAGGGCAAAATGGAGTCCCGCATTCGCCAGATCGACAACGTGATCCGCAACCACGAGATTGTCGAACGCGACGAGAACTCCGACACCGTCGAGCACGCCACCATCGTCCAGGTTGTCTACGAGGGCGACGCCGACGAGGACCTTCAGGAGTTCTTCATTGGCTCGATCGAAGAGAAGCCCGATGGCGTGCTCGTCGCGTCGCCCACCTCGCCACTCGGCTCCTCACTCCTCGGCCACAAGGTTGGGGACCAGGTCGAATACGAAGCGCCCTCGGGCGTCCTGCGGATCAAGATCGTGGGAATTCGCTAACTCGTGGCCCGGACCCTCTTCGAAAAAATCTGGGAAGAGCACCTCATCGCGTCCGCTGGCGCTGACCAGACGCTCATTTACATCGATTTACACCTCGTGCACGAAGTGACCAGTCCCCAGGCATTCGAGGGTCTGCGGATGAACGGGCGCGTGGTTCGCCGCCCCGAACGCACGCTGGCAACCGCCGACCACAACGTGCCCACCGATTCCCTTTCGACACCGGTGAAGGACCCGATCTCTCGTCGTCAGCTCGAGGCGCTCGAGGAGAACTGCGAGGAGTTCGGCATCACCGTCTTTCCACGCGGCCACGAGAATCAGGGCATTGTCCACATCATCGGCCCCGAACTCGGCGTCACCCAGCCCGGCATGACCATTGTCTGCGGCGACTCACACACCTCAACGCACGGTGCCTTTGGCGCGCTGGCCTTCGGTATTGGCACCAGCGAAGTGGAACACGTGCTCGCGACCCAAACGCTCCCCCAACAACGCGCCAAAACAATGTCAGTCACGATTGAAGGCTCAACGCGCGCCGGCGTCACCGCGAAAGACCTCGCGCTCGCCATCGTGTCCACCCTCGGCACTGGCGGCGGATCGGGTTACGTGCTCGAGTACCGCGGCGAGGCCATTCGCGACCTTTCCATGGAGGGTCGCATGACCGTCTGCAATATGAGCATCGAAGCCGGTGCCCGTGCCGGTCTCATTGGCGTTGACGACACCACCATTGCGTACCTGCGTGATCGACCGAGCGTGCCCAAAGGTGACGCGCTCGACGAAGCGATCGCGCGTTGGAGAACCTTCGTCACCGACGACGGTGCCGAGTTCGATGCTGCAGTAGTGCTACAGGCCGCTGACATCGTGCCGTCGCTCACCTGGGGAACAAATCCTGCGCAGGTCGTCGCACTCGACGGCACCATTCCCTTCCCCGACGTTGCCGCTGACCAAGATGAGCGCGACGCGACACAGCGCGCGCTCGCCTACATGGGCCTCACGCCGGGCACACTCGTTCGTTCTATTCCCGTCGACGTCGTCTTCATCGGGTCGTGCACCAATTCGAGGATCGAGGATCTTCGCGCCGCCGCCGCCGCCGCCCGCGGGCGGCGTGTCGCCACTGGCGTTCGGGCACTCGTGGTGCCCGGCTCGCACCGCGTGAAGGCACAGGCCGAGTCCGAAGGTCTCGACCAGATCTTTCTCGACGCTGGCTTCGAGTGGCGCGAACCAGGCTGCTCCATGTGCCTCGGCATGAACCCCGATCAACTAAAGCCCGAACAACGTTGCGCGTCGACGTCGAATCGCAACTTCGAAGGTCGCCAAGGTCGAGGTGGGCGAACCCACCTCGTCTCCCCCGCGGTGGCGGCCGCGACGGCCGTCATGGGTCGCTTCGCCTCGCCCGATGAGTTGGACGCATGAAACCGGTTCGCGTTGTCGAGGGTCGGGCCGTCCCGCTGGAGCGCTCGGACGTCGACACCGACCAGATAATCCCCTCGGACTGGCTGAAGCGAGTGGAGCGGACGGGCTTTGGCCGGGGCCTCTTCAGCGAGTGGCGCGACGACCCGGACTTCGTCTTGAATCAACAGAGTTACGTCGGCGCGACCATCCTCGTCGCCGGTCCGAGGTTCGGGATCGGATCGTCCCGCGAGCACGCGGTGTGGGCGCTCATGGACTACGGCTTTGAGGCGATCATCGCCCCTTCCTTCGGCGACATCTTCGTCAACAACTCCTCGAAGCAGGGACTGGTGATCGCCCAGTTGGGCCACGACGATGTCGATGAGCTCATGGCGATCATCGTGGCCGATCCCACGACCCTCGTCGTCGTCGACGTTGACCAACAGAAGGTCGAAGTACCGCAAGCCGGTTGGCAGCGGGGCTTCACGCTTGACCCCATGACCCGAGAGCGACTCCTCAACGGCTGGGACGACATCAGCTTGACGCTGCTCCGCGAGGCGCAGATCACCACCTTCGAAGCCAGCGAGAAAGCTCCCGACCTGGTGGGCATCTTCGATGAGGCGGGCCACGTCCGTTCGTAGCGACAACCGTGGGCATCTTCCTCCACTCCAGGTCGTTTAACCTTTTCCCAGCCAGCGACTGGAGACGCAGTGAGCCGATTTCCCTATGACGACGAGTTTGAAGTGCACCGCACGATGCCTGATACCGGCACCGCCAAGGACGAGATCCTGTCCATGATGAGTGACATCGCCGCACGCGAGAACGTGGTCTGGGAGGGCGGTCACTGCTCGGGCACGATGTACTGCGGCGACCACGACCACTACGACTTCTTGAACGAAGCCTTCGCCAACTTCTCCTACGTGAACACCCTGCAGCGCGACATGTGTCCCAGCGCCACCAAGTTCGAGGCGGAGATCATTGCCATGACCCTCGACATGCTCGGCGCTAGTTCGCTCGAGGGTTCGCGACCAGGAGGACTCGTGACGTCCGGTGGATCGAGTTCCATCGCCCACGCGGTACTCGCGTATCGCGAAGGCAATCCGAACATCGCTCGCGCGAACATCATCAAGCCCGAGACCGCGCACCCGGCCTTCTCTAAGGCCGGCCACCTCTTCGGCGTCGACATGAAGATCGCACCGGTCGATTCGCTCACGTTGCAGGTCGACCTCGACTGGGTCGCGTCCAACATCGACGCCAATACGGTGGCGGTCATCGGCTCCGCGCCGAACTATGGCTACGGCACGGTCGATCCGATCCACGAACTCGGAGCGATCGCGCTCGAACACGAGATCGGTCTGCACGTCGATGGCTGCCTCGGCGGATTCCTCCTTCCCTTTGGTCGCGAACTCGGCTACAACATCCCGGCCCTCGACTTCTCCGTGCCCGGCGTGACAACCATCTCGGCCGACACTCATAAGTACGGCTACGCGTTGAAAGGCACCAGCGTGCTCGCCTTCGCCGACCAGTCGCTTCGCAACAGCCAGTACTTCTACTTGACCGACTGGTCCGGCGGGAAATACTGCTCGCCGGGCATGGACGGTTCGAGATCGGGCGGTCTCTTGGCAGCGACGTGGGCCGCGATGGTCCACCTTGGTCGCGAGGGATACCTCCGCTACGCGAAAGCCATCTTCGAGACGTCAGCCGCGATGCAAGAAGCAGTCCGCAGTCACGAGTCGCTGCGGATCATGGGAAATCCGAGCTTCCTCTTCTCCTTCACGTCCGACGAGTACGACATCTATCTCGTGAACGACTTCCTTCGCACCAAGGGATGGCGCATGAACGGCCAGCAGTACCCCAACGCCATTCACATGGCAGTGACACGTCCCCAAACCCAGCCCGGCGTCGTCGAGCAATGGACGCGTGACCTCGCCGAGGCCGTCGCCTACGCGCAGGCGAACAGCGACCAACCGGCTAAGTCCGGCGCGATCTACGGAGGTGTCGCCGGAGGTATGTCGGCCGAGGCCGACGAATTCATTCGCGCCGTCATGGCCGACATGATGGATCAACAGGCGTCAATCCCCGCTCCATGAGTGCAGAGGAACTCTGCCTCAGCATTGACCTCGGGACTGGTGGACCGAAGATCGGTCTCGTCTCGCTCGACGGTGACGTGCTCGACTACGAGTGGCACCCGGTAACGACGACCTACGGCGCCGGGGGCGCGGCGACGCAGGATCCGGTCGAATGGTGGGACATCATTACCGGCGCGACGACGCGTCTGATGGCGAAACTCGACGTCACGAAGGACCGCGTCAAAGCTGTCGCGGTGACGGGGCAGTACGCGTCGACGGTACCGGTCGACGCGAATGGACTCCCGACGGGACCGTGTCTCATGTGGCTCGATACGCGAGGGCGACCGTTCAGTCGAAAGGCAGTCGGCGGCCCGGTTCAGGGCTACAGCCCGCGCAAGATCCTGCCCTTCGTGCGCAAGTCCGGCGGCGGTCCCGCGACGTCGGGCGCCGATCCAATCGGTCAGGTTCTCTATTTGATGCACGCCGAGCCCGACATCGTGCACGCGACGAAGTGGTTCATGGAGCCGGTGGACTACCTGACGATGCGCTTCACTGGCGTCGCGTCGGCCACGCACGCGTCACGCATGGCGATGTGGCTCACGGACAATCGTCAACTCGACCGCTACGAGTACGACTCGCAACTACTCACGATTGTCGGCATCGACAAGGCACACCTTCCACCCCTGCAGCCCTTTGGCAGTGTGGTTGCCACCGTCTCGGCAGATATCGCGTCACAGCTCGGCCTCTCTGCCGAGACGATCGTTATTGCCGGCATGCCGGACCTACACGCCGCGACCATTGGTTCTGGCGGGACCGCCCTCTACGACACGCACGTGGCGTTGTCGACGACGTCGTGGATAAGTTGTCCGGTCCCCAAGAAGAAGACCGACATCGCGCACTCAATTGCGTCAGTTCCCGGTCTCGGAAACGACTCCTATCTCATCATCGACAATCAGGAGACGGGCGCGAAGGCCCTTGAATGGCTCCGCGGCGTACTCGCCGGAACCGGACAGGTCCTTTCCTACCCCGAGATGACCGCGCTGGCCGCGACCTCACCACCCGGTGCCCACGGCGTGCTCTTCACACCGTGGCTCGCGGGGGAACGCTCGCCGATTGGCAACCCGCACATTCGCGCCGGCTTCACCAATCTGACCCTCCACACCACCAGCGCCGACCTCGTGCGATCAGTGCTTGAGGGCGTGGCGTCCAACAGTGCGTGGCTCCTTCGCTATGTGGAGAAGTTCGCCGGACGCACACTCTCGCCGCTACGACTCCTCGGCGGTGGCGCCCAGTCGCCGGAGTGGTGCCAGATCTACGCCGATACCCTCGGCCGCGACGTTGAACAAGTGCACGAACCAATGGTCGCCCAGCTTCGCGGCGCGGCACTGATGGCGGCCGTCACACTCCGACGGCACCAATTGGGCGACGTGGCGTCCCTTGGTCCACCCAGTCGGGCGTTCGCGCCCAATGGCGACGTCGCCGACCTTTACGAGACGAGGCGTGCACAGTTTCCGACCATGTACGAACGTGACAAAAAGTGGTTGCAACGCGCGACGAAGTCCTAGCGAGGCCATTGGATGGCCCGGGACCATGCGGATAGCATCATCGCCGTGGCCGAACGCACGAAAGCCAAGACCCTCCCCACCAAGGCGTCGGTCGACCGATTCATCGCCAAGGTTGAGAACGCCACTCGACGCGCCGACGCCACGTCGCTCGTCACGCTCTACGAGAAGGCCACGGGCGTGGAACCCGTCATGTGGGGATCCGCGATCATTGGCTTCGGCCAGTACACCTTCGACTACAAGTCGGGACTCTCGGGCATTATGTGTGCCGTTGGTTTCTCGCCGCGCAAGGCGAACATGACGTTGTATCTGGCACCGAGCATTTTCAAACAACCGGCGCGCTTGAAGAAGCTCGGTCCCAGCCGCACCAGCGTCGCGTGCCTCTACATCACCACGCTGAAGAACGTTGACGTCGACGTGTTGCACGCAATGATCGAGGACTCCTACCACTTGATGAATCAAGAGACCATCGTCTCTTGAACGCTTGACCGCCATGGTGCGACGTCGTGGCGGAGTCCATCCGCCCCTTCGAACACGCGTGCTACTTCTGGCGTCGGGGAACATTGCGACCGAGATGACACTGCCCCTTGGTACGGTGCACGCATGAGATGCACCTGGTCCGAGAGTGACGACATGCGCGAGTACCACGATGAGGAGTGGGGCGTCCCGGTCCATGACGACGTGAAACTCTTCGAATTCGTGACGCTCGAGGGGGCGCAGGCGGGACTCAGTTGGCGGACGATCCTGCGACGCCGTCGCGGGTATCAGAAGGCGTTCATGGGTTTCAATCCCACACGCGTCGCGCGATTTACTGACCAGAAGGTGGACCGACTTCTCTCCGATGAAGGCATCATCCGTCATCGCGGCAAGATTGAGTCGACGATCAGCAACGCGAAGGCCATTCTCGCCATGCAGAAGAGTGGCCAGACGCTCGACGGTCTCCTCTGGTCGTTCGTCGACGGCGAGCCCCTGCAGCACAATTGGAAGAAGGACCCAACCATTGCGGCGTCAACACCCGAAGCCGTGCGCATGAGCAAGGAACTGAAGAAGCTCGGCTTTCGCTTCGTTGGACCGACCACCTGCTATGCCATGATGCAGGCCACTGGTCTCGTCAACGATCACCATCCCAGTTGCTTTCGATTCGCCGAAGTGGCACAACTTCGCTAGTTCGCCCTCTCGCCGCTGCACGATCTCCGACCCGCGAGGTGATTGACTCGTTTCTGCTCGTCACACGACCTTTCTGACCGCTACGTCACGCCTCGCAAATGGTTCGTTGCCGCGCTAACTTTCATCTCAACAATGAATCGACCAGAGGGTGGGCAGTGTCGCGGCGCTCGCAGTGCGAAATGCCAAGAAGACGAACGCCGTGTTTGACGGACGTCGAGCGCCCGCGATGAGGCGTTCCCCTAGATCAACGGCAACCCTCCTGCTGGCGTGTATCGCCGTCTCCCTCGTGACAGTGGCCGCGGGAGCGGACACGACCACGACCACGACCACGACCACGACGACGACGACGACGACGACGACAGTAACAACCACGACGACGGTGCCTGCAACGACCACGACGACGGTGCCCGTGAAGGTGCATCTGGAGGACCCCTTCAACGTTCGTTTGATTTCGCGATACCTTGGCTCTCGAAGCGATGATGTCACCGCCGCGCTGTTCGACGTCAGGACCGGCAAGACCTACCTGTACCGGCCGGGAAAACCGCAGATCACCGCCAGCATGGTCAAGATCGACATCCTCGCCGCGCTCCTCTATCTCGATCAAGAGAAGGACGAGGAGATGACCACGCGCGACGTGAAACTCTCGACGTCGATGATCGAAGACTCCGACAACAAGGCGGCCCAAGAGCTGTGGGTGCAAATCGGCCAACTGCCCGCGTTATCGCAGTTCGATGGGTTGATTGGCTTCCGCCAGTCGATTCTCAGTTGGGGTTGGGGCGACACCTTCACGACACCTCTGGACCAACTGGCCCTACTCAAGGCAATCCTCTTCCCCAACAAAGTCCTCGACGCGTCGTCGCAGGCCTTCGAGCAGAACCTCATGCAGAGCGTCTTGGACAGCCAACGTTTTGGTATACCGACGGCCGTGCCGTCCAGGGCGACGGTCGGCGTGAAGAACGGTTGGTATCACGAGACGACAACCGGTTGGCAACTCAATAGCGCTGGCTACGTGCACCTCGGACGCTGCTACTACCTCGCCGTCGTAATGACGGCCGAGAATCCGACCGAGCAGTATGGCCTGGAGACCATCAACCAAGTCGGCCACATGTTCTGGAACTTCGAATCAGATCTGTCGAGGCAGCCCTGGCATTGAGGCCGTCGTCACCCTATTTTTGGCTTGGCCACAAACTTCGACACTGCTTCATGCCCGTGCAAGAAGTACCGCGAAGGACGATCCTTCTCTACGGAGAGACCGATTCGCACCGATGTGTCCACCTTCGACGACGACTGAGTATCAAGCGAACGATGGAACGAGATGCGACCGGCGTTGTCGGGGCAGCAGTCAAGTCCATTGTCGTTGCCGGTGATGCCGAGCCCCTTGGTGAGATTGCCCGGACCACGAAGTGGCGTACCGTGGGCGTCGCCGTCATCCACGCTGAGGAGTTGCGCCCCTCGCAAGAGGACCGCGCTCGGCTCGTCACTTGCTTCCGTCACGACGTTCATGCACCAATGAACGCCGTAGATCAAATAGACGTAGAGGTAGCCAGCGGGTCCGAACATGATGGCGCTGCGTTTGGTGGGGCCACGAAAAGCGTGCGACGCGGGGTCGTTTCCTCCACCGTAGGCCTCCGTCTCCACAATCATCGCCACGTGCTCGGTCACGCCATCGCGCACGACGAGGAGTGAGCCAATGAGCGCACGGGCCACATCATCGGGCGCATGTTCGAAGAACTCCCTACCGAGCGGTTCACCGACGAGCGAGTACTTCATGCCCACAGTTGCTGATCACATAAGGTCGTGATCAGTCGAGAGGTCCCGGTTCCCACAGTTCGAATCGATTCCCTTCGGGGTCCGTCGACGACGTGAATCGTCCGTTCTCTTCGACGAGAATGTCTTCAATCATCGCTCCCATTGAGGTCAAGCGCGCGACCATCGCGTCGAGATCGTCGACTCGGTAGTTGACCATTACGGACTGTCGTTGCGGGTCGCCAATATAGGAGTCGTCGTGGTCGAACAAGGCAAAGACCGTGACCGACCCCGGTATCTCGTCAATGAACATTGAAAAATGTCCCCCACTCATGAAGGCGATTCCGAGTGCGTCGCCGTACCACTTGGTGAGGGCATCTGGATCCTTCGCTCGAAGAAAGACTCCGCCGATCCCGGTCACGTTCGCCATGCGGGGAAGTATAGAAACAGGCGTCCAAATGAATCAAACAGTCCACACGTCAGCAAACTCGTCAGAGTTCGCTCACCTACTGTGCGGTGCGCGCCTCATCCACGGTGAGTTCAGCGGCCGGGTCAGCCTCAAGACGATCGTCGGGGATCACGTCACCGCTCAAGGTAGAGAGACCATATGTTCCCGCCTCGAGGCGCTGCTCGGCCCGATCGATAGCTGCGAGGCGTTGGCGGAGCCCAAACACGACCGCGTTGTCGAGGCCCTCGGCAACCAAGGACTCCGATGCGTTGCTCATGTCCCCGGCGTCGTTTACCGCCTCGCGGTTGGATTCGCTTTCGTTTTGCAATTCATCGAGGAGGCCCTGAACCCTGGTTCGTTCCGAGTTGAGCAACGTTGTGGCCCGATCATTGTCCATTTTCATTCCCTCTCATCGCGTTATACCAATACACAAAGCTGCGAACCGCGAGCGAACTTGTGGTTCGGTCGTGACCTCCGTCTGCAGACTAGACGCACGCTCTCACGCCATTCGCGTTGCGAGGAAGAGTCCTCAGCGTCGCACGCCCGACACGTCGGGCACGCTGACCTCATCCGAGAGTCTGTCGATGGCGTCGTTGGCGAGGAACCTCCCACGGTTCATGACTAGTCACCAGGTACTCGCGTGCAACTCGGCGCGGTTGAAACTTTGGCCGAACTCTTACGAAGCCCTTCGATTGACGCCGTCCCAAATCAGAATCGGTCGATTTCGTCGCTCAATGCCGTCCCAGTTTATGACTGCTTCGCCTCGAGCCCTAAAGGCAACGAGCCGCTCTAGCGCGACGCTCGCGACCAATCGGTGCGGTGCCCCCGATGTCGACGACGAATTCCAGATTTGGAGTTTGCCCACCGAGATCTCAACATCAGTACCTTGGACGACACGAACGTGCGTGTTGCGAGTCTCGCCGATGAGTTTTTCTTCAATCTCGTACGTCTGCATACTGCTCCTCTGCCAAAGTTAATCTGACTCAATCTAATAGCGTAGGGTTTTAAGCACCGGTCGCAACGCATTTCGAGTCCCGAAAACCGGTAGCAGTATGACCTGTGGAGAGTTGGACCGCAACGTCGACCGAAATCCTCCGTCATATCAATACACGAATTCGTCTCGACGTTGTCTTACTTCAGCACCGCGTAACGAAGGAACACTTGCCCGTTCGCGAATCGTCGCTGCTCCAACAGTTCAAACGCCACATGTGCATCATTGGGAAACGCCGGCTTACCTGCGCCGACGACGATTGGCATCAGGAACAACTGGACCTCGTCAACCAACCCAACTCGCAACGCGTGCGATGCGAGCTCGGCGCCGTTGATTGAAAAGTCGTGAGACAACGTCTCCTTCATTCGAATAATCGACGCTGCATTGAACTCGGGTTCGATGCTTGTCCTTTTGCTCGACGTTGACGTAAGCGTGCTGGAATACACAATCTTGGTCGCCGCCCTCCAGATCTCGGCGAATTCCCTCTCGACTGATCGACTGAAATCGGCATCGTTGCTTTCCCAGTAGACCATCGTTTCGTACATCCGCCGACCGTAGAGATACGTTCCAATGGGCCGTTCAAGTTGGTTGATGAACGCAAACACCTCTTCGGTCGGTTCGGCCCATGCGAACTCGCCGTCGCTGTCTTCCACGAAGCAGTCGAGTGACGCAATCGTCGAGTAGATGAGTTTGGCCATGGTCTATTCCCTGTTGACGTCATGCCTGTTCGAATCTGCGAATCGTAGGCTGGTTGAGTGAGCAACGCAACCAGTGGCGAAGGTGATCGGCTCCTGCTGCGACGAGGACGCCAGCTCGAGATCGTGACACTCCTATGGAACGTTGTCGGCGTGATCGTCCTGGCCTTTGCAGCGATTGCGGCGCGCTCGGTAGCACTCGCCGGATTCGGATTGGATAGCGTCATTGAGATTGGTGCCTCGATGGTCGTGCTGTGGGAGCTCGCCGACGTTGCCCAGAACCGTCAGCACAGGGCGATACGGATGATTGGGTCTTCTTTTATTGCGTTGTCTGTCTATCTGGCGGCGCAGAGTTCAATCGTCCTCGCCGTCGGCTTCCGGCCACATCACAGTCCGGTCGGCATCGGCTGGACCGCGGTAACTGCCCTGCTCATGTTCGCCCTTGCCGCTGGCAAATCGAGGGTCGGAGCGGCATTGAACAATCCAGTGCTCAAGGCAGAAGGCCGCGTCACGTTGATCGACGGAATACTCGCCGCAGCTGTGCTCCTTGGCCTCGTGCTGAACGCATTCGTCGGATGGTGGTGGGCCGATCCCGTTGCGGGCTACGTAATCATCTATTACGCCATCCGCGAGGCACGAGCGTCGCTGCTGCATTGACTGTCCGAAAAGTTTGACGTGGCTCGAGGGGTCGATGTCCACGGTCTCCGACTGGAATCAGGCGGTGTGGTCTCTTTGAGTAGGTTGAATCGGTGGGAATAAAGGCGGTCGTCGTGCTTTACGTGCTCGCGCTGGTAGTCGTCGTGGTCGGCGTGGACGTCCTGTTTTTTAGGCACCACTTCTTGGAGCGGCTACTAGTAAATGTCGGAATTATCCTGGTATTCACGGCGTTCTATTTGACGTTCGTGAAACGTCCATGAGTGCAGTCGCCGAAATGCCCCGCACCTATTTCCACGGCGAGCCCAATCGGGAGGTCTCGTGACGTTGCAAGAGGAATACTCTCAGCCTGATCCGGCGCGAAAGCCCCGCCAAAGCCGACGCTGGATATGGTCGACAGTTCTCGTGGCGGCGGCGCTAGGAGCATCGGTAACGCTCGTCACGATTTGGACGCTCGGGCCATCATCGCCCATTGTCGAGCGACAACAATCACTTCAGGCGGGCTTTGGGTCCAACACCATGAAAATCATCGACCAACTTGGAACCGTAGACGTAGACGTGTGGGTCAAGAACGAAGGTCGCGTCAATACATCAGTGACCTGCGCGGTCATTGTGACGTCAGGAACGGGGCAACGGCAACATTGGTATCGGGGCTCAGCAGCATTCACCTTGACGTCGATAGAACCCCACAAGTCGAGACACTTGATCGAAGTAGTCACCGGCGTTTACTACGACGGTGATGCGACTGGGCCTATTGGCTCGAGGTCTCTTCCACTTCCCCAGTACGCGAGGCTTGGCAAGCGTTCGTTAGTTCAATGCGCGGATGCGCGCGCGAGTTAAGCAAATCGGTCATCAATCTCGTCAAGGTTTCGTCTCCCAACCGACACCTAGCCGTAAACTTGCACTTCTACGGTTGTGCAGTGACCACCTTTTTCCACCTTCGTCCTAAGGTCTCTCGCTGTCGACCGGCGCACCGCCTGCTCCTTGGGAGACCTTCATTATGTCGTGGATCGCGGCGTGAAGCGTGAGGACGATCACCTCCATCGACGAATTGTTCGCCCTCTACGAGGTCAAAGGGCACCAGAGCTACGGCGAGGCCGTGTCCGCACTCGACCACGCACTGCAGTGCGCGGCGCTGGCTCGCGCCGACGGCGCGACTGACGCATTGATCGTCGCCGCACTCTTCCACGACGTCGGCTGGCTCGTTGCCGACGTCGCAGGTGACGAGCGATTCGTTCCCATCGACGATGACGACCACGCCGAACTCGGCGCTCACGTCCTCTGGCCCCTCCTGGGCGCCGCGGTCGCCCAACCCGTTGCCCAGCACGTGACTGCCAAGCGCTGGCGATGCTCCATCGAACCGGACTACTTCCTGGGACTCTCACGAGCTTCCCAGGAAACGTTCAAGGCCCAAGGCGGACCGCTCAGCTCCGAGGAGGTCGAGCGCTTCGCGTCCCACCCCGGTTTCGAGGCCGCGCTGGCGCTGCGCTCGTGGGACGATGCGGGCAAGACGCAGGGACTCGACGTGGGCACCTTGCGCGACTACGAGGAGCTCGTACGTACGTTGGCCGCAGAACACGGTTCCGTCTCGGGCCAAGCCCTTTCATTCCCCGCGATCTGGCTTCGCGACAACTGTCCTTGCGCCCACTGCCGCGATCCGCGCAGCCAGCAGAAGTTGTTTCAGATCACCGATCTGCCCGAGGGACTTTCCGTGGCTGACGTTGAGTTCACCGATGACAAGACCGTCGTCACGTTCCTGCCCGACGGTCACCGCTCGGTATTCTCGCGCCAGTGGCTCGCGAGCCAGGCGTCCTCGCGGGTCAGCGATGGACGCAATGAACAGGACAAGTGGACCTGGAGTGCGGGCGACCTCGCGGCGACCTCGCAGCACGCCGACTGGTCGTCGTACTGCAGTGACGACGCCGTCCGTCTTGACGTGCTTCGCGGTATCGAGCGGATCGGCTTCGCGGTTCTTCACGGCACACCGACCGAAGAGCGCACCGTGCTGAAGGTGGCGCGGACCTTTGGCTTCGTACGCGAGACCAACTACGGTGAGCTCTTCGACGTTCGCGTCGAGGCCGAAGCGAGCAACCTCGCATTCACGGGCGTGGCGATCTCTCCACACACCGACAACCCGTATCGCGATCCGGTCCCAACTATCCAGTTGCTCCACTGCCTGAGCAATGACGTCGATGGCGGTGAGTCGGGACTGGTCGACGGCTTCCGCGCCGCCGCGATGCTGCGCGACGAGCGGCCGCACTTCTTCGACGTGCTCGCGAGCACGGCGGTCATGTTCGCCTGGGGCGACGAGCACAACGCCCTGCGCGCCGAGCGACCGATGATCGAACTGGATCCGCTCGGCCGAATTCGCGGCATACGCTTCAACAATCGCTCCATGCAGGCCTTGCAACCAGAGGGCAGCCTCATCATCGAGTACTACGACGCCTACCGGTACTTCGCTCGGATCGTCGAGCGCCCTGAATTAATGGCGACGTTCCGCCTCGAATCGGGCGACTGCCTCGTCTTCGACAACACCCGACTCCTTCACGCTCGTACCGCGTTCCAAGAGTCGGGGAGGGGCCGACGTCATCTGCAGGGCTGTTACAGCGACCTCGACGGGCTCGCGAGCACCGTCACCGTGCTCGAACGCGCCCACGCCGCGCGGGACACAGACACTTGAGGTTCTTAGCGCACCCGCGCCCAACCCAGATCACGCGATGTGCCGAGTTTCGGAGACCCGACGCGACACGTTTGCAAGAGGTCCACCAGCTTCGAAATGTGATTCGGCGCTCAGTTCGAAGTTGAGTGTCTGACGACGAGTACTGCGTATTTGAAGAGTCGCAAACTCGTGTTTGCAGGGCGATGGTAGGAGTTCAATAGGTGGCAAGTGAGACCATTTACGCATGTTCGCTCCTTGACGTGAAGTGGTTACCCACACATTGCCCCATTCGTTCGTGAACGCGTTGGAACATTTGCAAGTCCCCGGTGATGTACCCGAAACATTTACTCGTCGATTGAGAATAGGAATTGGCAATCTTTCTAATCTCCGTACGAAGATGTAGATCTTTTCGGAATGACGCCGGTCCCCAACAACACATGATCTGAATGAAAGCGCAGTTCGCTCATGTTTGAAGATTGTGACATCAGATTATTCGCTGTAATCTGACGCCGTGTCCACCGCGCAAGCCAATGGGATCAAGATTGAGTACGACACATTTGGCGACCCTTCATCGCCACCCGTTTTATTGATCATGGGACTTGGCGTGCAGATGACGATTTGGGATCCTCAGTTCTGTCAGGCCATTGCGGACCGGGGATATTACGTGATTCGATTTGACAATCGCGATATTGGACTGTCGACGTGGTTTGACGACACCGGCGTAAGTGATTTAGACGAGGTCATCTCGGGCAATGTTGATGCACCGTATTCACTCACCGACATGGCTGCGGACGCGGCGGGTCTGACTGACTCGCTCGGCATCTCGTCGGCGCACATTGTTGGTGCGTCTATGGGCGGCATGATCGCCCAAACCTTCGCGATTGATTACCCAACAAAGACTCGAACTCTCACGTCAATCATGTCAACCACGGGCGACCCGGCGGTTGGTCAACCTTCGCCCGAAGCACTTGCGGCGCTCACAGGTCCGGCACCGACTTCTCGCGAAGAGGCAATCGAATATCGAGTGCGTATGTCGAACGTCATTGGTTCGCCCGGCTTCCCGGTGGACGAGTCAGTCATTCGCGAGTATTCCGCGTCGGCGTACGATCGCGCATTTCACCCCGCTGGACAAGTCCGCCAACTCGCCGCAGTCCTTGCCCAACCCAATCGCGCCCAGGCTCTTCATTCGGTGGATGTACCGACACTGGTCATTCACGGAGCCGAAGATCCGTTGGTAAATCCGTCGGGCGGAAAGGCCACGGCCGACGCCATACCGAACGCGAAACTCAAGATCGTGCCTGACATGGGCCACGACGTACCGCCAGCGCTGTACGAGGAGATTGTCGATTCGCTCGAGGAGAATTTTGTTCGCGCTTAGGGACTAATTCCATTTCGACCAAACCGGTGGTGTCGGAGGGCCGACGTGCACAATATCCGAATGGAGAATCGACCCTTGGCTGCCCTGATTGAAGCCGCACACGTCACTGCTTCGGGTCACTCCCGTGTTCGATTTGATGGAGTTCGTCTTTGAGCCATTGGGTAATCTTCTCGTGCTTGTCGTCGTCGACGTGTGAAATTGTCTTGATGGCTTCACGATGACCGGAGTGGTTAGGGTCGACAAGTGCGTCGCCGTCGACCGGTGTGGCGCTGTCGTCGCTACTCTGCGACGCGTGGCGACCGCCAAAAAAGGGGAAGAAGCCAAAACCGCCAAAACCTCCGACGAAGGGGGAACCCATCGCGCCAAACGACGCTCCCCCCGTAACACCACAAGTGGTCGCGCAGTGAGCGCAACATCCTCCGCAGGAAGCGCAGCCAGCCATATGAGTCGTCCTCTCGATTGGGTCAGATAATCAGAACCTATCAAGCACAGGTGTAGGGCGCGGTTCGTTTCGCTACCTCATATCTCGCACTAGTGATCGCTGGAGCAAAGGAACCCGACGGCAGTCCTCCTGGAATATTTCCAAATAGTGGGTTCAACTCGAATGGGCGTCGCCACAGTTAACCCATTGCCGTGGCACACCCTGGTTGAAAGACGCATTTGAGATTCACGGTATCGGAGGTCCGACGTGCACAATCTCCGACTGGCGAATAAGGACTTGGCAGCAATGACGTATACGGGACCCCAACACCCACCTCCCTCGTGCTGCGAAGGGAAATCTGAACGACGCCGGTCGAGCCCCCACCGACATAGAATTACGGTTCTATGTTCATCGAATTGGCGCGCAAGTCGGCCATCGTCTTAGCACATGGAATTCACGGTGGATAACGAGTCCGCAGAGGTCATTAACCCTAAGTTCAAGGTATGGGTTCGGCCCGACGGAATTGTCCAAATCGTTTGGGCCCCTGCGGCGGTCATGAGTTATGAGGACGCGATCGCGGCTACTGACGCGATGACCAAGCTCACTGGCGGGAAACGATGCCCCCTGCTGGTGGACGCTCACGACGCCGGCCCCCAGGACCGAGCCGCGCGCTCCGAGTTCGCACGACGGGGTGATCTCGTGTCGGCCGTCGCTCTACTGGGCGCCACTCCGCTAAGCCGGATGGTGGGGAATTTCTTCATTGCCGTGAGCAGACCGATGGCGCCAACGAAACTGTTCAACGATGAGTCCTCTGCTCTCGCCTGGCTCAAGGAATTCATGACATGACCACGACGCCAGAGTCGGAAGACAGAACTCCTTTGCGAACCAGGGATGCGGCGGTATCGACCGACTCTGGACCGGAGCCAGACCGCGACGATCCGCGAAGGCGCGACATTGAGCGGCGCCTAGAAGAGATAGTGGGCACGATCCAGGAGTTCGCAGTTCTTCGGTTCGAAGCTCGCGCGAAGGTCAGCCCACTCGGCGATATCGTCGACGCGGTCGCTGCGGGTGTCAACTTCCTCGGTGAGGAGCTCGAAGCTTCATACGGAGAGATTGAGCGCAAGATCGCGGACCGAACTGCTGAACTTGAGGTCATTACTCACGAACTGACGCGCCGAACACTCCACGACGAACTGACCGGCCTTGCAAACCGCACGTTGTTCTGGGACCGCCTTTCCCATCGAATGAGTCTGGCCAACCGCCGTCATTCGGGCTACGCCGTTATCTTTGTCGATCTTGACAAGTTCAAAGAGATCAACGATACTCTGGGTCACGGCGTTGGCGATGAACTGCTCGTCGATGCGGCAGCGCGGATTCGAGGCGTATTACGGGCAGGTGACAGCGCAGCCCGTGTGGGCGGAGATGAATTCCTGGTTCTTCTTGATGACGTGGGGTCCCCAGAGGAAGCAATGATTGTCGCAAACCGGCTCAGCGCGGCCCTTCAGGAACCGTATGAGTTGGAGGCTGGCCAGCGAATTGTGACGGCCAGTACGGGAGCCGTCGTAAGTTCCGACGAGTTTGGAGATGCAGACGCAGTAATTGCCGCGGCGGATAACGCAATGTACGAAGCGAAGCAGCGCGGACGAGGACAGTGCGTGCTCTACAGCGAGATTCGCCAAACTTAGACGTGCCTAGGTGCTCGAGCAGCGCGATCCTCTCGTCGGACATTGTCTCGTAGTGGAAGGCCTCGGCTGAACGTGCTTGTGCCGCGACCTTCCGGGTTACGGTTTGACGTGCTTGAACTGACCCGTGGACTTCCCCCCGGGACCCTTACGCAGATCGCTGCGCTGGAGGTCGACTCGGTGTCCGCCGATGGTGGGCGACTCAAATTGGAGTGGAATACCCTCAAGTCGCGTTCCGGCAACGCCGTGGAAGACGTCCTTTGGCGGGAGGATGGTCGTCTCGTTGGCTTCCTGGGCCTCTATGCATTTGGCGGTCCCACCGTGGAGCTTGCTGGGATGGTTCATCCGGACTATCGACGCCGAGGGATCGGAACGAGAATGCTCGACGAAGCGATCGAGTTGTGCCGTGAGCGAGGTCGCCACAAAATCTTGCTCGTAATTCCGAGGACCTCTCCAGGCGGTCGGGCCGTGGCCGAATCGCGTCGCGGGTTCCTCGATCACTCGGAACACGCGCTGGACTTGGATGGAGCAGCGGTAGAAGGCCCGTCGGATCCATCCCTAATACTGCGCCCAGTTTCGAGCGATGACATCACCGAAGAGGCCCGTATCCTCGCTGAAGCATTCGGTGAATCGGAAGATTCGTTGGTTCTTGATGCCCCAGATGAATCAAGATTCGTGGCCGAACGCGACGGAAAAGTCATCGCAACAATTCGCGTGCACCGAACTCCAGAGCAATGGGGCGTATATGGATTTGCCGTCGAGCCTCAACTCCGAGGCATGGGCATTGGACGCGATCTACTTCGACGAGTCTGCCACCAAGCCCGAGGGGCCGGAGTGACACGATTGCATCTCGAAGTCGGAGTCAACAACGACCGAGCACTGGGCCTGTACACCTCGTTGGGCTTTACACAAACTTCAACTGACGATTACTTCGACATCCCGCTTTGAGTCTCGGCCTGGGGGGGGTTTGTGGAAACGTTTTCGCCTGGCAACACCGTCAACAATCCGAGTGGAGAATCAACTCCTGGAGATGGGACACATGATCCGGCCGTTGCCGTCCTGTTAGTCTCTCCGCTCGCGAAGCGCCAGTCAAGAACGCTGATTGGATTGTCCTAAAGGCCCGGTCCCGAATCGCTGCTAGGNNGGGGACCAGGACCTTCGTGGGGACCGGGAGCCTTGCGGGCCGGAGCCTTGCGGGCCGCAGCCTTGCGGGCCGGAGCCTTGCGGGCCGGAGCCTCGTGGGGACCAGGACCTTCGTGAGGACCAGGACCTTCGTGGGGACCAG
>PLZP01000126.1 GCA_003152215.1 Acidimicrobiaceae bacterium | reverse complement strand
AGTACTTGAACGGTGGACCGGGTGCTCCGGCCTTTATGTACATCCGCCAATCGTGGCAAGGCGTGCTGCGTAATCCGCTGCCCGGCTGGCTCGGTCACGCGCGTCCCTTTGACTTCGAACTCGACTACGCGCCGGCCGAGGGAATGCAGGCGTTCGTTACCTCGTCACCGTCGATACTCGCACTCGCGGCATTGGACGGTGCGCTTGAGATCTGGGATCAGACGTCGATGGACCAGGTTCGCGCGAAGAGCCTGGCCCTCACTGACCTCTTCATCAACTTGATCGAGGACCGTCTTCCAGGAGTCTTTGACGTGGTGACACCGCGCGATCACGCCAAGCGCGGAAGTCAGGTGGCGTTACGACACGAGAACGGTTACGGAGTAATTCGAGCGCTGATTGATCAGGGTGTCATTGGTGACTTCCGCGCGCCGGACATATGTCGATTCGGTTTCACGCCGCTCTATCTTCGTTTCGTGGACGTGTACGACGCGGTCGAGCGTATTGCCACGGTCATAGAAGATGCGTCATATCTCGATGAGCGCTTCGCAGTGCGCAGCGCCGTCACCTGAGGATCACTGCGAGAAGACGACTGTTCGGTCACCGACGAGAGCGACCCGGTCTTCGGCCATTAAATGCACTGCGCGGAACAGAACGTTTCGTTCAATGTCACGACCGAGTGCAACGAGGTCGTTCGGTCCGCGTGCGTGGGTGACGCGAACGACGTCTTGTTCGATGATCGGACCTTCGTCGAGCTCCGGCGTGACAAAGTGAGCGGTCGCACCAATCAGCTTCACTCCGCGCTCGTATGCCTGGTGATACGGACGCGCGCCCGTGAATCCCGGCAGGAACGAGTGATGGATATTAACGACCCGGCCCATCAATTCCTTGCAAAGGTCCGGCGAAAGGATCTGCATGTACCGAGCCAAAATCACGAAGTCAACGTCGTACTGGCGAATCAGGGAAAGCAACTCCTCTTCAGCGTCGGCCTTGGAGGTGGCGTCGATCGCAATCTCGTGAAACGGAACGTCGTAGCGACGTGCGAGGTCGGCGCACTCCGTGTGATTGCTCACCACAGCGACGACGTCGAGCGGAAGGTCACCCTGGTCGCGCCGGTAGAGCAGTTCGGCGAGGCAATGCTCATACTGCGACACCATGACGAGGGACCTGCGATGGACCTCCTCGTTGCGTAGATGCAGCGCCGGCGAGAATTGGACAAGGTCGTCGTGAAGGCGTGATCGGACCTCTTCGATGCCGACTTCCGACTCGAAACGCGACCGCATGCAGAACTGATTCGTGACCGGATCGGTGAACTGATCGTTCTCGAGGATGTTGCCGCCCACGTCGAAGATCGCCGAACTTGCTGCGCGCACGATGCCGGGCGCATCGGTGCACTGGAGTGTCGCGATGTACGTCGCCACATCTGTCCCTTCGTTCGAATGCGGTGCACATGAGTGTACGAGTCAACCCGTCGATTCACGACGAACTGTCGCCACTGTGTGATCGATCAAGTGCGACTGACTAGAAATCAGGGACGGGCACACACCCAGCGGCTACGCCTTGTACGCGTAGAAGCCTTGACCTGACTTTCGACCGAGCAGTCCGGCCTGTGTCATTCGTGAGAGCAACGGTGGCGGCGCCAGGTGGGGCTCCTTGAACTCCTCGTAGAGCGAGTCAGCGACCGCCAAGGTGGTGTCGAGACCGATGAGGTCTGTCAGCGCCAACGGCCCAAGGGGGTGCGCGCAGCCAACAACCATTCCAGTGTCGATGTCCTCCGCACTCGCGAATCCAGACTCGAGCATGCGAATCGCCGACAGGAGGTAGGGGATGAGCAGCGCGTTGACAACGAAGCCAGCACGGTCCTTCGAGGTGATGACACGTTTGTTCAATGATGTACTGGCATACGCGTGGACGCGCTCGGTCGTGTCGGCGCTCGTAAGAAGCGATGAGATGACTTCGACGAGTTTGAGGATCGGCACCGGGTTGAAGAAGTGCATCCCGATTACCTGCTCGGGACGTTTCGTGACCATGGCCAGTTTGATGATTGGAATCGACGACGTGTTCGTAGCCAGGATTGCGGCCGGATTCTTCAAGGTTGCGTCGAGCTTCCTGAACACTTCGACCTTCAAGTCCTCATCCTCGGCCACGGCTTCAATCACCATCTCGCAATCCCCGAGCAGGGCGAAGTCCTCGCCGAAGGTGAGGCGTCCGCGAGCGCGATTGGCCTCGTCCTCAGCAAGTTTGCCCGAGGCAACGGCCCTCGTGAGCGAACGTTCAATGCGGGCGTTGCCCTGAGCCAAAGCGTCAGCGTCGCGTTCAATCACGGTGACGTCAGCCCCGGCGCGCGCCGCAATTTCGGCAATACCAGAGCCCATGAGGCCACAACCAACTACACCAATTCGTTCCATCAGATCTCCTCACTGCGTGGAGCCATGGCCTCACGACGTCAAAGTCTACGTCCGCTCGGTTCTAGGACTTTGGGCGACAGCAGGAAGGTCGCCATCGTCGATGGGTACGATTGATGAGGGCCTAATCGCTGAGATGCCCTATTAATAAGGAGACGACCTCATGGACACCGTCAACGTCATCATTGAGATTCCTCGTGACAGTCGCAATAAGTACGAATACGATCACGAGAACCACACCATCAAACTGGATCGCCACCTCATAGTGTCAATGGGCTACCCAGCCGAGTACGGATTCATAGCCGACACCCTCGGTGGTGACGGAGATCCTCTCGATGCACTCGTTTTGACCGAATACCCAACGTTTCCAGGCTGTCTGATCGAAACGAAGATTCTCGGCATGTGCAACATGACCGATGAAAACGGTGAGGACGCCAAACTCTTGACGGTGCCCCTCTATGACCCGAGGTGGAAGTCAGCGAACGATATCTCCGATGTGCCAAAGGCGACGCTCGACAGAATCAGCCACTTCTTCACCGTCTATAAGGACTTGGATGAAGCAAAGTGGGTCAAGGTCGAGAACTGGGTGGGTCGGGCTGAGGCGGTGAAAGAACTCGAAGCTTCGAGGGCGCGTTTCCCGGGCTGACGCTTTGATGCCAGCGATCGGCCCTACAAGGCGAGGTCGCTGTATTCAGGACGGATGGCAGAGTCCGACAGTACCTGCAACGCCTTCAGCCAATCCTCCTGATCAATGGAGAGTGCATGCTCGCCTTCGAGGGCGATCTGGCCGAAAAACAGCGCGTACCAAATCCGAGCGAACGCCACGGCGCTCATGCCCTCGACCAACAGTTTTTTGTCTTCGAGTGGCTGCACGCAGCGAAGGATTCGATTGCTCGCCTCCTTCTTCGCACCGAGAATCCCGGCCGAGGCGGTCGGATTATGTTTGGCGA
>PLZP01000014.1 GCA_003152215.1 Acidimicrobiaceae bacterium | reverse complement strand
GCGTGAATCTTGTCGTCGACCATGTGGGCGAGCTTCAAGATGTACGCGTAGCCCACCGAGATCGGGCTGTCGTAGACCTCACCGGTGCGACCGTTGTAGAGCGTGACCTTGCCGTCGTTGTCCCCGGCCAAGAGGCGCTTGCCGTTTTGACCATCGACGTTGAGTGTCGCAAAGGTGTGCTGGATGGTGGGCTTGTCCTTCGCGCGCTCGGTCTCGTCCCAGTGGGCGCCGTCGAAGGACGGTGTCGCCACGTAGACGGCCGGCTCAGTGCGCGGGCGGGTCTTGCGGTACGGACGTGTCGCGATGTCCTTCTGGTCGGCGTGACCAGAGGTACCGACGGTGGAGTTGACTTCAATGCCTTCCCAACCGTGACGCGCGGCGTAACCGAGGTGACTCTCCAGGACCTGACCGACGTTCATTCGACTCGGCACACCCAGGGGGCTCAAGATGATGT
The DNA here is from genome assembly GCA_003152215.1 of Acidimicrobiaceae bacterium. Taxonomy (GTDB): domain Bacteria; phylum Actinomycetota; class Acidimicrobiia; order Acidimicrobiales; family RAAP-2; genus RAAP-2. Next base: position 6,758 of record PLZP01000014.1, on the reverse strand, counting down.
CGACCGGCGTGCCGTCGGACATGAACGGCATGTCCTCTTCGGGCAGGATCTTCGAGATAACGCCCTTGTTACCGTGGCGTCCGGCGAGCTTGTCGCCCTCACTGATCTTTCGCTTCTGGGCGACGTAGACCTTCACCAACTGGTTCACACCGGGCTGCATCTCGTGGTCTTCGTCGCGGCTGTAGACCTTGACGTCGATGACCTTGCCGGACTCGCCGTGGGGAACCTTGAGTGAGGTGTCACGCACTTCGCGCGCCTTCTCACCGAAGATCGCTCGCAGCAGTCGCTCTTCGGGGGACTGCTCGGTCTCACCCTTCGGCGTGACTTTGCCCACGAGGATGTCGCCGGGCTCGACTTCGGCGCCAATGCGCACGATGCCGAGGTCGTCAAGGTCCGCCAAGATGTCGTCGGGCAGGTTCGGGATGTCACGAGTGATCTCCTCGGCACCAAGCTTGGTGTCGCGAGCGTCGATCTCGTACTCCTTCACGTGGATCGACGTGAGGACGTCGTCACGAACGAGTCGCTCGTTGAGGATGATGGCGTCCTCGTAGTTGNNAGTTGTAGCCCTCCCACGGCATGTAGGCGACGAGCAGGTTCTTGCCGAGCGCGAGCTCGCCGTTGACCGTGCTGGTGCCGTCGGCCAAGAGGTCACCCTCGGTGACGATCTCGCCACCGAAGACGAGGGGCTTCTGGTTGATCGAGGTGTCCTGGTTCGAACGACGGAACTTGTTGAGGTTGTACTGCTTCTTCCCCAACGCCTTGCCGTAGCGGTCGGTGACGTCCTTGTCGTACTCGACGATGATGCGGTCGCCCGAGACGAGCTTCACGACACCATCGCCCTCGGCGATCAAGACGTCGCCGGAGTCGAGTGCGGCGCGCGCCTCCATCCCGGTGCCCACGAAGGGCGCCTCGGGCATGATGAGCGGCACGGCCTGCTTCTGCATGTTGGCGCCCATCAACGCGCGCTGCGCGTCGTCGTGCTCCACGAAGGGAATCAGTGACGTGGCGACCGAAATGATCTGCTTGGTCGAGACGTCCATCAGCTCGACCTCGTCGGGCTTCACGAAGTCAATCTCCGACGTGGTCGACGATGACTTGTTGGACGAGCCCACGCGAAGTCCGGTGCCGACTGGCCCACGACGAACGAGCACGCGCTCGGCGCGGATGACGCCCTTGTCATCGACCTCGGTGTTGGCCTGGGCGATGACGAAGCGCTCTTCCTCGTCGGCGGTGAAGTACTTGATCTCACCGGTGACCTTGCCCGACGTCACCACGCGGTACGGCGTCTCAATGAAGCCGTACTCGTTGATGCGCGCGTAGTTCGCCAGGTAGCCAATCAGACCAACGTTCGGGCCCTCGGGCGTTTCAATCGGACACATGCGTCCGTAGTGCGAGGAGTGGACGTCTCGGACTTCGAGACCGGCACGCTCACGACTCAGACCACCTGGTCCCAGTGCCGAGAGACGGCGCTTGTGCGTCAGACCCGACAGCGGATTGTTCTGGTCCATGAACTGACTGAGCTGTGAGGTGGCGAAGAACTCTTTGATCGCCGACATCACGGGTCGGATGTTGATCAGCGTCTGGGGCGCGATTGCTTCCACGTCCTGGGTGTTCATGCGCTCACGAACCACACGCTCCATGCGCGAAAGGCCAGTGCGCAACGCATTCTGAATCAGTTCGCCCACGCTGCGGATGCGGCGGTTGGCGAAGTGGTCCTGGTCGTCGATGTGGTACGTGGTCTCCTTGGCCGTGCGGTCACGGGCCAGGTTGAGCAGGTACGTCGCGGTCGCCAAGACTTCGGCCTTGGAGAGCACGTGCATGGTGACGTTGGGACGCTCGAGCAGGTCGCCAAAGAGCTCGACGTTCTTCGCGACTTCGTCGCCCAACTTGCGGTCGAGCTTGTAGCGGCCGACGCGGCTGAGGTCGTAGCGCTTCTCCGAGAAGAAGGCCCCCTCGAAGTACTGACGAGCAGCTTCAATGGTCTGCACTTCGCCCGGACGAGCACGGCGATAGATCTCGAGCCAGGCGGTCTCTTGGCTCGCGCGCAGGAAGTTCTCGGGGTTGTCCTCGAGGTTGTACTTGTCCATGTGCTTGGAGATCTCGAGGTGCGCCTTCTTCCAATCCGCGTGGAACTGGTCCTCGAGGAAATCAAAGTGCGCGACGAAGCGCTCGAAGAAGGCCTCGTCCATTGCGGTGTCGAGTGCGCGAAGCAACGTGAAGATCGAGATGCGACGCTTACGCGCAATGCGGGCGCCGGCGTTTGCCGCCTTGTTCTTCTTCTCTTCGAGGTCGACCTGGAGCCACTCACCGCGGCTCGGGTGGATCGTGCCCTCGAAGGCAACCTTCTCGTCCTTACCGGGCTGGAACAGCACACCAGGTGAACGAACGAGCTGGCTGACCACGACACGCTCGGTGCCGTTGATGATGAACGTCCCCTGCTCGGTCATGATCGGGAAGTCACCCATGAAGACGGTCTGCTCTTTGATCTCGCCGGTTTCTGAGTTCAAGAAGCGCGCACGCACGAAGATGGGCTGTGAGTACGTCGTGGCGCGCTGGCGGCACTCTTCGACCGTGAACTTTGGCGGACTCTTTAAGTCCGCGTCATCGGGATCGAACTCGAGTTCGAGTGAGAGTCGACCGGTGAAGTCGGTGATTGGTGAAATCGCCTCGAAGGCCTCGCGGAGTCCCTGTTTCATAAACAGGTCAAAGGAATCTCGCTGGATTTCGAGGAGGTTGGGCAAAGGGTGAGCTTCACCGAGTGCCGAGAAGTTAAATCGCTCTGGGCTAGTGGACCGAGACGTCAACGGTCTATCCTCCGTGTTGGTGGGTGGTTACTGCTGGCATATGCCGGGAACACGTACAAAACGGCGTCAAGAGATGACAAAGTTAGGTGCAAGGACACGGTCTTACAACTCTAGCGGGAAATTCAGGGTATGCGCAACTGGCGCTCCCCCCTAGGAGACACGCGGCCGTTGGAACGGTTGCGCTTACCCTAGGAGGGTTCAGGGTCCCGGTCAAGTACTCCCCCGGGAAAAGTGCCCACCCCGACCGGTCTCCCGGCCGGGGTGACACTTCAAAAGCCTTTAATTACTTGACTTCCACCGTCGCGCCGGCGGCCTCGAGGGACGCTTTGGCCTTGTCGGCATCGGCCTTGGAAACCTTCTCCAAGACGGGCTTTGGTGCGCCGTCGACGAGGTCCTTCGCTTCCTTCAGACCCAGGCTGGTGAGTGCACGCACTTCCTTGATCACCTGAATCTTCTTGTCGCCACCGGCCGTCAAGATGACGTCGTAGTCGCTCTTCTCTTCTGCGGCGGGGGCGTCAGAGCCTCCACCACCAGCGGCGGCCGGTGCGGCCACGGCCGCCGGGGCAGCTGCGGTCACGCCGAACTTCTCTTCGAACTCCTTCAACAGTTCACTGAGCTCAATAACGGAGAGCTCCGCAATGCCGTCGAGGATCTGTTCCTTGGTCAATGTTGCAGCCATGGTGATTCCTTTCTCTTCTTCGTTTCGTACTTCGTTGAATTGGTTATTCGGCCGGTTCGCTCGCGGCGTCCTCTGCGGGCGCCTCGGTGTCAGCCTCGGGCTCGGCAGCGGGTGCCTCCTCCTCGGTGGCTACAGCCTCGGGCTCGGCGCTGGGCGCCTCCTCCTCGACTGCGACGTCCGCGACGGGTGTCGCGTCGTCGTCGCTCGCTGCCGGAGCAGCTTCCTCGACCCCGGCCGGAGTCTCGGCGGCTTCGTCGACCGACTCATCAGCCGAAGCGACAGAGCCGCCCTTGCTTTCGAGGAGGGCCGAGAGGCCGTAGGCGAAGTTTTGCGGGACGGCCTTCAAGAGAGCGGCCATCGTGCGCAACGGTGAGGCGAGCAGGCCGGCGAACTGGGCCAGCATGACGTCGCGACTCGGGAGATCGGCGAGGGCGTTCAGGTCGTTCTTGGTGATCGGCTTACCGTCAACCACGCCACCCTTCACGATCAACTTGGGGGTCTCGCGAGCGAAGTCGCGCAGCGCCTTGGCGACGGCCGAGACGTCACCGTCGATGAAGGCAATGGCCGTTGGGCCAACGAGGAACTCGGACAGCGACTCGACGTCCGTACCGGCAATGGCGCGACGAACGAGCGTGTTCTTGAAGACCTTGTAGTCGGCACCAAGCGTGCGCAGCTGACGACGCAAAGTGGAGATTTGAGCCACGGTGAGACCGCGGTACTCCGTCACGACCGCGGTCGTGGTCGTTTCGACGCGGGTCTTTACCTCGTTGATGGTGGCGACCTTGTCGGGCTGAACCTTGCTCATACTGCTCCTTCGCCGGATACCGCCCGGTTCGGGCCGGGACATCCAAGCGAACGAGTCTCAGTCGAGACTCGAACTCCTCGTCAGGCGGACCATTTGGTCACTTATGGGTATTCCCCACCGGATGTCTTCGGCGTTCTTTCAAAATCTGCGGCACAGGCTTCGTGCGGTGCTCAATGCTAGTGACGCGAACCCACCGCGTCAAAACGACTTAGGCCGAGACGAGGGCCTCGTCCACGTCCTTCGTACGCGCCGGGTCAATCTTCACGCCGGGGCCCATGGTGGAGGAGACCGTGACGCTCATGATGTAGCGGCCCTTGGCGCTCGCCGGCTTCACGCGAACGATCTCGTCGATGACGGCCTGCACGTTGCGCGCCAGGTCATCACGGCTGAAGCTGACCTTGCCGACGCGCAGTTGCACGTTGCCGATCTTGTCGGTGCGGTACTCGACGCGTCCGCCCTTGAACTCGGTGACGGCTTTGGCGACGTCCATCGTGACGGTGCCCGTCTTGGGGTTCGGCATGAGACCACGCGGTCCGAGCACGCGTCCGAGTCCACCGACCTGACCCATCAGGTCCGGCGTCGCGATCGCGACGTCGAAGTCGAGGAATCCACCGGCGACCTTGGCGACGAGGTCCTCGGCGCCGACTTCGTCAGCGCCCGCGTCGCGCGCGGCCTGGGCCGCTTCACCGGCGGCGAAGACGGCCACGCGGTTGGTCTTGCCGGTACCCGCGGGCAGCGACAGCGTGCCGCGCACGATCTGCTCGGCGCGACGTGGGTCGACACCGAGTCGAACGGCGAGCTCGACGGTCTCGTCGAACTTGGCGGTCGAGAGGTTCTTCACCTTGTCCAGGGCCTCGGGAATCGTGAGCAACTCCTCGCGGTCGACCTGGGCCAACGCGTTCTTGTAGTTCTTGCCGTGCTTCATGTTCTCTCCTAGCCCTTGACCGAGATGCCCATGGAACGAGCGGTGCCCGCCACTTGGAGCTTCGCCTGCTCGAGGTCATCGGTGTTCAGGTCCTTCAACTTGGTCTTGGCGATCTCTTCGATCTGCTCGTCGGTGACGGTGGCGACGACCTCACGGCCGGCCAGGTGCGCGCCCTTGGCCACGCCGGCGGCCTGGCGCAGCAGCACCGGGGTCGGCGTCGTCTTCAGGATGAACGAGAAGGAACGGTCGTCGTAGATCGTGATGTCGACGGGGATTACGGTGCCGCGCATTGACTCGGTCGCCGAGTTGTACTGCTTGCAGAACTCCATCGTCTGAATACCGTGCGGCCCAAGGGCCGTACCGACCGGCGGCGCGGGCGTGGCGCCGCCCGCCTCGAGCTGGATCTTTACGACTGCAACAATTTTCTTAGCCATGATTCTCTCCTTGGGCGTTTTCTAGAGTTTGGTGACCTGGGTGAAGTCGAGCTCCACCGGGGTCTCTCGTCCGAAGATGTCAACCAGCACCTTGACCTTCAACTGGTCTTCGTTGATCTCGGCCACGTGGCCCGAGAACGTGGCGAAGGGGCCGGTCTTGATCTGCACGGTGTCATTGACTTCGAACTCGTGGGTCGGCATACGTCGCTTGGCCTGCGGCACTTCCACGCCTTCGACGTGGGGCCGGATGATGTTGTCGACTTCGCGACGCGTCAAGGCCGTCGGGCGCGTCTTCTCGGCCCCGACGAATCCGGTCACGCCCGGCGTTGAGCCAATGACGTAGAAGATCTCGGGGTCCGGTTCGCAGCGGATCAACAGGTAGCTGGGGAACATGCGCTTCGAGACGGTGACCTTCTTACCGGACTTGAACTCGGTGACGTCTTCTTCGGGCAGGTAGATCTCGTAGATCTGGTCTTCGAGTTCGCGACTCTTGATGATGTTGCGCAGTGCGCCGATCACCTTTTGCTCATGACCGGCGAAGGTGTGCACGATGTACCAGCGACCGGGACGGTCAAAGGCGCTCTCGGCAATGGGCTCTTCGTCGTCCTCGTCCTCGATGATGGTGATCTCGAGGATCTCCTCATCGGCGGCCGCGACGTCGTCGTCGTTCGCTGCGTCGGTCACTGGGGTCTCAATGTCGCTCATAGTTGCCTTACTTCGTGAACAGGAACGTGACGAACTTGGAGAAGCCGTAGCCCAGTCCGAAGATGAGTGAGGTCATAAAGACCAGGACGAAGAACACGATCGTGGTGTAGTTGATGACCTCGGGACGAGTGGGCCAGGAGACCTGGCGCATCTCTTCACGGATCTCGCGGAAGAACTGACGGGGCCTGGTGCGTTGGCTCCGGCGACGTTGCACGTCCTGAGGCGAGGTGCGACGAGGTGCGGCCGTGCCGTCGGCACCGACCTGACCCTGCTTCTGCATCATTCGCTTCTGTTCGCGATTCATCTCACGTCTCTCGTTCGAACTTCTTCCAACAAAACTCTCATTGCGCAGGGCAGGAGGGACTCGAACCCCCAACCACCGGTTTTGGAGACCGGTGCTCTACCA
>PLZP01000047.1 GCA_003152215.1 Acidimicrobiaceae bacterium | reverse complement strand
AGCACGCGCGACGCGGCAACATGGTTGCCGCCTTTGGCATGCTCGTGGCCGTCGTGGCGACGTTCTTCAAGTACGTCGGCGCTCACACAGTGCACAACGTCGACGTCGGTGGTCACTCCCTGCACCACGTGTGGCTGATACTGCTCGCGATGTTCATTGGCTTCATCATCGCGGTGCCGACGGCGCGTTTCGTGAAGATGACCGCGATGCCCCAACTCGTGGCGATCTTCAATGGCGTGGGCGGAGGCGCCGCGTCGCTGGTGTCACTGACTGAATTCATCCACGTGAAGTCGACCCACCCCGCGACGTACGTGATCCTCGAAGTGCTGCTCGGCGTGTTGATCGGCACGGTCTCCTTCGCCGGTTCGGCGATCGCCTTCGCGAAGCTCCAGGAGCTCATGACCGGTCGGCCCGTGACCTACCCGGGCCAGCAGGTCATCAACGCGATCGTCGGACTCGGGGCGCTCGTCTTGATCGTCACCATTCTGGTCACCGCCTCGACGACATTGCTCTGGGTCCTGCTCGCGCTCTCCTTCGTACTCGGCGTGATCTTCGTGCTGCCCATCGGTGGCGCGGACGTGCCGGTGTTGATCTCACTACTGAACGCCTTCACCGGACTGGCCGTCGCCGCGTCGGGTTTCACGCTCGGGTCGAACCTGCTCATCGTCGCCGGTGTACTCGTCGGGGCGTCGGGCATCCTGCTCACGCGTCTCATGAGCAAGGCCATGGGGCGCAGCCTCTCCAACGTGCTCTTCTCGGCCTTCGGTTCGGTCATTACGGCGAGCGGCGCGACGACCCGTGACGACGGACGAAGCGTGCGATCGGGCACGCCCGAGGACATCGCCATCCTGCTCGGATTCTCCTCACGCGTCGTGATCATCCCCGGCTACGGTCTGGCCGTCGCCCAGGGCCAGCACGTGCTGCGCGAACTGGCCGAACTGTTGGAGTCCAAGGGGATCGAAGTCTTCTACGCCATTCACCCGGTGGCCGGTCGCATGCCCGGTCACATGAACGTCCTGCTCGCCGAGGCGAACGTCCCGTACGAACAGCTCCTCGAGATGGACGAGGCGAACTCCGAGTTGGCAACGGCGGACGTCGCGCTCGTGGTCGGAGCGAACGACACCGTGAACCCCGCCGCGATTGACGACCCCAGTTCGCCGATCTACGGCATGCCGATCATTCACGCCGACTTGGCGGAGAATGTTGTCTTCCTGAAGCGATCGATGCGTCCGGGTTTCGCGGGCATCGAGAACGACTTGCTCTACAACCCCAAGACGACACTCGTCTTTGGCGACGCGAAGGACACGCTCACCAAAATGGTGGCGGCCGTCAAGGCGAACTAACTCGTCAACTCGTCGAGCCGCGCCACGACGTCCTTGCTCAGTGTGCGAGGAGCGGCGGCGTTCGCGCGTACCTGGTCGGCGTTGGACGCGCCAGCGATAACGCTCGAGATCGCTGCGTGGCTGAGCAACCACGAGAACGCCAGTGACAGGATGGGAACCTCCAACTCGTCGGTGTAGTCGAGCAGTGCTGCGACCTTGCTCTGCAGTTCGTCGCCGAGCCAATGGACGCTTCGCTCCGGTGCCATCTTGGCGAGGCGTGAGTTTTCTGGGAGCGGCTCACCGGGGCGTACCTTCCCGGTGAGAAGTCCATTGGCGAGCGGATAGAAGGGCAGGAAACTGACACCCAGCGAGTCGCAGGCGTCGAGGACACCGTCACGCTCGGGCTCTCGCTCGAGCAGCGAGTACTGGTTCTGCACTGACACAAACGCTGGTCCGTCGCCGGCCGCGCTCTTCGCCTCCTGCAACTGGGCGACGGTGAAGTTCGAGCAACCAATCTCGCGGACTTTTCCTTGCGCGATGAGTTCGTGCAGCGCACCGAGGGTCTCGGCGATCGGCACGGTGTCGTCGGGATAGTGCAACTGATACAGGTCGATGTGGTCGGTGCCGAGTCGACGCAGCGAGTCCTCGCAGGCCTGACGCACGTACGCGGGACTGGCGCCAAAGTGCGTGTCGTCGATCGGCATGCCGAACTTCGAGGCGATGACGAACTCGTCACGCCATTTGCCGAGCGCGACACCGAGCATCTCTTCGGACTTGGTCCCGCCGTAAATGTCGGCGGTATCGAAGAAGTTGATGCCGGCGTCGATGGCGGCGCCCACGACGTCGTTCGTGCCGGCCTGGTCGAGCCGGCTCCCGAAGTTGTTGCAACCCACGCCAACGACTGACACCTGCAGTGATCCGAGTGCTCGCTTGTCCATTGTCCTCCTCTTTGACGGTTCAGAGTGTACGCAGTCGCATCGTGGATTCGCCCACCCTGAGTACGATGGTGAGCGTTCGTCACTTGAAGGAGTCCCTATGAAGGTTGTGGTCGATTACGACGCCTGCTCCAGCAACGCCGTCTGCATGGGCATCGCGCCCGAGATCTTTGAAGTGCGCGACGACGGCTTCATGTACGTGCTGAATGAGAACCCCGGCCCGGCGTTCGACGAACGTCTGCGCGAGGCTGTGGCGAGCTGTCCCAACGGCGCCCTCTCTCTTGAGGAGTAAGTCGTGACCGGACCCAGAGTCCGCATGGCGCCCTCACCAACGGGTTTCTTTCACGTTGGTTCCGCGCGCACGGCTCTCTTCAACTGGCTCTTCGCACGTCAAAACGACGGCTTCTTCATCCTCCGCATCGAGGACACCGACGCCGCGCGCAATCTCGATGACGCGCGCGAGGGCATCGTGACCGCCATGGCGTGGCTCGGTCTGGACTTCGACGCCGGGCCCTTTCTCCAGAGCGAATTGTGGGCCGAACACGTGGCGAGTGCGGAGGCCCTCTACGCGAATGGCTATCTCTACGCGTGTGACTGCACGCGCGAGCAGATTGACGAGCGCATCAAGGGCAACGCCAAACCCGGGTACGACGGCTTCTGCCGTGATCGACACGTCGTGCGCTCCGAGGTAACGGTACTTCGCTTTCGCGTCCCTGACGAAGGCGTGACCATTGTGCCCGACATCGTTCGTGGCGACGTCTCGTTCCCGCACGACAGCTACGAGGACTTCATCGTGGTGCGCTCCAACGGTGGAGTGTTGTATCCACTCGCCAATATGGTCGATGATCGAAGCGACGCCATCACGCACATCATCCGCGGCGAGGACCTGCTACCCACGACTCCCAAGCAGGTGATGATGTGGGAGGCGTTGAACCACTGTCCAGAAGTCGCGTTCGTTCCCCATCCGCTCTACGCCCACCTGCCCATGCTCGTCAATGAGCAGCGCAAGAAACTCTCCAAGCGAAAGGACCCGGTCGCCGTCGAGTCCTACCGGGACCAGGGTTACCTCTCGTCCGCGTTCGTCAACTACCTGGCGCTGCTCGGTTGGAGTCCACGCGGTGATGAGGAGATCGTGTCCCGCGAGACGCTGGTCGCTCAGTTCCGGCTGGAGGACGTCTCACACTCGCCGGCCTTCTTCGACGTGAAGAAGTTGACGCACATGAACGGTGAGTACATCCGCGCACTCTCGCTGGACGCCTTCATCGAAACGGCCACACCATGGGTCGCTCCGTGGTCGAACGAATGGCGTCCGAGTGACCGAGCAGTGCCGTGGTCGCGCGAGCAGTTCGACGTGGCGCTGTTCGCCCAGGTCGCACACCTCGTCCAAGAACGGGTCGCCACGATGGGAGAGATTCCCGCGATGGTCAGTTTCTTCTTCTTGGACGACGTCCCCTACGATGACGCGACCTTCGACAAGATCATTCGCAACGACCCCGCGGCACAGACGTTGCTTCGCTCGGCGATTGAACGATTCGCGACGGTGACCTGGACGACCGACGTCCTTCACGAGGCCACGCTGGCACTCGGCGAGCCACTGGGCATGGCGCTGCGCAAGAGTCAGGCACCCATCCGCTGCGCGGTGACCGGCACGTCAGTGGGCCCACCGCTCTTTGAGTCGATGGAACTGCTCGGACGAGAGAAGGTGCTGCAACGACTTCGTGACGCGTTAGTTCGTGCCGGCGCGTGATCTTCGGCCCCTTCAAACTGATCCTGCGCATCATCTCGCTAGTGATCAGCATCGTCATCATCTACTTCGCGGTGACCTTCGTGCAGGTATGGCTGACGGGTCACGAGCATTCGACTCGGCACGCGCAGGCAATCCTCGTGTTTGGCACCACTGAAGACAACGGAACACCGTCGCCCGAGTTGCGGGCCCGTTTGGATCAGGCGCTGGCGCTGTGGCACAAGGACCGCGCGCCGTGGATTGCGGTCACCGGCGGCAAACGACCGGGCGATCAGTTCACGGAAGCCGGTGTGTCGGCAACGTATCTAGAAGGCAAGGGCGTTCCCTCGTCGAAGATCCTGGTAGGCGCGGGCACCAACACGTGGCAGAACGTCGCGACCGTGGTCCCGAAACTTGCCGCGCAACACATCACGACCGTACTCACGGTGACCGATCCCTTCCACGAGGACCGGGCCATGGCCATCTCCTCGTCACAAGGTCTCACTCCGTTTCCGTCTCCCGTGCGCAATTCACCAACGGTGAAGCATTCGCTGTGGAAGTACTACCTCAAGGAGACGTTCGGCGTCGGCATCGGTCGCATCATTGGTTACGGTCGATTCAGTTCGTGGTTCGACTAACGCGAATGGTGTGGCGCTGGCAGCTTCTTTCGAATGTCGGGTAGGATTTCCGAGCCCTTCGGGGGTGGTGTAATTGGCAACACAACTGGTTCTGGTCCAGTTATTCAGGGTTCGAGTCCTTGCCCCCGAGCGAATGCAGCGATGAGGAGTTGGGCGTCGTTGACTTCATGGTCCCATCGTCTAGTGGCCTAGGACATCACCCTCTCAAGGTGGAGGCACGGGTTCGAATCCCGTTGGGACTGCTTTTGAAATCTGTCACGTCATCGTGAACAGCTGAACCTGTGCAGATTATCGCTGGAAGCCGTCGCCCTTCGGTTGGTAGTCGCGGTTGGGGTCGAGTCGTGTTTCGCCAATGAATTCACCGTCAACAAGGTGACGGCTGCCACGTCGAAGAACTAGGTCAGATCCGAAGAACCGGTGACAGTACCGCGACGAGTTTCACGTGCGCCTTGATGTTTGGATTCAACGGTCGAAGTTAAATGATGCCCGGCTCGTCGCCCTCGCCGACGAGGGGCTCTCCTTCGTCGGCCCACGCCCGCATGCCACCCTCGAGATTGACGGCGTCAAAGCCGTTCTGGAGAAGAAACGTGGCGGCGCGGGCGGAGCGCGCTCCGGAGCGACATACACAGACGATTAGTCGGTCTTTGGCGAAATCCTCCAGGTGATCGGGCACTTCACTGAGTGCAATGTGCGTGGCATCGGCGGCGTGTCCGGCCTCCCACTCGTTGTCCTCTCGAACGTCCAGTAAAAGGGCGTCATCGCTGATGAAGGCGAGCGCCTCGGCGACGTTGATGTTGCGAAGTTCGGACATGGTGCAACCTTTCGTGGGAACGTCAGTCGACATTATGCGCGAAAGTGCTCCTAGACTTTTCGCGTGGCGTACAGCGACTTGATTTCCAGTATTTCGACGTACGAATTGCTTCCCCTCCTGGACAGTAACGAGCGACCCTTTCTCCTGGACGTTCGAGAAGAGGATGAAGTCGCTGAGTGGTCGATTCCCGGTGTCTACAACATCCCCTTGGGAGCGTTGGAGGCGAGACTCGACGAGGTTCCCACCGGCGCCCGCGTTGTCACGATCTGTGCAATGGGTGCCCGCGCCCAGCAAGGTGCCGAGTTGCTCGCTGACCACGGCCGCTCAAGCGAAGTCCTTGACGGCGGCATGAATGCCTGGGCCTCAACCTACGACTCGGTCGAAGGTCAATTCGCCGGCGCGACGGTCGTCCAGCTGCGTCGCAGGGGCAAGGGATGCCTTTCGTACGTGATCGGCGCCGGAGTCGAGTGCGTCGTTATCGACCCGTCGCTCGAGATCGACCAATATCGAAGGATCGCTGAACGGCACCAGTGGACCATCACGCACGTCCTTGACACGCACCTTCACGCTGACCACCTCAGTGGCGCGCGTGACTTGGTCGCGGCGAGCGGTGCGGCACTTTGGCTCAATCCCGCGGACCACTTCACGTTCGAATTCGAGCCACTGCGCGACGGGCGAAGCATCGCGCTGGCACCGGGTGTCGCGCTCTCGATTTCGGCGGTCAGCGTTCCCGGTCACACGGAGGGTTCGACCATGTACCAGTTGGGCAATGGTGCGATCTTCACTGGTGACACCATCTTCCTCGAGAGTGTTGGACGACCCGACTTGGCCGATCAGGTCGAGCCGTTCGCCCACTCGCTCTATCGGAGCATTCATGAACGGGTCTTGCCCTTACGCGACGACATTGTCGTTTTTCCGGCGCACTATGGCGCCAGCGTCGAGGTGCACTACGGCCACTTCGTTGCTCGATCCCTCGGCGTACTTCGCACGACGCTCCCGGCCCTCTCGTTGAGCGAAGACGATTTTGTGGCCTGGGCCATCGCTAACGTCAAGGATCGTCCCCCGAACTACAAACACATCGTGCGTATTAACGCCGGGACCGAGCAGAGAAGCGACGAGGCGGCGACGTTGGAGCTGGGTCCGAACCGCTGCGCCGTCGCGTAACGCCCCCAGATCTTTTTGGCCGAAAATCCAGTCAAGGACTGGTGTTTCGACATTTTAAACGCGAAAATCCCGGATTCCGTTCGATTCCCCTATATATACGTCGGCATTCGGGAACATTAGTCCTTGCCACCTCGGTTGTTTCTCGGCGCTCTGAGGCTTGAGGAGGCCAGAACCGACGAGTCGACGCCCGCGTCGCGGGTCATGAGCACGGATTGTCTCAGGTCGTCGTCGACTGCGCACAAAGTAGCGACGCACTGGGGCGGATCTGCTCGCGATGGACGCTGCTCTCAATTGCGTTACGCAGTAGTCACGATGTTGTGGGTCGTTTCTGTCGCAAATTGAGTGTGCGCGCACGACTTCGTGCATCAACTTCGCGTCAACTATGGGAGTTACGACTCTGTGACGTTTTTCAGTGGCCCGATACGTGGTTACGGAGTGCCTAAGTGGCCTCGCAATTTCATGGCCCTCATCAGGTACTACAAAATTGACCACAAAGTTCTCCACAAGGAGTTCCCCTGATGAAGAATGTATTTCAGTATTCGCTCTGGCCTAGGGCCGTTCTCTATACTGACTGCAGAGGAAGCGACCGTGGATTGTCACGGGGCGCCCGCCTCGTGTCGAATTTCTGCTGTACCGCGTTATCTCAAGTTAATTAGGTCGATGGGAGTCGGCCCCTGTGAATGGAGTGAAGTGAAAACATTTAGTCGCATACCCCGCCAGATGGCTAAGGGCCTTGCTGGCCTCGCCGTGCTGGTTGCCTCAGCAGTGCCCTTGGTGGCATTAGCTGGACCCGCTAGTGCGGCCACCGCGCCGACACTTACCTGTTCTGTCGCCTCCAACACGACGATCACAAACTGCACCAATGGGTACGCAGTCGTTGGTCAGGGCTTCTCAGGTAACTTCGAAGCGGCCGGTACCGGCTTCGCGAACGACCAGGCCGTGGGAGGGAATGTCACGTTGACAACCACCGCGACCGGCGTCACGTTCTCGAACATCGTCGAGGGTGCGGCAACCGTTACTGCGACGATCACCACTTCCTCCACCACGCCTACGGGCTTCTATCCCGTCACGCTGACCGATGACAGTGGCACCGCCGCATTCCCGGTTGGCCTTGGTATCGACAATGGTCCACAGGTCACGACGATCGCTGGAAACACCGGTACGGCGGGCAGTGCAGCGAACTCGACCGTATCCATCACCGGCACGGGTCTCGAATTCGCGACGGTCGCTATTACGCAGACCGGTAGTGCTACGCAGCACCCCACGGCAACGTGGAACAACGCTGGCACGACGTTGAGCTTCCCTGTCAGTAACGCAGGATTGACCGCTGGTGCGGCCACCATCACTGTCTCTGGCACTCAGGGTGGCGAGATCACCACGAATGCTGGTGTCGCAACAAGTTCCTACACCGCGAATGCCGGGGTGACTGCCGTCTCCATTACAGGCGTGACTCCCAACGAACTCGGCATCCCCGCTATCAACACCAATCCTTCGTCGGTGACGGTGACGGTCAGTGGTACCGGCTTCGAGCTGGGTGCCGTTCTCACGATTACTCCCTACACGGGTGTCACGGTTTCGAACCCGACGTTCGTGAACAGCACGACCATGACTGAGTTAGTAACGATCGCTCCGGGGACCGCTCTTGGTCAACTGGCAGTAAGCGTCGTGAACCCTGACACGACCAGTGTTGCTCCGGCCAACCTCATCGGAATCGGTGAGGCTGCCGCTGTAACTACCTCTGGTCCTGCCGCTCCTATCGCACCGTCGCTCGGTTTGGTCTCGGGCTGGTTGGCTGCAGGAACCGACTCGATTATCCACGTACAGGGCACATCAACGTTCCCAATCACGACCGCTTCAACGGTCACCGTGAAGAAGGCCTTAGTGTCAAACGTCAGCGAGTCCTTGGTCGGCACCGTCGTGTCAGTTGACTCCACGAACACCGCAACCATCAAGGTTCAAGTTCCACGTTATGCAACGTCAACGACGACGGCCGCACTTTTGGCTGGCGCCGCAACATTGACCGTGACGGACGCCACTGGTATCCCGACTGGCACCATCACTGCGACGATCATCGACGGCACCTCGACCGAACAGGTGACCGGCACGCTGGCCGCAGGAGCTGGGACGACGGGTGTCCTTTCGGGCATCACGAGGACCGGTGGTGGCACCGGGACCCAGTTCGCACACGCCGCTGGCGTCACCGTTGAGTTCCCCTTCCCTGCCGCTGCAAATCCTGTGGTGCCGGGGTTCACGAACAACACGTTGACGATCGGCAACGGGACGAATGCTGAGACCGCAGGCGTTGCGATTTACCAGACCGCAGGTTCAGGTCCCTACCCCTTGAGCGCCTACACGGCTTCGGGGACTGGCGCGACCGTTGGAACCCTCGACCCGGGTACCTACTCGGTCAACGCCTACCTCCCGGGCTTCGGCTTCGCGACTGGTTCGGCAGTTTCGTTCCAGAGCTTCACCACTGGCGGCGTGGCTAACAGTGACGGTGTTACCGGTACGGTGACAGTGGTCAATGGCAACACGGCGACACTTGCTGTGACTGTTCCCAAGGTCCGCTCTGGCGACACAGGTGACTGGCTGACTTCCCCGGCCACACCTGGTCAGAGCGCCATCACTGTGAGTAACCTCGCCAACAACTCTTCGGTTGCTGGTCCCATCCTGGTTGGCGACTCGCTGACCATCAAGGGCGACGCGTTCTTCACCACGCCTGAGACAGTGACGGCGACGTCTGTGAACCTGACCACCGGTGTCGTTGGTATCACCCCGGCACTGGCTGACAGTCACACAGGTGCTGGCGGCTCTGGTGTCGCCGCGGAAGTCATTGACAACTCTGACCCGCAGTCGATTAACGACCGCGTGCAGGCGACGATCACTAATGGTGCGGGCGCTGTGGAAGTTAACCCCAGCTTCTTCGCCTTCACGACTGCCGGCACGATCACGAGCACGACTCTGGCCACGGCGAATGCGGTCACTCCTTTCGAGGGCGTTGCGCCGTTTGGTGCAGTGAACACGGTTGGTGCTGGCGCGAATGGTGCAACGCTCAACTTGCTCCTTAGTCAGAACACGGACGCTTCTGCCCCGGCAGACTGGACTGGCAGTTCGACGAACGCCGGTGTGACCTTTGGTGCAATCACCAATGACACGCTGACCAACATCACGACGACGATCAATGTCAAGGCCGGCACACCAGCCGCCGTAGGCGTACCGATCTCGTTCACCGATGGTCTCGAGACCTACAGTGGCACCATCAACATCGTCGCTGGTCCGACAGTCTCCGCCGTCACGACGGTCGGAAATCTCACGGCCGGAGGCACGGAAACCATTGGTGTCACCGGTACGAACTTTGTGGTGGGAGGAATGTCCTGTGGCACTTCCGACCCGGCAATCGTCTGTCAGGTCTTGACTGAGCCTACGGACACGTCTACGACCGCAACTGTCACGTTGACCGCCGCGCCGGCAATGCTGAACGGGACTGACTCGCTCACCCTTACCTACTCGGTCGGAGCTGGTACTGCTACCTACGGTGCGGGCACGTTGGCCGCAGCGTTCACAGTCTCAGGGCAGCCGGTCATCACGGCCATTGCACCCACGTCAATTGCTGCCGGTGGCACTGTGCCATCGGTGTCGACGCCACTTGTGGTCACCGGTACGGCGTTCCCAACGAGCGGCATCACTTGCTCATTGGTTGCTACGCACCCTGATCTTTCGGTGGGCCTCTTGCCGACCTGCACAGCAGTAAGCGTTAGCGCAACGACGATTGACATCACTGCATTCGGCTACACGGGCTACGGCACGGGGTCGGGCGGAGACAGCTTGGTGTTCACCGTTGGTTCCGCTACCGCAACTGCGAAAACGCCTGCGGTGGCGGTTGTGTCTGACCCGCTTCCGTCGTTCATGGTGAATGGCTCTGTCCTGCAGAACTTCACGCCGAATGGCAGCATCGCTGCTGGTTCGACTGCGGTGCCGTTCTACATCATCGGCGCGGGCTACTCCGCTGGCGCGATTGTGACCTTTAGTGGCGGTTCTGCTGCCACTGCTGCAATCACGTCCGTGACTCCGAACGGTGTGTATGGAACGGTCACCGATCCGCCGACTGGCACGACTAACACGATTGGTCAGCAGTCAGCATTGGTTACGAACCCCAACGGTGGTGCTGGTTCAGTCACCAACGCGTTCGTGGCTGTTGCGGCTCCGGGCATTCTCTCGCCGGTGACTGGTGCGCCAAAGGCGATTCTTGACGGCGTGCCCACGACCATTACGATCACTGGCTCTGGCTTCGTTGCCGGCGCCGTCGTAACGGGCGCGGTCACCGGTGTTGACACGTTCGGTCCTGCAACGGTTTCCGACACAGTCAACCCGCTCGCAACCTGCAATGGTATTGGTGGCGTTAATGTCGGCACCTGCAACATCATCAAGGTCCTCGTGACGCCAGTGAGTTTCTCTGGCTCCACGCCAATCCTTGACGGACTCGTTGTCACCAACCCGGTTGGTGCCGGCTCACTCACGGAGATCAATGACATCACCGTGAACCCGGTCCCGGCAGTGACGGGCGTGTACTACGTGCCGACCTTCACCGCTAACCGCGAAATCACCATCACCGGCACGGGCTTCGAAAGTGGCATCACTGCCTCCAGCGCCAACCCGGACTACACGGTCCTGGCTGTTGCTTCGACGCCCACAACGGTGACGTTGCTTGTGACCACCGACTCGAATGCCACTGCTGGTACGTCGAGCACGGTGACACTGACCAACGTCGATGGTGGTTCCGGTACCTTCACCCTTAACGGTGGACCGAACCCGAAGACGGCGACGCCCACTCCAAAGGCCACGGCTGCTCACGGACTTGCTCACCTCGGCAAGACCTCGAAGGTCACTGTCTCGGGTACGCACTTCTATGGCCAGCCGAAGGTCACCAGCAACAATCCCGGAACAAGGGTCTCTGTCTATGGCGACAGTGGCAAGTTGCTGACGCTTCACATCACCACAAAGATGACATCGAAGAGGGGTGTACACACCTTGACGATCACCTTCAAGAACGGTGAAACAACGCACGTGAAGTACAACACTACGAAGTAACTCTTCAGGTACGAAGTAAAGAGACCCTCTCCGAAAGGAGAGGGTCTCTTTACGTTGGTGGCGACAGTGAACTAGGCACGACGTTGTGGTGACAGCGACGTTGGTAGCCGATGCCGCCGAGCGTTACTTGATTGACCAGGTCGAGCCGTCGGGCGTGTCCATGACGTCAATACCCGAGGCAACGATCACGTCGCGGATCTCGTCCGCCAAGGCGAAGTTCTTCTCACTGCGTGCCTTTACTCGAAGGGCCAGGAGTCCCGACACGAGATCCGTGGGGTCAATGTAGCCAGCACCCCCGGTGGTCGCTCGACGTGCCAGTGAGGCGATCGCGTCGATTGATGCCGGACCGCCCTGGCCGGCGAGTGCGACGAGCGTGTCGAGGTCACTCACGTCGGCGGCCGGCTCGTTGCGGACAGTTTCGGCGTCAGGCGTGAACGTCTGAATCTCTGCGAGATCAACCGTGGAACCGCTGGCGAAGGTTCGCGTTGACCCGTGGCGGCGCCAATAGACGCTTCCTTTGCCGAGGACACTCAGCGTCTTGTTCTCCAGGTCAATGATGCCCGCCGTGTGTTCATTAACGCCGAGGATCCCGGTGTCGTCAGGGAGCTGACGTTCGAGTTCAACGAGGCGCTCTTCGCCGAGGTAACAGAAGCGGGTGTCGTAGTTGCCACCTTCGGCATTGTCGTAGTGAGGAATGACTGCTCCGCGAATCCCCGCCAGTGAGAGGACGTCGAGTCCCGGCAACCAATGGGCCTTCGTGCCGACTTTGTAGATCTCGTAGACCGGCACCGTGAGTGACCCCAAAGTCAGTGCGGCGGCGGAGGCGAAACAGAGAACGCCACCGGCTTGGAGCGTTCCGCGCAGATCCTCTTCGATGCCGAGGGGGGCCCATTGATGCACGGCATAGCTCGGGCTGCCCGGTCCAGCGAAGACGTAGTTGGCCGCACGAACTTCTTGGCGAAACGCCGCGCGTTCGACGTCGGTCGAGTCCGCGTAGGACATGAAGTGCAGGGGCTTGATGTCGAGTCGAAGCGACGTCGCGAAGTACTCGAGGATCTTCTCGGTCATCTGGGGCACGTTGGCCTGGAAGCCATAGGCGGTGTCAAGGGAGACGGCCTGGACGCTGTCGAGGCGTTTCAGTAGTTGACGGTGCACTTTGGTCATGCTGGGAGCGATCTCGCCGGAGCCCAGAAGTGCGAGGACGCCCAAGGTCACGACTGCAGCGTACTGTCAATTTCTGTCGCGTTGGACGGGGCACTGACTAAGTTGATGCAATGAGCGCAGTCTTCATTCAAGCGAGGAATCGTGCTGGAGGCAACGTCACGGCGCCAATGATCATCTGGTCGATCGTGATGGCGGCGGTCCTCTTCATCGCTGAAGCCCATCACGGCGCGCATCGTGGCGACTACTGGATCGGCTTTGGCGTCACGGCGCTCTTTGGCGTGTACCTCGGACTTCGCCGCCGAGTCGCCGCATCGTTCGTGGCCCCGTTCGTTAGTTGGATGGTGGCCTGGGTGCCGCTGTGGATCGCCGCGATGATCCGCGACGGCTTCCTAAGGGGTCTCGCCGCCGGACTGTTCTGGATCACCATTGGTTGGATCTTCATCGGGATCCTCGAGTTCGTGACGTTGTTCGTCATCGGGTCATTCGTGCGGCTCCTGCGTGGTTCATCGGGCACTCGACCCGGCGACGTGATCATTTTCGGCCCCGGCGGGAATGAGGCTTAAGCAGTCGGACTACGCCGTCACCACCGGCGCCAGTCGGCGCCATTCGTCGAGCGGCGGCTCATTCAACTCGTTCCCCAGCACCTGGAGGCAGACGTGGTCCGCTCCGGCCTCGCGATGCTCGTTGATGCGAGCAAGCACGTCACCCTCGTCGCCGTGCACGACCATGGCGTCACAGAGCCGCTCGGATCCGCCACGAACGAAGTCCTCGTCGCCAAAGCCGTGACGTCGCCAGCTGTTCTTGTAGTTGTCGAGACCGGTGTAGATCTCTAGGTAGGCGTGGGCGCGCTTCAGGTACTCCTCGTGGCTCTGTCCGAGGACGACCCCCTGCTCGACGCCCACAAACTTGTCGCCGACCGCCGCACGCGCGAGTGCGGTGTGCTCTGGGGTCACCAGGTACGGGTGCACGCCGTCGGCCAGGGTGGCGCCCAACTCGAGCATCTTGGGACCGAGGGCCGCGATGACGCGCGCGACACGAAGTTGACCCTCGGGCGCGAACATTGGCGCCGCGTCCATGGCGGTCAGGTAGTCACGCATTGCGACGACGGGGGCGGCGTACTCGTGACCACGCAAGCGCTCGACGAGCGGTCGGTGACTCACGCCCAGACCGAGCACGAAACGCCCGTCGTAGGCGGCATTGAGCGTCTTGGCGGCGTTGCTGGTCGCCACGGCGTCGCGAGCCCAGATGTTCGCAATCCCCGTCGCGATGACCATCGACGATGTGGCAGTCAGCAGGAGCCCCGCGCTCGTGAATGCCTCACGGCTCCACGCTTCGGGGATCCACAGTGCGCCGTAGCCGAGCGACTCGACCTCACTGGCGACCTCGCCACTTCGACTGGCGGGCAACGACTCGTGCGTCATTGTCCATATGCCCACGGTCCCGCGCAGTCGCTCCAAAGACGGGGGCAGGGTTGACATACTTCGCAGCCTAGGTACTGCGATCCGTCGCTCGCGCGAACCGGCAAACTAGACAGATGGCCTACTTCGTCGTGCTGCTCAGCGCGTTCCTCGTGCTCTCCGCAGCGACCGCCCTGCGCCCGGGTCGTCGGGGACTGTCGGCGGTCTTGGCCTTCCCCGTCGGCTGGGCGGCCGGTGAGCTGCCGGCACAGGGGATCGTGACGGAGTTGGGGTTGCTTGGTCTCCTCGCGTGGTGGGGCTGGCCCACGACGTCGTGGCTCAGCGTGCTCGTGAGCGTCCTCGCAATCCTCAGCGTCGCCGAGAACCTCGCACTGATTGGCATTGCGTACTACTCGCGACGCATCGTGCGTCTCGCACTGCGCACCGCGCCTCTTCGTCCCTTGGAGATTTCGCGACCCCGCGACGACCGCTTCGGTTCCTGGTGGCGCACGGCGCTGCAGTTTCCTTTCCACCCGCGTGACATGCAACTGGTGAAGAACGTCTCGTACGGTCCGCTGCCCCGTCAACGTCTCGACGTGTGGCGGATGTCCACCACACCGCTGCACGCTCCGGTCGTCCTCTACATCCACGGCGGATCGTGGATTATGGGCGACAAACGCGAGCAGGGCCGTCCGATGCTGCACGAGTTCGTGCGACGCGGATGGATTGCGGTCGTACCGAACTACCGGCTCGCGCCGCGCCATCCCTGGCCCGCGCAGATTAGTGACGTCACGCGAGCGCTGGGCTGGGTCAAGAAGAACATCGCGACCTACGGCGGTGACCCGGAGCGCGTCGTGATCTCGGGAGGTTCGGCCGGTGGGCAACTCGCCGCGTTGGTGGCCCTCACCGCGGACGATCCCACGTGGCGTCCGAGCGACATGGAGAGCGTCACCGACTGGTCGGTGCGCGGCGCCATGCCCTTCTACGGTGTGCTCGAGATGACGGGCGACGAGTCGCACTGGCACGGACTGGGGAGGGGAATTCGAATCCTGCTCGAGCGTCGCATCGTGCAGGTCTCCTACGACGACAACCAGCCCCTCTATCGTTCGCTCTCGCCTTACGAACGAATCCACATCAACGCGCCACCGTTTCTCGTCGTGCACGGACGAAATGACACACTCGTGGACGTGCACGTCGCGCGCGATTTCGTCGACCGGTTCCGCCGTGATGCCCTCGCGCCCATTTACTATGTCGAGCTGCCGTTCACGCAACACGGGTTCGACATCACCGCCAGTCCGCGTACATCGGCCACGACACGAGCGGCCGTGGCCTTTGGCGAGTCGGTCGCCACGCCGCGACCACGGTTGACGAACGAGCTCGTCAAGAGTTACCAAGTGCCACCGACGGAACTCGTCGTCGAAGTGCCATCAGGGGAGTGGCTCAGCGCCATGGCGGCTGCGCGCGAGCTTGGCCCGTTCACCGTGTTGACGTCCGACAACCCGTTCAGCAGTGCCACGAGCGCCGAACAGAACGAAGATCGTCGCGGTGAGTTGCTGGCTGACCTTGTGCGCCGCGGCGTGCAATTCCACAAAGCCGTGGGACGAGATCCGAGCGGTGAATGGCCCGGTGAATCGGGCTTCGCGCTGGTTCACCAGAGCGTTGACTTCGCGCGTCAACTCGCCCGAACCTGGGACCAGTTCGCGATCTATGACGTGAGCGAAGACGAGGTGCTCGTTCGAAGTGTGGGCACCGGTGAGGTGCTCACGTAACGAACGTGTGATCTCCGCAGCGACGTCTGATGCCGCGAACGATCTAGCGGGGCGTCACTTCTCGAACTGGCCCGACGGGCGCGTGCACGAGGCGGAAGGCATTCGCCTTCGCCGCAGTCTTCGCCAGCGGAATTGAGAGTGTGACAACGTCGGGGACGCAGGTCAGCGACGTCTGGTCAGGGCGTTGGGCCAGGATTGAAACCTTCAACGCGCCCACTCCGTCAAGGACCGTGCTGGCTCCATACGTTGCACAGTGGGGAACGGTGGCCCGGAACGTGATATCGCCGTGCGACGTCGCCCGGCCTTGCTGATACCACTTGATGGAGGTCTGCTCGCTCGGTACACGGACGCCAGAGAAACGCGTCAGTCCGCAGCCCGGTGGCACGTAGACGTCGGCCGCGGAACCTACTGCGTCACCGATGATGACGAACGCCTCACCGTTCGAGCGATACGCGCCGCCCTTCTTTATGCAGGCGGAAAAGTTCCCGTTGGCGAAGCCCACCCACGCCTCGAGGTTCTTCACGGGCAGTGCGGTCTTCGACGTCGCGCGCATCGTGACAATGCCAAAGCCGAGAGTCTGGGGCTGGAAATTC
The DNA here is from genome assembly GCA_003152215.1 of Acidimicrobiaceae bacterium. Taxonomy (GTDB): domain Bacteria; phylum Actinomycetota; class Acidimicrobiia; order Acidimicrobiales; family RAAP-2; genus RAAP-2. Next base: position 7,971 of record PLZP01000047.1, on the reverse strand, counting down.
AAGAGTTGGGTGGTCGCCCAAATTTTGGCGGTCATGCCGCCAATACCCTGTTGCGACTGGTCCGACGCGGGAGCGGGCCTCACGGTGATGAGGCCACCATCGAGGACCACGGTCGAGGTGAAGCGGCCGCCGACGACCGTGGCGCTCGCCGGATTGGTGACAGTCGCTGACGAGGACACTGCGGCGCTGGCGAGCTGGATTCCGGCGGCGCCCGCGAGCGTCAGTGCGGCCAGCACCAAGCGCCGAGATTTCTTGAGTCCGTTTCCTTTGGTAATCACAATGATTTCCACCTCCCCTAAGGAAGTTAACGGCAGGGGTCGGTGTCCGAGCGGTCAGCCGTATTAAAGGTTTGTGACGAGGTGAATCACAGCGAATCACGATAATACTAAATATTTAAGATGGTTACTCTTGCACCAGCGTGACAACGAACGAGATGTCGTCCGCTTCTTCCATCGTGAGGAGTCGCACGGCGCCCGCCGCCTTTAGGTCGTCTTCGCCGCTGCGAACGCCGTCGAGGAATGCCGCGGGTGCGCGCACCGACACTGACGCAACTTCTGCTCGTTGAGAGACCTTGGCCGAACTCTTCTCACGGCGGATCGCTTCAAGCACTTCGCAGACCGGTCGGTACAGCGAGCCTGACGGAGCGCCATCGAGGGCCGGAAGCTCCGCAACCGTGGGCCACGACGAAGTGTGCACCGACGTAACGTGCCACCACTGCCAGACCTCTTCGGTGACGAAAGGCAGAATCGGTGCGAAGAGCCGTTGCAGCACCGAGAGCGCAATGGCGAGCGTGGCCCGGGCCGAGTCGGTGGCGCCTTCGTTCGCGCCGCCGTAGGCGCGGATCTTCACGAGCTCGACGTAGTCGTCGCAGAACGACCAGAAGAAGGTCTCGGTTCGTTCGAGTGCGCGCGCGTAGTCGTAGGACTCGAAGTCGTCGGTCGTTTCGGTGATCAGTTTTGCGAGGAGCGAAAGGAGATCCTTGTCAAGTGGTTCGCTCACGGTCTCCGGCCCGGCAATGTCGGCGCCGTCGAGGCGACCGAGAACAAACTTGCTGGCGTTCAGGATCTTGATGCCGAGTCGTCGACCGATTTTCATCTGACCTTCGTCGAACGCGGTGTCGTTGCCTGGTCGTCCGCCAGCCGCCCAGTAACGAAGGGCGTCCGCACCGAACTGCTCGAGCAGCGGCATCGGCGTGACGACGTTGCCGAACGACTTGCTCATCTTCTTTCGATCGGGATCGAGTACCCAGCCCGATATGAGCGCGTCACTGAACGGCAGACTGTTGAACTCGAAGTGACTGCGAACAACCGTGGCGAAGAGCCACGTGCGGATGATCTCGTGGGCCTGTGGACGTAAGTCCATGGGGAAGACCCGCGCGAACAAGTCGGTGCCCCATTGACCAGCGATCAGCGGCGAGAGCGAACTAGTGGCCCAGGTGTCCATGATGTTGGCGTCGCCCAGGAATCCACCCGGTTGACCCCGCTGGTCTTCGCGGTAGCCCGGTGCCGCGTCGCTCGAAGGGTCAACGGGAAGGAGCTCGAGGTTCGGCAAGATCACGATGTCGAGGTTGGTCTCCCCGGCTTCGTCGATGGGGTACCACGCGGGGAACGGCACGCCGAAGAATCGCTGACGCGAGATGTTCCAGTCGACGTTGAGACCCTCCACCCACGACTTATAGCGAAAGCGCATGAAGTCGGGGTGCCATTTGATCTCGTCGCCACGTGCGAGCAGTTCGTCGCGGTGTTCGAGTGTGCGTACGAACCACTGGCGCGACGTGACGATCTCGAGTGGTCGCTCGCCGTATTCGTAGAACTTGACGGGATGGGTTATTTCGCGAAGGTCGCCGATCAGCGCGCCGGTCGCACGAAGTTGTTCAACGATCGCGGCGCGCGCCTGATTGACGGTCTTGCCCTGCACCTGCGCGTCGTAAAACTCCTGGGCCAGTTCGGCGTCGCGTGTGGTCCAGCCTTCTGCGGCGAAATCGGCCTTGAGGAATCGTCCATCGCGACCAATGAGCGCACGCGTTGGCAGGTTCAGTTCGCGCCACCAGACCACGTCGGTCGTGTCGCCAAAGGTGCAGATCATCGCAATCCCCGTTCCCTTTTCGGGATCGGCCAGCTCGTGCGCGAGGATCGGGACTTCGACACCGAAGAGCGGTGTGACAACCATGGTGCCAAACAACGGTTGGTATCGCTCGTCGTCGGGGTGCGCCACGAGTGCGACGCAGCTCGGCAACAGCTCTGGCCTCGTCGTGTCGATGTCAATCGTGCCGGTATTGTCGGCGCGGTCAAAGGCGATTCGGTGGTAGTTGGCCGGGCGATCCTTGTCGACCAGCTCCGCTTGGGAGACGGCCGTTCGAAAGTCGATGTCCCAGAGCGTCGGGGCTTCGGCGGAGTACACCTCGCCGCGCGCCATCATCTCGAGGAAACTGCGCTGGGAGATGGCTCTCGACGGTGCCGAGATTGTTGAGTATTCGAGACTCCAGTCGATGCTCAGGCCGAGGCGACGAAAGAGGTTCTTGAAGATCTCCTCATCGATCTCGGTGAGCGACACGCACAACTCAATGAAGTTCCTGCGCGAAATAGAGATCTTCTCTTTGCCCGGCTTCTCCGGTGGCGTGAAGGAGGGATCGTAGGGGAGCGACGGCTCGCAACGCACGCCGTAGTAGTTCTCCACGCGGCGCTCAGTCGGCAGTCCGTTGTCGTCCCAGCCCATGGGAAAGAAAACGTCCTTGCCTCGCATGCGCCAGAAGCGCGCGACGATGTCGGGATGCGTGAAACTGAAGATGTGCCCCACGTGCAACGAGCCCGACACCGTGGGCGGCGGGGTGTCGATGGAGAAGACCGACTCGCGAGTGGCGTCGCGGTCGAAGCCGTAGATCCCCTGCTTGTCCCAGTGCGCCATCCACCGTTCTTCGAGTCCGTCGATCGAGGGCTTGTCGGGCACCTCGTGCGGTATCGGGGCGAGAGCGTCTTTCATGGTTGGCGTAGTTTAGAACAGTGATTCGCCTCTTTGATTCCGTGCACGGCGAGGTCCGAGACCTCGATCTACGTGACCCGGGGCGTGTTTCGATCTACAGCTGCGGTCCCACGGTCGACAATGTGCCCCACATCGGACACGGTCGCCAAACCTTGGTGTGGGACGTCGTGCGACGTTGGCTCGTTTTTCGCGGCTTCGACGTTCACTTCGTCTCTAACATCACTGACATCGACGACAAGATCATCGCTCGGGCGTCGGCCGAGTCAACCTCGGTGCCGCAAGTGGTGGCGAAGTACGAGAACGAGTGGTGGACGGCGATGACGGCCCTCGGGGCCGCGATGCCGGATGATACGCCGCACGCCACCAACTACGTGTCCGACATGATTGAACTTATCGTCGGTCTGCTCGAACGTGATGATGCCTACATCACGAGTGATGGCGTCTACTTCGACGTGACCTGCGTGGACGACTACGGCCTGCTCGCGGGCCAGCCACTCGATAGCCTGCGCGCGGGTGCGCGCGTGGAGACGAATGAAGAGAAGCACTCGCCGTTGGACTTCGCCCTTTGGAAGTTGGCGAAGCCCGGCGAACCGAGTTGGCCCGCGCCCTTCGGCGATGGACGCCCAGGTTGGCACACGGAGTGCGTTGTCATGTCGCTCGACCTCCTGGGTGATGACTTCGACTTACATACCGGCGGGTTGGATCTGAAGTTCCCCCACCACGAGAATGAACGGGCCCAAGCGGTCGCCGCGGGGCGTCCCTTCGCCCGTCACTGGGCCCATCACGGCTGGGTCATGGTGGGCGGCGAAAAGATGAGCTCGTCACTCAACAACTTCACGTCGCTCAAGGACCTCTTGGCTAAAACCGACGCCCGGGCCTACAGACTGCTCGTTCTTCGCTCGCACTATCGCTCGCCCATTGAGGTGACGCCCGCGACCACCGCCGACGCGGAGCGAGCATTGGCTCGACTCGACAGCTTGGCGCGCCGATTTGAATTAGCGCCCTTGGCGGGCGAGACCCTCGAAGTGGCGAGCGACTTTCGCTGGGCGGGGATCGCCCAGGATCTCTTCGACGCCGTCGCCGAGGTCCTCGACGATGACATGAACACGCCGCTCGCGGTGGCACTCCTCTTCGACGCCGTGGCGGCGGCCAATACTGCGGCCGACGACGGTAACGATGACGAGGCGCGCACGCTCGCGAACGCCGTCAACGCCCTCTTTTCCGGTTTGGGACTCGCGCTCAATTCCCACGGTGGCGACGTCGACGTGACCAGTGGCCAACTCGTGGCGCAGCGCGACGCGGCGAGGGCCGCCAAGGACTGGTCGGAAGCCGATCGACTTCGTGACGAATTGGTGACTTTGGGCTGGGTTGTTGAGGATTCCGCGCGGGGGACCGTCATTCGCAGGCCGTAAGAATATTTGGCGGTTGTCGAGTTGTCCAGTAGGCTTTGTAGTTGAGGTTGCCGTTGTGGTTCCCTCCGGAACCGGTGTAAATCGGTCCAAAGAAACAAGGAGGCCCACAGTGGCTGTAGGAACCGTCAAGTGGTTCAACGACGAAAAGGGTTGGGGATTCATCGCTGTCGATGGCCAGCCCGACGTCTTTGTGCACTACTCGGAGATTCAAGGTGAAGGTCGAAAGACGCTCGTCGAAGGTCAGACTGTAGAGTTTGACATCGAGCCGGGCGATCGCGGACCACTCGCCAAGCGCGTCATCTTGAACTAACCAAATCATCTAGTAGTTGACAACCGCCGCCTTCGGGCGGCGGTTGTTCCTTTTCTCCCCGACAACGCGCGTAAAGTACGTACTGGTTACCCGTGGGTAAACGCAATCGAGTTAAGGACACGCAATGGGCGACTTTTCACTGGAACTGAACGACGACCAGAAAACAATGCAGGACTGGGTCCATGGATTCGCCGTCCAACAGATGCGGCCCATCGCGGCTGAATGGGACGAGCGCGAAGAGACGCCGTGGGCGTTCATCCAAGAGGCCGCCAAGATCGGCATCTACTCGCTCGATTTCATGATGAACGCCTTCTCGGACAAGACCGGACTGTCCCTAATGATCGCAACCGAAGAACTCGCCTGGGGCGACGCCGGACTCACCATGGCGCTCATGGGCACCTCGCTCGGGGTGGCGGCCATCGTCGCCAACGGGACGCCCGAACAGGTCATGGAGTGGGTTCCCCAGTGTTATGGGACGCCCGACGACATCAAACTAGCGGCCTTTGGTGTCTCCGAACCTGACGCCGGGAGCGACGTCTCGTCGTTGCGCACGCGCGCCGTCTACGACGAAGCGACCGACGAGTGGGTCCTCAACGGCACCAAGACCTGGATCTCGAACGGCGGTATCGCGAACATCCACGTCATCGTGGCGTCCGTCGAGCCCGAGCTCGGCAGTCGCGGACAGGCATCGTTCATCGTGCCCGACAAGACCAAGGGCATCCGCCTCGGCCAGAAATTCAAGAAGATGGGCATCCGCGCCAGCCACACCGGCGAGGTCGTCCTCGAGGACTGTCGAATCCCGGGCAAGTGCCTGCTCGGTGGCAAAGAGAAGTTGGACGAGAAACTCGCTCGCGCTCGCGAAGGCAAGCGCTCGCAGAGTCAGGCCGCGATGGCGACGTTCGAAGCAAGTCGACCGGCCGTCGGCGCCCAGGCGCTCGGTATCGCGCGTGCGGCGTATGAGTACAGCCTCGACTACGCCAAGGAGCGCAAGCAGTTCGGTCGCGCGATTATCGAGAATCAAGCCATTGCGTTCAAGCTGGCCGACATGAAGATGCACATCGACGCGGCGCGTCTGCTCATCTGGCGCGCGTCGTGGATGGCCGCGACACGCCAGAAGTTCCTCAACGGTGAGGGCTCGATGTCCAAGCTCTACGCCGGCGAAACGGCGGTCAGGGTGACCGAAGAGGCAATCCAGATCCTCGGTGGTTACGGCTACATCCGCGAGTACCCCGTGGAGCGATGGCACCGCGACTCCAAGATCTACACGATTTTCGAAGGGACTTCGGAAATACAGCGCCTGATCATTGCAAGGGCCATTTCGGGCGTGCACATCAGATAGTCCTGAGAAGCGACTCGGGTACTTTCCGTTTGCCGCGGACACGATCAAGGACCGCCGGTTGCGACCGACGCGCAAACCGGTTAATTGGCATCCGCGAACAAGTCGGCCGGCCGTAACGGCCTCGTTCTTCAGGAGCGTGAATCTTCGAACTTCCGACCAATAATCGGACCGACAGAAAAGCGACCGGCCACAACGCATGCAATGAAAAGGAGCCCCAGCCACGCGTGTCCGTTGAATGTGTATATGGCGGGCGGTAAGACGCCGAAAGCGAACAACAAGTTACGGTTTAGTAAAAATCCAAAATATTTGCTCACGTGCATCTCCTGATAATCGTTGACTTAGTCAACGATTAATACCGTAATGTGTTTAGTTGACTTTGTCAACTAACTGGTATGGTTTGGCGTGCCCCCGAATAAGCGCGACGTGAAGTTGATGGTTGCAGCTCTGTTCACGATGAATGCCGGTCTCGAACGAGCGAGACGTCAGCGGAAGGGAGCCGCCACATTAAGTCTGTTGCAAACCATCGCTAATCATGACGGAGCGCGGCCCTCCGATATTGCCGGTCTTCAGGGAGTTCATCCCTCACTCGTCACCAGACAAATTCGAGAACTTGAAATTGCTGGTTATGTAGAGGTCAAGGCTGACCCAACGGATGGACGATCGAATTTGGTCACGTTGACGGACAACGGAACTGTCGAACATCGTCGGTTGGAGAGTTTTGGCCTGAAGCGATTTTCGCTTTTTGTCCGCGATTGGGAGTCGGAGGATGTTCGGCGCCTGACAGAACTCTTGTGGAAACTTCAACAGTCAATGAGTGCTGTCTCTTCTCGTGAACAGCGGAGACCCGGCGACGTGACCTAGACGATCAGGAGTGTCATCACGTCAGTGGGTAAAACTGTCGCCACCCGGTGCTCGACAACATGCTGTCCATCATTTCCCAAAGATGCCCCGAAAACGTCGCTTTGTAGAGATGAGCACGGTACAATGCATTCATGTCAACTCCTGTCAGTCAAGCCCGTGTGTCTCAGCGTGGTCAAACCAGTCTTCCGGCAGAACTAAGGCATCGTTGGGGTATCGAGCACGGTGGCGAGATCGCCTTCGTTGACCTCGGCGACGCAGCATTGGTACTGCCCGGAGGAATGGCTCGAGCCAAGGCTGAACTGAAAAGCGTCCTCACCGCGCGCTACAACGCTGGGTTAGCAGCAATCGGCGACCCCGACCTCGCCGATCAGTAGTGAACGTCGTCCTCGACGACCGCCTCTTGATCGAGGAGCTTCTCGTTGGCAGTCGTAGACCGGGAGTGCAACTGCACACCACTGCCTACTGGTACTACCGCGCATGTCGGGCCGCTGTACTTGGCGCCGGCGGGCATCTTTCTGGACCATTCCGGGAATTGGAACCACAAGATCAGGAGCGCGCGATTAGCGCAATGCTTCAATTACCGAATGACATTGGCCTTCCTGACACACGACAACTCGTACCGCTCATGGTTGAGATTGCCGGGCGCCACCCTAAGTTGAACCTACTCAACCTTGAGGCGGTGGCTGCGGCCCGCGCTCTGGCCGCCACGATCTGGCTGTCACCAGAGGCAGCGAACGGAGTCTTGCCGGCTGTTCTCGATGGCGAACTTCTAGCGTGGGAAATCGTCACTCCGAAGTGATGCAGACCGCGACTCGCAATGGCGCTCGCGCGAGAGCCATTAACGGGGACCGGGATCGGACCAAATCGGGTCTAAAACTGGTCTTCCCATTTATTTGTGGGTCCATCTATTCGAAAGGTGTCGCGACCAGTACTTCTGGTCGCACCTATAGGAACTACACGATTTTCGAAGGAACCAGCGAGATCCAACGTTTGATCATCTCACGCGCCATCTCGGGAGTGCACATTCGTTGAGGAGTATTGCGATTGGTTGTCAGCGAGTAGACCCGTCG
>PLZP01000084.1 GCA_003152215.1 Acidimicrobiaceae bacterium | reverse complement strand
CTAACGACTCGACCTCTTGTTCCTCAGATCGCGACGTTCGAGAGTAAGACAATTAGTCGTTCGCGAAAGGCCCCAGGAAGTTAGACAATTCACCGGATAATCTAAAGTGATTCCTCTCTCCCCTAAAGGCATCTCTTACTGCCGTCTTATGGTGAATTGTGAAAATTCATATGTGACGGCTCCGGCAATAGCGTGAACGATGTCTTTACTTCGAAGCGTTCGCTGGCGCTAGCGGCCGCATTGGGTGTTATCGCTGTATTGGCGACGGCAGAACTGGTCACGCACCTCGAGGCTCCACATATCGGGATGTTTGCCGATCTCCTGGGACGACTAAAGAACTTACGCAGCCTTCAGGTAACTGGAAATATCTACGTACCCTTTGGCCAAGAGGCCTTTACCTATCCACCCGGCGCGATTCTGCTTTTCTGGCCCATCTTGTGGTCGAGTCAATCACTTCTTCCGTTGGTATGGACGATTATGAGTCTCGTCGCGTTGGTCGGTGCAATCTTTGTCGTACTCAATCACCTCTTTCACAAGAGTGGCGCGTGGACTCTTGGCATTAGTTGTTCTGCCGCGGCGCTTTCAGTGGTGATCTTCCCTCCAGTCTTCGAAGATCTTTGTTGGGGCCAAACCGGGACCATTCTGCTGCTGTTCGTGGTACTCGATATGTTGGCCGTACGCGGAAGAGCAAAGGGGGTGCTCATAGGCCTGGCGACCTCATTCAAGATTTATCCAGGAGTTTTCATCATCGTGTTTTTGATGCGACGTCAGTGGCGAGCGGCAATGAACGCGCTGGCGACCACTGCAATCACGACGGGCCTCGCGTCGATGCTATGGCCTAAGAGCGCGTCGTACTTCTTCACCCAGGAGCTTCTGGGAGGTGGTGAACTCGTGCATTTAAAGGCGGGAACCGAAGCAATGGCGAGTTCAAGTCTCATCGACTTCTTCATACGAACTCCGTTCAGCATCACTCCTAATAACTTCGAGACCGCCGCCGCCTTTGTACTTGTGCTGATTGTCGGACTCATTGGTGCACACAAACTATTGCGCCAACACTTCGAATTTACTTCGATGCTCATTGTCCAAATCGTCAGCGTGGTGGGGAGCCCTGTCGCGTGGGATCACTACTTCGTGTTTGCTCCACTTCTTTGCCTCGTTCCAGTCGAATTAGGTTGGGACCGCGCATTGGGCCGCACAGCGATCGCCGCAGCGGTTGTCATGGCAGTGCCGTGGTTTCACTTCAGAAAACCCTTAATGCATTCGTGGTGGGCTTCGAGTTATGGATTTACGGCTCGTAACGCAATTCTCCTTGCAGCGCTAGCGATGTTGGCGGTGGCCGCCTTCGCGAGATTGACTTCAAAGCATCGCGGTACCACGAAGGGGCGTTCACTCACTCGATCTGGTTTCCAGTTGCCACAACTGGATTCTCCAGTCGGAGATTGTTGACGTCGGTCCGGTGATTCAAACCAATCGCAAGTCGACGAGTAAGTAGCCAGTGGGTGAAGTGACATTTCGAGTGACTTCAAATCGACTCTGCGTCGTTCCCTCAAAAAGTGTGCGACCGCTGAGAACCACGGCGGGGGCAATGACAAGTCTGAGTTCGTCGACGAGCCCTCGTGCGAGCAGCGACTGGCTCAACATGACGCTCCCATGGACCCCAATGTCACCACCCGATTGATTCTTGAGCGACGTGACAAGTTCCTCAAGATCACCATCCACGACCGTCGTGTTCGCCCACGATCGCTGCGGGGGCGTCGACGTGACGACGTACTTGGGCACAGCATTGATAAAGCTGGCGAAGGGTTCGATATCGCTATACGGCCAGAACTCGGCCCACTCGTCGTACGTTTTCCGACCGAGAATGACAGTGTCCTGGGTCGATATGACCCGCAAAAGATTCTCCTCCATGGTCTCATCGAAATCGAAGATGAAGTCGTCGGGGAATTCGGCCACACCATCGAGTGACAGAATCTCGTAAAGAATTATCTTGCGCATACCGACTCCCACTCTCGCTGGTTCGGCCTAGACAGACTATTCATTACTGTCGAGGATGATCCCGTCATAAGTGAGACTCGTTTGGATGAGTGGCATCAACGTGGTGAAATGCTTGCGTTGTCAAGGGGAGACGGAGCACAATCGGTGTTGGTGACGGGCGCCAGTTCTGCCGCGTCCGGAGTTGTTGCTAGTCGGTGTCGCCGCCAGAGATCTCCGAAACCTTCTGCTTGCCCGCCGACACGAAGGGCATCATGGCCCGCAGTTTTTTGCCGATGTCCTCGATCGGGTGCTTTTTGCCGGCGTCGCGCAGCTCCCGGTAACGAGGGCGACCAATCTCATTCTCAAGAATCCACTCGGCCGCAAACGTGCCGTCTTGAATCTCAGTGAGGATCTGCTTCATTTCCTTCTTCACCGACTCATTGATAACGCGCGGACCCCTGGTGAGGTCGCCGTACTCTGCGGTGTCGGAGACGCTGAAGCGCATGCCCGTGATGCCTTCTTCGTACATGAGGTCAACAATGAGCTTGAGTTCGTGGAGGCACTCAAAGTACGCGCTCTCGGGCTGGTACCCAGCTTCAACGAGGGTCTCGTACCCGGCGCGAACGAGTGCGGACACACCACCGCAGAGGACGGCCTGTTCACCAAAGAGGTCGGTCTCGGTCTCCTCCGTGAAGGTCGTCTCGAGAACGCCGGCGCGGGTCGCGCCAATACCGTGCGCGTAGGCGAGCGCAATGTCGTGCGCCTGACCGGTCGCGTCCTGATGCACCGCGATGAGTGCCGGCACACCGCCGCCTTCGAGGTACGTGCGGCGAACGAGGTGACCGGGTCCCTTGGGCGCCACCATGGCAACATCGACGTCGGATGGCGGGTTGATCAAGTTGAATCGAATGTTGAAGCCGTGTGCGAAGAGCAGGCACTTACCCTTGGTCAGGTGCGGCGCGATCTCGGCGTCGTAGGTTCGCTTCTGCTCCGTGTCAGGTACGAGGACCATGATGACGTCGGCCTCAGCGCACGCGTCGGCGATCGACAGCACGCGAAGTCCGGCTTCCTCGGCCTTCATGACGGAGGACGATTCGTTACGCAGGCCAACACGGACGTCGTACCCACTGTCATGGAGATTGAGCGCGTGCGCGTGACCCTGGGAGCCGTAGCCGAGGATGGCGATTTTCTTCGACATCAGCAACTCGGGCTTGGCGTCGGCTTCGTAGTACATCGTGGTCATGGGGAGTCCTTCGTAATTGGTATTGGTGAGGTTTCGGTCAACTCAGTCTAGGGAGCGCCACGCGACCGGTTCGGTGGAGCTCCACGTCGGTGAAATCTTCGAGGGCTCGCTCGAGTTCGTCACACGCCCCGGGGGTGCCCGCGAGCATGACGGTGACCGAGGTCGCAGCAACGTCGACGATCGACGCGCCGGCTCTCGTGATCGTGTCGAGCATCGTCGGGCGGCTTTCGTCGTCAACGGAAAGCGTCGCGAGCAGCAACTCTCGTTCCACGGCGTCACGTGGCGCGAGGTCGGTGATGGCAACGACGTTCACCAATTTGTCGAGCTGGCCAACGATCTGCTCGAGCGGTGCGGACTCGGCGTCCACGACGATGGTTACCCGTGAGAACCGCGCGTGGCTCTCGGCCGGCGCGACCGCCAGTGAGTAGATGTTGAAGCCGCGACGGGCGAAGAGTCCGGCGATGCGCGCCAGTACTCCGGCCTTGTTTTCGACGAGGACGGAGAGAATATGGTGGCGCACCGGTGTGCGCGAGACGTCCCCAAGATACGGTTCGGGGCTCACGAACCCTCCCCGCGCTGGAGCGGGTGGACGAGGATGTCATCGTTGCTGGCCCCGGAAGCGACCATCGGGAAGACCTTCTCCGACGCGTCGGTGCGAAAGTCGATGACCACCGGAACGTCGTTGATGGCGTTCGCTTCGTCAATGACGTCGTGCATCTCCTTCAAGGTGCGTGCGCGAAGTCCCACGCAGCCCATTGCCTCGGCCCATTTCACGTAGTCCGGGAGGTCGGCACTCAGATAGACCTCGGAGTAGCGCTCCTCGTAGAACATCTCCTGCCACTGACGAACCATGCCGAGGTAGGCGTTATTAAGGATCGCGACCTTAATCGGAATGCCTTCGGACCTCGCGGTCACCAACTCTTGGGCCGTCATTTGGAAGCACCCGTCGCCATCAATGCACCACACCGTGCGATCCGGCCGTCCCACTTTTGCGCCAATAGCGGCCGGCACACCGAAGCCCATGGTGCCCGCGCCGCCGGAGTTGATCCANNGGCCTTGGCGGCAATGGCTTCGATGACGTGCTGGGGACGTAGGGGTCCTTCAACTGACGGCTCTTCGTAGACGAGCGGATACTTATCGCGCCACAGGTTGATGGTCTTCCACCAGACGTCGAGGTTTCTCGGTGTCGCCTGGGCGGCGTCCCACGCCCGCAGCACGGCGGCGACGTTGCTCTGAATGGCGACGTCGGCGGTTCGGACCTTGTTGAACTCCGCCTTGTCGATGTCGACGTGGATGACCTTCGCGTCGACGGCGAAGGCGGGAACCTTTCCCGTCACACGGTCGTCGAAGCGCGCACCGAGCGAGATCAACAGGTCGGATTTCTGGATAGCGGTCACGGCCGTGTACATGCCGTGCATTCCGGGCATGCCGAGGTGCTGCTCGTGTGAATCGGGGAACGCGCCCCTCGCCATCAACGTCGTCACGACCGGTATGCCAGTGCGTTGCGCGAAAGCGAGCAGCTCTTCGGAGGCGTTGGACTTGAGGGTTCCGCCACCGACGTAGAGAACCGGGCGCTCGGACTCGTTGATTAACGCAACTGCTCGAGCGACCGCATTCTCATCGAGTACGACTTCGGGTCGGTAACCCGGGAGGTCGAACTCCTCGACCGTCGCGGGGTACCACCAGTCCATCATTGATTGGGTGACGTCCTTGGGAACGTCGATCAGCACGGGTCCTGGACGGCCGGTCGTCGCGAGGTGAAAGGCCGCCGCCACGGCGCGCGGAATCTCCTGGGCCGATTGCACGAGAAAGTTGTGCTTGGTGATGCCCATGGTGATGCCCGTGATGTCGCACTCCTGGAAGGCGTCGGTGCCGATGGCCGACGTCGCGACTTGGCCGGTGATCACGACCAATGCCGTTGAGTCCATGTGTGCGTTAGCAATTGGCGTGACGATGTTCGTCGCTCCCGGTCCGCTGGTGACCATCGCCACGCCCGCACGACCGGTCGCGAGGGCGTAACCTTCGGCCATGTGCCCGGCACCCTGCTCGTGGCGCACGAGAATGTGGCGAATGGTGGAGTCGATCAAGGGGTCGTAGACGGGAAGAATGGCGCCGCCCGGCAGGCCGAAGATCGTGTCGACGCCCTCTTGTTCGAGGCTCTTGATAAGTGCTTGCGCTCCTGTGAGTTGCACCATTGTCCTTTGTTCTTAGATAAGCAAAAAGGCCTCCCTTGTTTGGGAGGCCTCCAGAGTACGTGTGAGCGTGACTACTGGCGCCAGGCGCCTACTACTACCACGAGAATGTCGTTTCGGGTCGTCACGCATTCATCCTTGCACATGAATGCGGGCAGCACAAGACGCCTACCTCGTCGTAACGGCGCCTTTTTCGGCGCCCTGCACCAATCGGGCGAACTTCTCGAGGACACCGGTCGTGTACCGAGGCACGAATGCGCGCACGTGCTTTTGGCGCTCCTCGAGCTCGGCCGCGTCGACCATGAGGTCAATGGAGAGCGTGTTCACGTCGATGTTGATGAGGTCACCGTCGCGCACGAGGGCGATGGGGCCGCCGTCGAGCGCCTCGGGTGCAACGTGGCCCACGCAGAATCCGTGTGTCCCGCCACTAAAACGTCCGTCAGTGACGAGGGCGCAGTCCCCTCCGCGGCCAACACCCTTCATGGCCCCGGTGACCGCGAGCATCTCGCGCATGCCGGGCCCGGACTTGGGCCCTTCGTAGCGGATGACGAGCACTGTCTGGGGCTCAATCTCGTTAGCGAGAATTGCCTTGAGCGCCAACTCTTCCCCGTCGAAGACGCGGGCACGTCCGCTGAAGGCCAACTGGTCGATGCCGGCCACCTTCACGACCGCACCACTGGGGGCCAACGTTCCGCGCAGTACCGCGATGCCCCCTCGATCGTGCAGCGGACTGTCGAGGTCGTGCACGACAACCCCGTCGGGCTTGGCGGCGCGAAAGTCGGCGAGGCTCTCGGCCATGGTCTTGCCGCTGACGGTCATGACGTCCCCGTGCAAGAGGCCATTCTCGAGGAGCATTTGGAGCACCACCGGTACGCCACCAATTCGGTCGAGGTCGCTCATGTGGAACTTGCCGTGCGGCTTCATGTCGGCGATGTGCGGTACGCGCGCAGCCACTTTGTTGAAGTCGTCGAGGTCAAGGTCAACGCGCGCTTCGTGCGCAATCGCGAGGAGGTGCAGCACGGCGTTCGTCGAGCCACCGAGTGCCATGACGATGGCAATCGCATTCTCGAAGGCCTTCTTCGTCATGACCTGGCGCGCAGTGATCCCGAGGTCGAGGAGATGCAATACTGCGAGGCCGGCGTCGTAGGCGTACTGGTCACGTCGCGGGTCGATCGAGGGAACCGACGCACTACCGAGCAGCGACATCCCAATCGCCTCACCCACACTCGCCATCGTGTTCGCAGTGAACATCCCCGCACAACTTCCTTCGCCGGGACAGGCCGCGCATTCGATCGCCCGGAGNNATCGTTCCTCCGTAGAGGAAGACACTCGGTACGTCGAGACGTGCCGCCGCCATCAACATGCCGGGCAACGACTTGTCACATCCGGCCAAGGTGACCATCGCGTCGAAGCGTTCGGCGTGCATCACGACTTCGACCGAGTCGGCAATCACCTCGCGCGAGACGAGTGACGCACGCATCCCCTCGTGACCCATGGAGATGCCGTCCGAGACGGCAATCGTGACGAACTCGAACGGCACCCCGCCGGCGTCGCGGACGGCGACCTTCGTGCGCTTGGCCAGTCGATCAAGCGGCAGGTTGCACGGCGTGACCTCGTTCCAACTCGACGCGACGCCAATCTGGGGCTTCGTCATGTCGTCATCGGTGAGACCCATGGCGCGCAACATTGAGCGCGCCGGAGCTCGACCCTTACCGAGCGTGACGTCGGTGCTTCGAGGAGTGGGGTGGATTGTCATGCGCAAAGTCTACGAAACGAAGACGTGGTCGGGTTTTGGGCGCCTACTATGGGGCGCTGACGCTGACCGTCTCGCCGGTCGCGAGGAGTTCGACGAAGGTCTGACCGGGTCGAAGATTGATGACTTTGCCCGAGGCCGTTCGATACGCCGTCTTGAGACGAATCTTCGACCGGAACCACTTGCCCTTCTGCAGTCGACCGTCCGAAAAGATTTCGACCGGTCCCGAACCCACCAGTTGCGCATACGAACCCTCGACGCCGACGCCGCCGATGTAGTTCACGCTCATGACCACCACATTGGCCGGCGTGACCCGAACGCCGTTGGCTTCGCGGTCCGGCGCGCCGAAAATCGAGCGCAGCCAGCGATGGATCGCGGCGTCCCACTGATAGGAGACGGCGTAGCCCGCTTCAAAGTTCACGGTGAAGGAACCGACGGGGGCACCGATCGCTGGTTTGGACCTCGATATGTAGGAGAAGAGGGCGGGCGGCGTGTGGACCTTGCCGCCCATCTTCATGAGTGCCACGGCGTTGGCAAAGAGGTTGTGCGGTGGCGGGCGCTTGGCGTCACGGAACATTGCTGCGCCGGCGTTGGACTGGTCGAAGAGCTTCACGGGTGCGGTTTCGATACTCGCGACTGCGTACTGCGCTCCGCCCGAGAAGGCGAAGATGCCGCCGATAGGAAAGACGATCTCGCGGTCAGTGCGTCGAACGGATCGCACCGGACCGACGACGGTCGGCAAGTTGGAGTTGAAGATGGCTGCGAGCCGAGTGATCCCGCCCTCGACAATCTCCTCGTAGACAACGTCGGCCTCGTTCACGCCGATCTGAGGATGTGCTTGTGGCGTGTTGTCCATTTTGATGGTGAGCGCCGAACGGCGCTTGGTCACCGCGGTCGGGTCAGGCAGACCAGTTAAGGCCGCGACACGATGATGCGCCGGTGCCGTGGTGGTTATCGGCGTGGTCGTCGACGTCGTGGTCGTTGTCGTATCAGCGCCCGAGGCGCTCGCAACGCCGACCCCGGCCACCACGAGTGCTGCACACAGGAGGGGTGAACGACGCATAAGGGAAAACTACTGGCTGGGCCCGCGACGAACGTGCCGCCTCAGCGTCGGGCCTGGAGTTCGGCGATCACTTCTTTGCCGTTCGCTTGACCTTTGGTCCGCGCCATCACCTGGCCAATGAAGAATTGGGCGAGTTTCTCATCACCCTCGCGGTACCGCGACCACTCGTCGGGGTTCGCCTCGATCAACGTCGCGACGATGTCGCCGACCGCTCCCGAGGCGAGGCGCTCGAAACCCCTTGTCGCTGCGATGTCCCTAGGGTCGCCGCTCTTGGCCAGGAGCTCTAAGAGGACGGTCTTGGCCTGCGTCGCCGAGAGGTCGCCGCTCTGTTCCATTGACAGCGTCGTCACGAACGACGCCAACGTGAGGTTGTCGAGGGTGTCAATGCCCGCCGCCAGTTCATTCGCCGCTCGAGCGATGGCGAGTTCGGGAGCGACCTTGGCATCAATGGCACCGTTGACGTACCCATCCAGGCCCAGGTCAATAACGACCTCCACCGCGCCGAGCAGCGCGTCCGTGGGACTTTGCAGCCGCGCACTCAACAACGCGCGACGCTCCGCGGGCATGGGGCCCAACGCGTCGCGAACACGGTCCTGCCACGCTTGGTCGGGAATGAGGTCGACGAGGTCGGGCTCGCGGAAGTAGCGATAGTCGTCGGCCTCTTCCTTCACCCTCATGGTCGAGGTCGTTCCGAGGTTCTCGTCCCAGTGGCGCGTCTCTTGTCGGATTTTTCCGCCCTCGTCGAGGAGGTCAATCTGTCGCTGCGCCTCGAAGTCAATCGCGCGCTGGAGGCTGCGAAGTGAGTTCAAGTTCTTTATTTCGCACCGAGTGCCCAACGGTTCGCCGGACTTGCGCACCGACACGTTGGCGTCGATGCGCATCGAACCCTCCTCCATGCGACCGTCGGACGCGGCGGTCGCGATGAGGATGCCGCGAAGTTCCGCGACGTAGGCGCGCGCTTGCGCGGCACTTCGGATGTCGGGCCCCGAGACGATCTCGACGAGGGGCACCCCAGAGCGGTTGTAGTCGACCAGGGAGCGGTCGGCCCCGTGGATTCGCCCGCTCCCCCCGAGGTGGGTTGACTTGCCGGTGTCCTCTTCGAGGTGGGCCCGTTCGATGGAAACCCGAGAACCGTCCGGCAGGTCGAGGTACCCTCCCGCGTTAATCGGCAGGTCGTATTGGGATATTTGGAAGTCCTTGGGCATATCGGGATAGAAGTAGTTCTTGCGGTGAAACGTTGACGGCGAGATCGTGCTGTGCAGCGCGGTGCCAATGGCCATCGCCAGCTCGACGGCCCGCACGTTTAACACCGGGAGCGATCCGGGCAGACCGAGACAGATGGGACAGACGTTGGTGTTCGGCGCGGCGCCGAAGGCGTTCGCGCAGCCACAGAACATCTTGGTGTTGGTCTTGAGTTCGGTGTGTACCTCGAGGCCGACCACCATCTCCCATCCGTCGGGCAGGGTCATGGTCAGCCGTTCGCAATCTCGAGGACGCGCGCCGCGGCGAACAACTGCGCCTCGCTGCGGCCTGGTCCGAGGAGTTGGACACCGGTCGGAAGACCGGCTTCGCCGGTCCCGAAGGGCACGGAGATCGCCGGTTCACCGGAAAGGTTGCTCGGAATCGTAAAGACGTCCGACAGGTACATCGCCATTGGGTTACTGGTCTTGGAACCGAACTCGAACGCAACCGACGGCGTCGTCGCTCCGAGCAGTAGGTCGGCCTGCTCGTACGCACGAGCGAAGGCGTCGATGGTCAACGTGCGAACCTTGAGCGCCTGACCGTAGTACGCGTCGTAGTAGCCGGCCGAGAGAGCGTAGGTCCCCAACATGATGCGACGCTTCACCTCTTCGCCAAAACCGGCGGTGCGCGTCGCCTCCATCATCGCGGTGACGTCACCTTCGTTCACGCGCAGTCCGTAGCGAACACCGTCGAAGCGCGCGAGGTTGCTCGACGCCTCGGCCGGAGCAATCAGGTAGTAGGCGCTCAGCCCCAGTCGAAACTCCGGCACGGAAAGCTCCACGATCGTGGCGCCGGCCTCTCGAAGCGCCTCCACGGCGCGCTCAACGGACGCGACGACGTCCTCGTCGGCACCGTCGACCAGTTCTCGCACGAGACCAATGCGTTTGCCCGCGACGCCATCGTTCACGTGTGCGACGAGCGACGGCGCCGGCTCGGGCAGCGACGTCGAGTCCAGAACGTCGTGGCCGGCGATGGCTTCGAGGAGCATCGCGGCGTCGGTCACGGACTTGGTCAGTGGTCCGATCTGGTCGAGCGAGCTCGCGAAGGCAACGAGTCCGTAGCGAGAGACGAGGCCGTAGGACGGCTTCATGCCGACGAGTCCACAGAGCGCCGCCGGTTGACGAATCGAACCGCCCGTATCGCTGCCCAGAGCGAGCGGCGTCATGTCGGCCGCGACCGCCGCGGCCGAGCCGCCCGACGAGCCACCGGGCACCCGCGACGGGTTGAGAGGATTGCGCGTCGGGCCAAAGGCAGAGTTCTCCGTCGATGAGCCCATGGCGAATTCGTCGAGGTTCGTCTTACCTACGGGCACGGCGCCCGCCGCGAGCAGTCGGTCAACCACGGTCGCGTTGTAGGGCGGACGCCACCCTTCGAGAATCTTGGACGAGCACGTGGTGGGAATCCCGTCCTGACAGAGATTGTCCTTCAGGGCAACCGGTACGCCCGCGAGCGGACCGACGTTCTCACCATTGGCGACTCGGGCATCAATCTTCGTGGCCGCCTCGAGCGCGCCCTCTTCATCCACGTAGAGGAAGACGTTAAGTTCTTCATTTCGCGCGCGTATGGCGTCGAGGGACATCTCGAGCACTGACGTCGCCGACATCGAACCACTCTGCACGTCGCGGGCGATCTGCTCGGCGCTGTTCACGGCGCTTCCCCAAGTATTCGAGGTACGGCGAAGCGACCGTCCTGCGCGTCGGGGGCCATGGCCATGACTTTGTCGTGATCGAGGCTCGGACGAACTTCGTCGTCGCGCACGACATTCACGAGTCCAAAGGGATGGGCGGTGGGCACCACGTCGTCGAGGTCGAGCGCGTTCATGTCGTTGGCGTGTTCAAGGACCTGGCCGAGTTGTTCCGTGAACAGGTCGAGTTGCGCCTCGCTCAACGTGAGGCGGGCGAGCTTGGCAACGTACGCGACGTCCTCACGACGAAGCGGTGAGCTCACGCAAGCACCTTCGCGAGAAACTCCATCGTGGCCGACTCGAGAAGTTCCCGGTCGTTGTCCAACGTCGCGACGTGCCACGACTCTTCGAGCCAGATTCGCTCCACCGGACCAGACGACTGCTCAACGATCGCGTCACCGTTGTCCGACGTGACGACGTGGTCCTCGCGACTGGAGAGCAACAGGCTCGGTGCCACGATATTCGACAACTTCAATTCGACGTCTTTCGCGTCTGTAGCGAGGCTCACGACACAGCGCAGCGGCGTGGCGCCGTAGGAGGCCTCGACCACGCCCTCCTTCTTGACGTCCGAGCCAATCGACTCGATGCTCTCGATGCCCGCCTCGAGCATCTCGTTGAGCGCGCCTTCCATCCCGGGGGCTGGGGACTTGACCAGCGGGTTAATGAAGACGCAGCCCGCCACGAAGGGGCGCTGCTCGGCAATGAACGCCGTCAGTCCCCCGCCCATCGAAAGTCCGACGATCGCCACGCGCTCGCAGCGCTCGGCCAACTCGTCGTAGGCGTCGAGGGCCGCTCCCGACCAGTCGTTCCACGTCGTGGTCATCATGTCCTCGATCGTCGTGCCGTGGCCGGGCAGACGCGGCAGCTCCACCGTGTAACCGGCGGCGGCCGCGCGCTCCGCGATCGAGCGCATTGACGAGGGATTGCCGGTAAAGCCGTGCAGGACTAGGAGGCCGTTCTCACTCCCGGCAAAGGAGAGCGGTTCGCAGCCTGGCATGATGTCGACGTTCATGGAAGAAATCTTACCGGCTGGTTCAGTCCAACGATTTGGTGCGACTGCGCGGGACCGAGCGTATAAAGAGCGACGAGGCGAGTCCGATCGCGCCCACACCCGCGCCGATGAGAAACGGCAGATGGAAGGTGGCGAGAAGCGCCGGTCCCGGTTTGGCGTGCGTGAGTCCGCGACGATGCACCAGTGCCTGTTGGATCGTCTCGAGCACTTGGATGCCCGCCACTTCGCCCACCTGCATGGCCAACATCTGCGCCGCGGACATCACGCCAAACTCGGTGGTCTTCACTTCGTTGGCCATCACCGAACTGGTCGACGGCATCGCGACGCCCATGCCCAGTCCCGAGAGGGCGAGCGCGACGGCCACGATCCACGCTCCCGACGTCGGGTGCAGGAGCGCGAAGAGCCCGAGTGACGCCGTGAGGAACGTCGCGCCCGCAATGGCGCTGATTCGTTCGCCGATGCGCACGGCAACGTAACCGGCGATCGGGGAACACAGGGCGAAGGTCAGTGGGCGCGCGATTGCGAGGGCGCCAACGCGAGGGATTGAATAGCCGAATCCCTGCTCCATGAGGAGCGGAAAGAGGAAGAACGCGCCGAAGTACGCAAAGTTGGCGGTCGCACGAAGAATCATCGGCATCACGAAGTTGCGACGATGGAAGTACTCCGCCGGTATCAGGGGATGCGGGGCCGTTCGTATTCGGTGAATGAAACCAATGGTCATGACGACCGACAACACGAAGGTGCCCACACACCAGACGCTGGTCCAGCCAACACTCGGGCCAATGGAGAGCCCGAGCATCAGCGTCATCACCGCGATCGAGAGCGACCAACTGCCGATCCAGTCCATGTTCTTGAATTCGAGACGGGCCTTCGCCTTCTTCTCCGCCTCTTCGGCGTCGGAACCTCTTCGGCGCGGCAAGACGATCGACACCACGCAGAATGCCACGACGATCAACACCAACTGGAACCAAAAGAGCGCGCGCCACCCGAAGGCCGCGATGATGGGCGCACCGAGCGAAACGCCAATGACCGGTCCCCCGGCACCGATGAGGCTCCACCAACCCATTGCCTTCACTCGCTCCTCGCGGCCAAAGACGGAGTTGATCAGCGCGCCCGACGCCGTGCCCGTCGCCGCGCCTTGCACGCCGTCGAGTGTTCGCGCGAAGAGCAGCATGTCGACGTTGTGCGCCAATGCGGTCAAGAGGGCCGAGACCATGGCGCCGAGCAGTCCAAAGAGATACAGCCGGCGGTGTCCGTAGATGTCACCGGTCTTGCCGAGAATTGGTGCCGCGAGCCCGTAGGCGAGGAGTGGCCCGACCATGGTCCACGTAAGGACCGTCACGCTGGTGTGGAACTGCGCGGCGACGTTGGGCAGCGCCACAATAAACACGGTGAAGGTGAAGTTGAGCGCGAAAAGTCCCGCGAGCAACGACCACAACACCCACCACTGATAGCGCGATGATCCTTCGGCGCGCGCTTGCGCGCGGTGGCGGAGCAACAGCAACCAGTTAAGGTCACTGCCGGCCTCCGAGCCGAGCGTGCCGAAGGCACCCGACGCGGGGTCACTGCGAGCGTTCAGTAGACCGTCGGCGTCCTCGCGGTCGACGTGCGTCCCGGGACGCTGATCGCTCACTTGAGCAGAGTAGGCAGTTGCGCTGCGAGTTCGTCCACGGTCCAGCGATCGTTCTTTTCGAGGGTCGTGGTCATCGTCCAGTTCTGGAATTTGCGCACGGTGCCACCCTGCACGAAGAACACTTGACCGGTCGCCTCGCAGTCCTCCATCGCGAGCGTCGCGACCAGTGGCGAGATATTGGCCGGGTCCCAGGTGTCAAAGACGGACGCGTCCGTGGGAGCCACGACGTGGTCGGAAAGACCGGGTGTGGATTCGGTCATTCGAGTTCGTGCGGCGGGAGCAATGGCGTTCGCGCGCACACCGTAGCGGCTCAGCTCCTCGGCAATAATCACGGTGAAGGCCGCGATGCCCGCTTTCGCGGCGCCGTAGTTGGACTGTCCGATGTTGCCCAGGAGTCCCGACGTCGACGAGGTGTTAATGATGGCGGCCTTCACGGGGCGACCGGCCTTCGCCTCTTCGCGCCAGTACGTCGCGGCGTGACGCGTGGGCACGAAGTGACCCTTCAAGTGGACATTGATGACCGAGTCCCAGTCCTCTTCACTGAGGTTGACGAGGACGCGGTCGCGCAGGATGCCCGCGTTGTTGACGAGCACGTGCAGCGCGCCGAACGTGTCGAGTGCGCACTGGATAAGGCGTTGGCCGCCCTCCCACTCCGCGACGTTGTCGTGGTTCGCCACGGCCTTGCCACCCATTGCGGTGATCTCCGCGACGACCTCTTCGGCGGGCGACGCCGCGTGGCTTGAACCGTCGAGTGCGCCGCCAAGGTCGTTGACGACGACCTTGGCGCCCTCGTGGGCGAAGAGAAGCGCGTGCTCGCGCCCGATGCCGCGACCGGCTCCGGTGATGATTGCTACGCGACCGTCTAGCGCACCCATGGTGACCCCTTTGAAAGTTCTGTTGTCCCGATTGTACTGAGGCCGGCGTGTCTACTCGACCTGGCCGCGACGCCAGAAATAGGGCGGCCGGGCGTGCGCGTGGTAGTGGTCCGGGATGTTGCGCATGTGGTCGTCGACCTTCCAGTTGCCCTCGCCGAACTCCCGGTCCGCCACCGAGGCCAGCGAACCATGCAGTCGGGCCTTCACGTCGGCGGGTGGCGACGCGTCATGGACGCTCCATACCACCATGGGTACGAGACAGATCTCGCAGTCGGCAATCCAGCAGTCCGCGTCCTCGTAGTAACGGGTCGTGATGACGGCGGCCTCACAGAGATCGCAGCCGTTGCTCATTTCACGGTCAAGATGACCTTTGACAGTTTTGCCACTGTCGTGCCCGCGCCCGGTGACTCCGAGACGACACTGGTCCAGGTCGGTTTCGTCCCGGCGCCCGGTCCGGTCGTCGTGTAGTAGAGGTCGGCCTTCTTAAAGGCGGCCAGCACCTGGGACTGATCCATCCCGACCACGTTGGGCACGGCCACCCGTTGGGCCACGGGAATCGTGCTCGTCGTCGTGGTGGTGTTGGGCAGCGTTGACGTCGTGGTCGTCGTCGAGGTCACTGACGCGGGACCAGAACTGCGTTCAAGGATGACGGTCGAGTCCACCGGGACGGACGTGACGACATGTCCCGCGCTATCAACGACCTTGGCAATCTTGCCCAGTGGCGTCACCGAACTCGACACCAGTTTCGACGCGGGGCACGTGGCGTTGACGTGCACCGCGTGGAGTCGGGCTTCGGCCGTCGTGCAGTCCTCGCCCACCAGATTCTTGGGGAGGTTCACGACGTGCACGCCGTTCGAGACCGACACGGTGATGACCTGACCGGACTTCTCTACCGTGCCCGCCACGGGCGTCTGCGCGATGATGACGCCCTTGGGCACGGTGGCGGAGTACGTGCGAGTGATCCCAATGGTGAAGCCGTCAGCCTGCAACGTCGCCTTCAGTCGTGCGTCGTTCGGGTAGAGCATGGTGGTGGAACTCTCGAACTGCTTCAGGTTCACGTTGACGAGGTTCGGCACGGCGTTGCTCGACGTGAAGGCGCCAAAGATCCACGCGAGACCGCCGCCAATGGCGAGCACGAGTAACAACACCGCCGCCACGAGAAAGGCCAGTCGGCGCGAGCCCGGTAGGCGCGAGTAGTCCGAGTCGTCAAACTCCGGTCGAACACTCCTTCGCGCGCCGAGTGAACCAGTCGCGGGCGTCATCCATTCGTCGGCCGGACGGGCGTGTCGAGGTGCGCCTCGTGCGCCGAGCGAAGGAACGACGGGGGTCGCCCCGGTGATCTGGTCAGGGGACGGCGGACGAAAACCGACCGAATTTCTAGGCGCTGAGGGACGATACTGCGACAACAACGGCACTTCACCCTGCACCGGCGCGAGCACCAACGGCGCGTCGTCACTGACAACGGCACCGAGGCGACTCGCGAACGTGTCGGCGTCGAGTCGAAGTCTCGGGTCCGGAACGGCCGCCTGCGCCAAGAGCATGTCGAGCGTGCCGAGTTCGGGACGCATGGGCAGTGTGGCGTTGATACGTGCGCGCAGTACCGACTCAGGCGTCACGCCATCGAAGGGCGTCACCCCCGTCAGCGTTTCGTAGATGATGAGCGCCAAGGCGTAGACGTCGCTCTGAGGACCGGCCGGGTCGCCAATCGCCTGCTCGGGGCTGAGAAAGCGCACGTCGTTCAGGGTGAGTCGTTCGCGATACGCACTGCCGATCCCCGCCAGCGCGACGTCGCTGACGCGCACGCGACCTTCGCCGTCCAGCAGCAATTTCGACGGCGACAACGCGCCGTGCACCATGCCGCTCTCGTGGACGTAGGCCAGCGCACTCGCGACATCGCGTCCCAGTCGCGCGCCGTCGTCCACGCTGAGCGTGCGGCCAGTGGCGAGGACCTGCTCGAGCGACCCGCCGCTCAGGTACTCACAAATCATGAAAATAGAGCCCGACTCTTGGCCCCCGTCGTAGACGCGAGCCAAGTGGGGGTGACTGAGCGTCGCGGCGCGCACGATCCGATCGCGGAACGCCCGTCGGACATCCTCGTGCCCAGCCAGTCGCGGTAACAACACCTTGACCACCACGGAGCGCTGCAGCGAGGTGTCCTCGGCGAGGTAAACCTCGGCGGTCTGACCGACACCCAGGAGCTCGCCAATCCGGTAACGGTTGACCAGGAGATGTCCAGAAGCGAAGGTCGGTGGTGGCATAGTCGTTCCCAACCCTACCGAGGATGGGAATTCAAAGTGTGGTTGACCATGTCCCGGTCGCGAGAAGCGTGGAGAACTCACTCGCGGGGATCATTGGGATGGCGAGTTCGTTCGCTCGTGAAACCTTCGACGCGCCCGGAGCGTCACCCACGACCACGCAGTACGTCTTCTTCGATACGGTGCCAGGTGAGGTGCCGCCGCGCACGATAATCGCCTCTTCCGCGCCTTCTCGCGTGAAACCTTCGACCAATCCGGTGACGACGACGGCGCGATTGGCGAGGGTCGGCGCGAGGGTCGAGACGATCTCGGCCTCGGCGAGTGCCAAGCCGTCCTTCGCGAAACGTTGCGCTCGTAGTCGATTCTCCTCGTCGCGCACGTACTCATAGACCGACGCCGCAATGACGGGACCGACGCCCACGACGACAGAAAGCTCGTCCAGTGTCGCCGCTTCGAGCGCGGCGTAGGTGTGAAACGCGTTGGCCAACTCGCGAGCAGCGACGGGACCGACGTGGCGAATGCCGAGTGCCACCAGCAGTCGGTTGAGCGGCATGGCCTTGGCCCCTTGAATCGCGTTGACGAGCGACGTTGCCGAGAGCTCGCCGAGTCCTTCGAGCGAACTGAGGTCACTCACTTTCAACGAGAACAGGTCCGCGACGTCGCGCACCAATCCCTCCGCGAGGAGTTGACCGACGCGCTGTTCGCCGAGGCCTTCAATGTCGAGCGCACCTCGAGAGGCGAAATGAACCATCTGGGCAAGTAGTTGCGCGGGGCAGATGGGATTCACGCAGTACGTGTCACTCTCGTCACCGACGCGCACGAGCGCACTGCCGCACGCCGGACAGGTCGTCGGGAACTTCCACGCCGGTTTCCGGCGCCGTCCCGGTTCGGACACGGCGCTGACGACTTCGGGGATGACGTCGCCGGCCTTTCGAACGATCACCAAATCGCCCGGTCGAACGTCCTTCGCCTTCACCTGGTCCTGGTTATGCAGCGTCGCCATGGAGACGGTCGATCCGGCCACCACGACCGGTTCGAGCACGGCGAAGGGCGTCACCCGACCGGTGCGACCGACTGAGACTTCGATGTCCTTCAGCCTCGTCGTGCGCTCTTCGGGGGGCAGTTTGCGCGCAATCGCCCACCGCGGCGCGCGACTCGTGAAGCCCAATTGTGAGCGCAGGGCAAGATCGTCGATCTTCACCACGATCCCGTCGATCTGGTAGCGAAGTTCGTGGCGGTGCTCCTCAAACCAATCACTGCGCGCGATCATCGCGGTCGCACCGATTTCGGTGGTTGCTTCGGGCGCCGTCAAGAAGCCCCACGTCGCGAGCTGGGCGATCGTCTCGACGTAGCGGGTGAATGAAGAGACGCCGTCGAGTTCCACCAACTGGTACGAAAGAAACGACAGGGGGCGACTCGCGGTGATCGCGGGGTCCTTTTGACGAAGACTGCCTGCGGCGGCATTACGGGGATTGGCGTACTCCTTCAGGTCGAGTTCACGTTGACGTCGATTCATCTCGACGAAGTCGGACTTGGCGAGGAAGACCTCGCCACGAACTTCAACGCGTCCCTTCGCGGCCTTGAGCGTCGAGGGCACGTTGGCAATACGGCGGACGTTCTCCGTGACGTCCTCACCCACTCGTCCGTCGCCACGCGTCGCCGCTCGCGTCAAGACCCCGTCGACGTAAAGAATGGAGAGCGCGAGACCGTCGATCTTGGGCTCGACGACAAAAACCAACTCCTCAGATGCGACGCCCAGGCTCTTGGCGGCGCGCTCGCTCCACGCGCGCAGCTCGTCGTGGTCAAAGACGTTGTCGAGACTGAGCATGGGCTCGGCGTGGGTGACGGGCGAGAAAACCGTCGACGCCGGCGCGCCGACCACGTGACTCACCGAATCCTCGGTGTTCAGTTCGGGGTGCGACGCTTCGAGCGCTCGCAGTTCGCGTACGAGCGCGTCATAGTCACCATCGGGAATCGTCGGCGCGTCAAACACGTGATACGCCTCGTTGTGACGAGTGATCTCGTCGCGCAGCCGAGCGGCGTGCTCCGCCGGGTTCACGAGGGAGCGACGATCGCGGCACCTTCGACGATCGCGGGGTCGTTGACGCGATAGAACACGACGCTCTGGCTGGCCGCCACGGGTCGAGCGGGTGCGAGCAGATCCAGCCACCATCTGTCCGTGTGGCGAAGTGTCGCCAGTTGGGGCGTTCCGTGCGCGCTCCATTGAGCGAGGACCTGCGTGCCGTCGACAAGGTCGGCGTGCGAGAAGGTGAGCGACGAGGCGTCGAGTGCAATGGCGTCGATGAGGATATCCTCCAGGCGACCGACTTCGACGCGGTGGTTCGCCAAATCAACACGCGAGACGAATCGTCGCTCACCGTTGCGGTCGGGCAGTACCCCGCGACGCTGACCGACGGTCATCAGTTCCGCGCTCTCGGTACGTCCGAGCTCCTCGCCGGACGATCGATCGACAATGACGGCCGGCGTCAACGCCATTCGTTGACGTAGGAAGACCTCTCGACCCTTCGACGCCTCGATGAAGCAGACGTCCTGGCTATCGGGTTTGTCCCAGGTGCGCAGTCCGAGCCGCTCGGCGTGTTGACGTACTTCGCTCTTGTTCATTGCGCCGATTGGCAACAACAGCGTCGAAAGTTGCGCCTCGGTCAAGTAGCCCAAGACGTAGCTCTGGTCCTTCTGGTCATCCGCGCCACGAACGAGGAAGTGTTGCGCGTTGCGTTCGACGACCTGGGCGTGGTGGCCGGTCGCCACCACGTCAAAGCCCAGGCGTCGCGCCCGATCGAAGAGCAGATCGAATTTGATGTGGCGATTGCACTCAATACAGGGGTTCGGGGACTGGCCCTGCGCGTGACCCTCAACGAAGGGCGCGACCACGTATCGCTCGAACTCGTCGGTGTAGTTAAAGACGTGATGATCAATCCCGAGCGTCTGGGCGACCCGTCGGGCGTCATCGACGTCTGCCACCGAGCAACAGCCCGAGTCCGACACCCCACCCCACAACTTCAAGGTGGCGCCGACGACGTCGTGACCCTGCTCAATGAGCAGTCCGGCGGCCACCGACGAATCGACGCCGCCACTCATCGCTACGAGGACTTTCACCGCTCTAGTCTGCCAGTCGACGGGTTCGCTACGCCTCGGGGCGCAAAGAGTGCACCACGCCCGAGAGAATGCGAATAACGGCGTCGACGTCGTCCGTTTTCGTCTCGGCGCCCATCGAGAGACGCAGCGAACCGCGGGCCCGCCCTCTCGATATGCCCATTGCCGCCAGCACGTGACTGGGGTCGGCGGCGCCACTCGAACAGCTCGCGGCCGCCGATGCGCGAACGCCCTCTTGGTCCAACAAGAAGAGAAGTTCATCGCTCGCCAGTCCGTCGAACGTCACGTGCACGGTCCCGGGCACGCGCAGTGCGCCCAGTCCGGTGACCTGACAGCCCGGCAGCAGTGACAGGGCGGCAACCAGTTTCTCTTGGAGGTCAAGGACGCGGTCGTTGACCTCGGCCAGTTCTTTCATGGTGATGCGCGCCGCACAGGCGAGCCCGACCGCCGCCGCGACGTCGACGGTCCCCCCTCGTCGACCGCGCTCCTGTCCCCCGCCGGGGATGACCGCGTCGAGAGCGACCTCATTTCGCAATATCAGCGCTCCGCTGTTGACGGGCCCACCAATCTTGTGTGCGCAGATCGAGATCATGTCGACCGACGCGGTGACGTTGGCCAGATGCATCCACGGGGCGCCCGCGACGGCGTCGGTGTGCGTCGGTGCACCACCGGCGAGCATCGATTTGGCCAGCGCCACCATCCCGTCGAGGGGTTGGCGCACCCCCGTCTCGTTGTTGGCGGTCATGACGCTCACGATCGCCGTGTCGTTACTCAGCGCGTCGTGCAAGGAGTCGAGGTCGAGCACACCGTCGGCGTCCACGTCGACCACCCGCACGGTCACACTGTCGTAGTCGCGTGCCATCTTGTGCGCGGCGTCGCTGACCGCGTGGTGCTCAATCGCACTGATGACAATCTCGGAGTGCTCGTGGCTGCGCCGGTGCGCACTGGTGACGCCGGCCACGGCGAGGTCACACGATTCGGTGCCGCCGCCCGTGAAGATCACGCCGCCCGGCTTGGCACCGACGAAGGCCGCGACCTCATCGCGCGCCTCTTCAACGGCGCGGCGCGCCTCGCGCGCCGCTTTGTGGCTGCCCGAAGGATTGCCGACGACGCCGTGTTGCCACGGCGCCATGGCGTCGGCCACCTCGTCACGACGAGGGGCCGATGCTGCGTGATCGAAGTAGTACTCCGGCGTCACGCCACGTAGAAGGACTTGACGTTGGTGAACTCGCGCAGACCGAACTTGCCCAACTCACGCCCGAAGCCCGACTCCTTGGTCCCGCCGAACGGTAACTCCGGCATGGAGGCGACAATGGCGTTGGCGAAGACCATGCCCACGTCCAGTCCCTTGATGGCCTGGTCGATTTCGGCTTGGTCGGTTGCGTAAATCGAACCGCCGAGCCCCCACGGCGTGGCGTTCGCAAAGTCAATCGCCGCATCGAGGTCGTCCACGACCTCCACGACCGCGACCGGTCCGAAGAGTTCCTCACAACCGGCGCGCGAGTCGGTCGGCACGTCGGTCAACACGGTCGCGGGAAAGTAGAAGCCCCGCCGTTCGAGTGGTGCGCCCCCCGTATGCACTTTGGCACCCTGGGCGACCGACGCCGCAACCTGGGCCGTGAGCTCGTCGAGCTGGGTTCGACTGACGACCGGTCCGAGCACTGTCGCGGGGTCCATGGGATCACCGGTCGGCACCGCCGCCATCGCCTCGACGAACTTCTCGATGAACTCATCGGCGCGCTCGCGAACGACGATGTAGCGCTTGGACGCAATGCAGGCCTGGCCGTTGTTCTGGATTCGCGCCGTGACCGCGAGCGGAACCGTGACGTCCATGTCGGCGGAGTTGGCAATAATGAACGGGTCCGAGCCACCCAGTTCGAGCACGGCCTTCTTCAGGTGCTGGCCCGCGATCTCGGCGACGGAGCGGCCGGCACGGTCCGATCCGGTCAACGTGACTGCGGCGATGCGCGGGTCGGCAATGATGCCTTCAATTTGGCTGTGATTGACGAAGAGCGTCGTGACGACACCCTTGGGGAAACCAGCGCGAAGGAACAGGTCCTCGATGAACTTGGCGCAGCCCGGCACGTTCGACGCGTGCTTGAGCACCATGACGTTGCCGGCCATGATGGTCGGTGCCGCGACGCGGATGAACTGCCAGAGGGGGAAATTCCAGGGCATCACCGCGAGGACGGCGCCGATGGGGTCGTAGCGGTAGCCGCTTCGCGAACCGGTCGTTGAGACGATCTCGTCCTTCAAGATCTCCTCGGCGTGCTCGGCGTAGTAGCGCATGACGTGCGCGCATTTCGCGGCCTCACCCTTGGCCGCGGCGAAGGTCTTTCCCATCTCGCTCGTGAGCATCTCGCCCACCACGGGGATTTCACTCTCGAGCAGTTCCGCGGCGCGATTCATCAAGACCGCTCGATCAGCGACCGACGTGTTCTTCCACGTCTGAAAGGCGAGACTCGCGTGCTCGAGCGCACGCTCAACCTGTTCTGGCGTGTGACCGTCGAATTCGGCGACGATTTCTTCGGTGGCGGGATTGATGGCGATAAATGACATGGGTCTATTCTGCCAGCAAAACCACTGGTTCATTCGGGGTGCGCGCCATCTCGTCCCAGAATTCGGGGTGGAAAATTGTCACCGTCGCCAGGACCACCGCGAGCAGGCACGCCGCGGCGACGGTCACCGGACGAACGCCCCACGTCCTCGCGAACGCCGACTGGATGAGCGCCCCCACCGGATAGAAGATTGACAGTGACAACGTGTAGAGCGAGAGGATTCTCGAGCGTTCGCTGGTGGGCGCGTGCAACTGGACTGACGTGTTAAGTCCAGTCAGCGTTCCGACGTAGGCGCCACCGAGCACTACGAGCGCCGCGACGGCCAAGGCGAGCGTGGGTGCGAGTCCATACAGCGCGAGCGCGACGGTAATCGTCACGAGCGATCCGCGAAGCACGGCAATGCGCGACGTTCGCCTCGCCAGCGCCGGTAGGGTCAGCGCGCCAATCACCGCACCAACTCCTTGGCCGGTCACGAGCCACGGGGTGCCCACGCGTCCGGCGTGCAGGGTCTGGATTGCCATCGCGGGCACCAACGCAATAAATGGACTCGCGATCAGCGCGATCGTGCCCACGGCAATGATCGGGTAACGACAGCCCTTCACCGACCACGCGCGCACGGCGCCGAACTTAATCTCGGCCCAGACGCGCACCGCCGTCGTGGGCTTGGGTCGTGCCGGGCTGCGCACGAAGGAGAAGATCACGACCACGAAAATGAACGACGCGGCGTTGAGCGCGAAGCAGATCCCCGGCGAGCCGAAGGCCAGGGTGACACCGGCGAGGACGGGGCCGATAATCCGACCGAGGTTGAACTGCGCCGAAGATAGGGACACCGCTGCGAGGATTTCGTCACGCTCCACCAGGTCGGGCAGCAGGGACTGCCACGCCGACCACGAAGCCGAACTCGCCAAGCCCTCGATGATCGCGAGGTAGCACGCGTACTCGGGGCGAAGATGGTGGGTCAGCTCTAACGTGGCGAGCGTGCTGGCGGTGATCGCCATCACGAGGTTGTTCGCCTGAATCCAGCGTTGGCGGCTGATTCGGTCGGCGACGACGCCACCAAGGGGCGATCCAAGAAGGGCCGGCGTCCACGCGCAGACGGTCAAGAGTCCCAACCAAAGAGGGTTGTGGGTCGTTTCGGTGAGGTAGACCCCGAGGGCAACGGTCTGCATCCACGTACCCGCGGAGGAGACGAACGACGAAACCAAGGAGAGCGCGAAACTGCGATGGCGCAGTGGCGCAAACGATGCGGAAGCCATCACGCAACGCTAACGGCGCTACCGCGCCGCGGCTCAGTGGCGGCTACTTATCGCCCTGTTTGCGCCGCGGTCGAAGGGCGAACCACCAGACCGAAATGATGGAGACCAGCGCGCCCAGAACGCCAATGCTGGACTTGACGCCTTTTCTCTTCTGGGACTCACTCACGTACCCATCGTAACGAGCAAAAACGCCGGGGGCACGTAGCCCCCGGCGTTCTCGACTGCGGGTGATTAGTTCTGCAAGGCCGCTTCGATGGCGAACTCCAGCGTGATCTTGTTACCCACGATGAGGCTGCCGTTCTCCAGCGCGCCGCCAAAGGTAATGCCGAACTCTCGACGGTCGATGTCGGCACGAGCTTCGAAGCCCACGACGGTGACGCCAGGCGTCATCGACGGGCCGGCCCCAAGGAATTCGAGGTCAAACGCGACGGACTTGGTAATCCCCTTGACGGTGACGTCAGCGACCAACTCGAAGTCCTCCGCGCTCTTCGAGGTGATCTTCGTCGAGGTGAGGGTGAGGGTTGGGAACGTCTCGAATTCGAGGAAGTCCGGACTCTTCAAGTGCGCGTCACGCATTTCGTTGTCGGTCGTGATGCTGGCGGCCTGTACGGTCGCCTGCACTGAGGACGTCTCGGCGGTGTCACCAATGGTGATGGCGCCCGAGAAGTCAGTGAAACGGCCACGAACCTTCGACGCAACGAGGTGGCGCGCAACGAATCCAACCGTCGAGTGAACGGCGTCGATGTTGTACACACCCGCGGCGGGGAGGCCAGTGCTGGTATTGGTGTTTGCGGTGGTGGTCATGTACATCTCCTGTTTTGTAGGTAATTCCTGTGTTCCCACAGTATAGTTGTATATACAACTACTTGTCAAGCAGTAATTGTTTACTGAAGTATATGGTATAGTTATTTCATGTCGTTGCAACCGAGCCCCTGTCCGTCAGGGGATGAGAAGGTCCAGCTGTTTGGTTTGCTCCTCGAGACGAATGCCCGACTTTCGCGCAGTCTCGGCTTAGAACTGGAATCGACGTGCGACCTGCCGCTGGCCTGGTTCGACGTCCTCTTGCAACTGCGAAAGTCGCCCGAAGGCCGACTCAAGATGAATCAGATTGCCGACGCCATCGTGCACTCAACCGGCGGCACGACGCGCCTCATTGATCGACTCGAAGTGGCCGGTCTTGTGGAACGACAGAATTGCCCGTCGGACCGGAGGGCAATTCACGTGGCGATCACGGATGTGGGCAACGAGAAACTTGACACCGCCCTGAACGTGCACCTTGGCTACCTGGAAGAGAACTTGGCCACTCGCCTCACCAAAGTGGAGCGAGGACAACTCGCCGATCTACTGACCAAACTGAACGAGACTCGTTAATCTTTCGCGACCCACGCTCGGGCGTCGCGACCATCATCGATTTCCAACACGGTCCCCTCACCCCAGCCGCTGCCGGTGAGCACTTCAATCGCCAGCACTTCGCTCGCGAGCGTCGCAAACCCGTCCGCCAGATCGTCGATGCCTGACACGTGCAGGACAATCCGGTCCGATACGTCAAAGCCCGAGTTCTTTCGAAGGTCCTGGACTTGGCGAATGACGTCACGCAGATAGCCCCGACGCCGCAACTCGTCGGTGAGCGTGAGATCGAGCGCGATCACTTCGCCGCCCTCGCGTGACACGGCGTAGCCACCCTGTCCCTTCACGCGAAGCTCGACGTCGTCGCCACCCAGCTCGAAGCGACCTGACGAGAGCTCGATGCTGATCGAACCACCGGCTTCGAGTGTCTCGGCGGCCTCGACGGAATCAAGTTTCGCCAACGCCGCCTTGAGCTCCTTCACCGCTTCGCCGAGACGCGGACCGACCGTGCGAAAGTTCGGCACGAGATCGAAGGTCAAGACGTTCGAAAGTTCCGTGCCGTACTCCAGGTGATCGACGTTGAGCTCATCTTCAACAACATTCTCTGGCGGCATCGGTGAATTGACGCGCAGGAAGACGAGGGCGCGAGCGAGGGGCTGGCGAACTTTGACACCGGCCTCGGCGCGCGCGGCGCGACCGAGCGAGGTGAGTCGGCGCGCAACGGCCATCGACGCTTCGAGATCGACGTCGCGACGCTCGGGATCGCCAAGGGGCCAGTCGGCCAGATGGACCGAGTCACTCTCGTTGACGTCGAACAACTCCGCGTAGAGACGTTCGGCAATGAACGGACAGAACGGCGCGAGGAGCAGTGTCAGGCGTTGGAGTACTTCGAGCAACGTCGCCTGCGCCGCCAGGGAATCGGAGCGCGGTTCGTTGGGGTCGGTACGCCAGAAGCGACGACGGGTCCGTCGGACGTACCAGTTTGAGAGATCGTCGACCAACTCAGTCAGCGCATCGGTGCCGCCGAGCGGTTCGTAGCCATCGAGCGCGGTGGTGACCGCGACGGTGACACTCTCGAGTCGCGAGAGGATCCAGCGGTCGATGGCCGCGCGGTGCTCGGGCGCGGGAATCTCCGCGTCGGCCGGGTCGAAGTCGTTGAGCGAGGCGTACGTCGTGAAGAAGCTGAACGTGTTCCAGAGCGTCGCCAACGTCTCGCGAAGCGACGCGTCAATCGCGCCCAGACTCGCCCGGGTTGACGTCCACGGTGATCCCTGCGAGAACATCCACCAACGCAGCGGATCCGCGCCGCGGGTGGTGAGCACTTCCCACGGGTCAATTACGTTGCCCACTGACTTACTCATCTTCTTGCCGAACTCGTCGACAATGTGGCCGAGGCAGAGCACGTGTTCGAAGGGTTTCTCCCCAAAGACCAACGTGTTGACCGCCAGCAGCGTGTAGAACCAGCCCCTCGTCTGGTCGATGGCCTCGGCAATGAATTGGGCCGGGAACTGCATCGCCGCCTCGCTGCCCTCGACGTGGGGATACCCGACCTGCGCGGCGGGCATTGAACCGGCATCGAACCACGCGTCGATGACCGGCGCTTCGCGTTGGGCTTGCTGCCCGCAGGTGCGACAACTGATGCGTACCTCGTCGATGGCGGGGCGGTGAGGATCGAGGTCGCTGAGGTCGCGACCGGCCAGGCCCGAAAGTTCCTCGCGCGATCCAACGCAGGTGAAGTGGTTGTCGGGACAGCGCCAAATCGGCAGTGGTGTCCCCCAGAAGCGGTCGCGAGAGAGCGCCCAGTCGACGTTGTTGTCGAGCCAGTTGCCAAAGCGCCCATCGCGGATGTGTTCGGGGTGCCAGTCAATCGTGGCGTTCTCGGAAAGCAACTTCTCTCGGAACTGGCTGGTGGCGACGTACCAACTCGGCTTGCCCCAGTAGATGAGCACGGTGCCACATCGCCAGCAGTGCGGCAACGAGTGGTGGTAGTCGAGTCGACGAAGGAGCGTCCCACGACGCTCAAGTTCGTCGTTGATGGCGTGGTTGGCCTCGCGTACGTCCTGGCCTTCGAGCCACGCGATCTCCGAGGTGAACTTCCCGTCGGGCCCGACCGGATTGAGCGTGGGCAGACCGTGATCGCGGGCCACCTGTCGGTCGACCTCACCGAAGGCGGGCGCCTGATGCACGAGTCCGGTGCCGTCGTCGGTGGTGACGTAGTCGGCCAGCACGACGTAACAGGCGTCGACACCCTCGGGCAGGGCCGCGTCATCGAACGGGCGATCGTAGTGCACACCGGCCAGGTCACTACCTTTCATGGTCGCCGTCGTTTTCGCGTCCTCGCCGAAGACGGACTCCACGAGTTCGGCCGCGACGATCACGCCGTTCACGACGGCGTAGGTGATCTCGGGGTTGACAGCGACTGCGACGTTGGACAGCAGCGTCCACGGTGTCGTCGTCCACACCGCCAGATCGGTCGCGCCGAAAAGCCCACCGTGCGCGTCGGCGTCAGTGATGCGGAGTCGAACGAACGCACTCTCATCGACCTCGTTGGTGTAGACCTCGGGCTGTCCGAGCTCGTGACTCGAGAGCGCGGTGCCACAGCGCGGGCAGTACGGGATGACCTTCAGATCCTCGTAGAGCAAGCCTTTGTCGAAGAGCTGTTGAAGGTGCCACCACACCGACTCGACGTAGGACGGATGGAACGTGTAGTACGCGTGTTCCATGTCGGTCCAGTACCCAATGCGCTCAGTGAGTTTCTCGAACTCGCCGACGTAGGTGAGCACCGATTCGCGACAGAGTCGGGTGAACTCCTCGATACCGACCTGTTCAACGATTGCCTTCTTGCCCGAGATGCCGAGCTGCTTCTCTACCTGAACTTCAACGGGCAGACCGTGCGTGTCCCAACCGGCGCGACGGGCGACGAATCGGCCCTGCATCGTCTGGTAGCGACAGAAGAGGTCTTTGTAGACCCTCGCCCACACGTGGTGCAGTCCCGGTTTACCGTTGGCCGTGGGCGGACCCTCGTAGAAGATCCACGGTGGGGCTCCCTCGCGTTGGGACATCGAGCGTTTGAAGACGTCGTTCGTCTTCCATCGGGCCAATTCGGCCTCTTCCAAGGCCACAAAATCCAGTTCGGCGCTGACGGGGCGAAACACGTATCTCCTTCAATGAATCAACACATGGTAGTAAACGGGCTTGCGGTGGTTAACCGGCCAATACCATTGCGGGGTGCCGGCGCTCTCCATTGACGACGAATCAATTACGACGAGTGGTGCGCTCAGCGTGCTGCACGCGGCGGACGACGAACTAAGGCGTCGCTACGGCGACGGTGATGACCAACACCTACGCGTCGACGAGTTGGCCGAACCCCTCGGCCTTTTTCTCGTGGCCCGCGTGAACGGGGACATTGCGGGCGGGATTGGCCTGCGATCGATCGGTGACCCGGCCCTGCACCTTGGAGAGATAAAACGCCTCTGGGTGCGACCTGATCTACGTCGTGGCGGCATCGCCGTTTCGTTGATGAACGAAATCGAAACTCGTGCCCGGTCGCTCGGTTACCAACGTCTCTACCTAGAAACCGGACCCAAACAACCTGAGGCCGTGGCGCTCTACGCCTCGATTGGTTGGGACCGCGTGCAGGAGTATCCCGTCGGCGTGTTCTGCCATCCCATGTCGCACCGATTCACGAGGTTGCTTTAAGCAAACTGCTCGTCCATCCACTGGGGCGAAAGTTCTTCCAGCGAGTGAAGGACGAGATCGGCGAGCGCGAAGACCGGATCACCGCGGTCCCCTTTCGTGGGCACCGCGACCACGAACATGCTGGCCGCTCTGGCGGCGAGCACGCCCGCCGACGAATCCTCGAACACCAGACAGCGCGACGGGCGAACGCCGAGCGATGCGGCGGCCGTGAGAAAGACGCCCGGGTGGGGCTTACCGTAGGGTTCAAACTGCGCCGAGTGAATCGACACGAATCGATCGGCGAGATTGAAGTGGTTGAGACAACGCGCGATGAGTGCGACGGGTGTCGAGCTGGCGAGCGCGACGGGGCCGCGTTCACTCGCGAGGTCGATCGCTCGCAACGCCCCCGGCATCAGCTGGCCCTCCGTCTCGACGAGATCGCCCACGCGTGTCAACAGTTCGTCTGACACTTCGCTCGGTGACGTGCCGCTCCAGGGATAGAGCGCATACCAGTGGTCGACGACTTCGTTGACGAAGAGTCCCTTGGTCGAACGACCGCCGCTGGCCGACATCGGCACGCCGAGTCGGCCGAAGATCTCGAGTTCGGCCTTGTGCCAGAGGATTTCGGAATCGATCAAGAGGCCGTCCATATCAAACAACGTCGCCTCGAGAGTCATCCGGCAACTTTGACACACGGGGAACGTAGGGTTGTCACATGACGACCATTCGCCAACTCGACGCGGGCGACATCGACCACGTGGTCAGTCGAATTACGAATCGACTGATGGACGACTCTGTCATCCAGCCGCTCGTCAATCCAGTGATCGACACTGCGCTCTTGGCACACTCGCTGCGCGAGGCGAGGGAGCAGACGTGGGTCGCTGAACAAGACAGTGGCATCGTCGGCCACCTCTACGGCGCGCTCCTCGCCAACGCGACGTACGGCAACGGCGTCTGGATTGGACCCGACGGTGCCTCGTTCATCAACACTGACGTACTGAGTGATCTCTACAGTGTCGCGGGCGCGAGGTGGATCGAACACGGCGCGCTCGAGCACTACGTCTGGACCCTTGACGACGCCGCAATGATCCAGCCCTGGTACGAGCTTGGATTCGCGCGCATGCACATGCGCGGAGTGCTCGCGCTGGGTGCTCCACGTACGCACGCACTGCCCGAGGGGTACCGCGTGCGCCGCGGCGGCGTCGAAGACCTCGACATCGCGGTGGCGCTCGACGACGAGCTGGACGCGGTGCAGATGGTTGGACCGAGCTTCTCGATTGGACTCAGTCACCTCCACAAGCGCGAAGAACTTCTCGAGACGCTCGACGACCCCGAAGTGCACCACTACGTGGTGGAGAACGACGACGGCGCGATCGCGCAGTGCATTACGTTCCCTCTGCCGCCTCGACGGGGCTCATTCGCTAACACGTTGCACCTGAGTGCCGTGACGGTGCACGCCGACCATCGCCGTCTCGGTATCGCCACGGCCATGGTTGACACCGCCCTCACGAACGCGTTCGATGCGGGCTTCCGGTACGTGGAAACCAACTGGCGCGTGACGAACCGTCGCGCCCGCAACTACTGGCTGACCTACGGATTTGAACCGACGTACGTGCGACTCCATCGCACCATCGGCGCGGGTTAGACGAGCGTTGCTTCGATCGCACTGACGAGCGCAGGGTCCTCGGGTTCGGTTTGGGGCGCGAAGCGCTGCACTGAGCCGTCGGGGCTGATGAGGAACTTCTCGAAGTTCCAACGGATGTCGCCCGAGTAACCCTCGGCGTCGGCTGTCTTGTTGAGTTCGGCGTAGATGGGGTGCTGGTCGTCGCCGTTCACGTCGATCTTTTCGAACAGTGGGAACGTCACGCCGTAGGTTGTTGAGCAGAACGTTTGAATCTCCTCTGAAGTTCCCGGTTCTTGGCCGGCGAACTGGTTGCTCGGAAATCCAACGACGCTGAAGCCGCGACCCTCGTACTGCTTTTGCAGTTTTTCGAGTCCTTCGTACTGGGGTGTCAGGCCGCATTTTGAGGCGACATTGACGACGAGGACGGTCTTGCCTTCGAAGGGCGCGAGTGAACTCGCCTCTCCCGAAAGCGTGTTGGCTGGAATGTCATAAATGGTCATGCCGCGACACTAACGCTCAGTCGCCAACGTGCGACGGTCGTAGGCTGAGTCGGTGCGCTGCGTTTCGATCGTCGAGGGAAAGCTCCAACTCGTCGAACGCGAGACCCCCGATCCGGGACCGTACGACGTTGTTGTCGCAGTGCGGGGCGCCGGAATAAACGCCGCCGACCTCATGCAGCGAGATGGCAACTACCCCGCGCCCGAAGGTTGGCCGCCCGACATTCCCGGCATGGAACTGGCCGGCGTGGTGAGCGCCGTTGGTGACCGAGTCCACGAACCACTGCTCGGCCGGCGCGTGTGCGCCATTGTCGGTGGTGGCGCTCAGGCGACGCACTGCCTGGTCCCGAGTGAACATTTGCTGTTCGTGCCCGACCACGTGAGTTGGGACCAGGCCGGTGGTTTCCCCGAAGCCTTCACGACGGCGCACGACGCACTGGTGACCCAAGGCCAACTCCAGTCGGGCGAACGGGTCCTGATTTCGGGAGCCACCGGTGGCGTCGGCGTGGCCGCCGTGCAGATTGCCCACGCACTCGGCGCGCACGTCATTGCGGTCACGCGCACCAGCGAGCATCACGAGCGACTGCGCGAATGCGGCGCCAACGAAACCGTCACGCTCGACCAGGTGTCGGACCTCGAGCGAGTCGACGTCGTGCTGGAGCTCGTCGGCGCCGCAAACTTGACGAACGCGCAACGAGTACTGAATCCGTTCGCGCGCGTCGTCGTGATTGGCGTCTCGGGCGGCGGTAGCAAAGTCGAACTCGATCTGCGCTACTTCATGAGCTCTCGCTCCTCGCTTACCGGCTCCACGTTGCGCTCTCGGACCCGCAAGGAAAAGGGCGAGGTTGCCGACCGTGTGAATCAGACGCTCGTGCCGCGCTGGCGCACGGGTGAGGTCCACGTACCGGTCGCTCGTACGTTTTCTCTTGACGAGGTCGATGACGCCTATACGTACTTTGGCGAGCCGGGCAAGTTCGGCAAAGTCGTTCTGCGCATCGAGGGATAGCGCGCCGTTAGTTTGACTNNGACGCGGTGCTGCGAGCGCACGAGGCGGCCGTGGACGCCGGCGAGCCAATGTACCGCGACCCTTCGTCAGGTTTGATGGTGCTCACCGTGGCGACGCACCTCGCTCGTGGATCCTGTTGTGAGAGTGGCTGTCGCCACTGCCCCTTTCTCGGCGACTAGGGGGTCACGGCCTCATCATGTTGTCCGAGGTGATGGCGATCAATGTTCACCAGCGCGAAGAACGAAATCGCGGCCAGCAGGAGCATCAGCGCACCGAATCGGAATGCCTCGTCGTAGCCATGGACGTGTGCAGTCGCCATGAACATCAGTTTGGCGCGCGCCGTCGCCGACGGGTGCGCCTTGAGTGCGGCCACCAAGAAGGCGGTCCCGCTCGAGACGACAATGGTGTTCGCGATGGCGGTACCGAAGGAACCACCAATCTGCTGGGACGTCGTCAGAACTGCTGATGCCGCTCCCGTGTCTTGGGGTCGGACGTTGAAGAGTGCTGTCGAGGCGATCGAGACGAACGCAAGTCCCAACCCCAGACTGGTCACGATCATTGCGGGCATAACACTCCCGATATAGGAACTGTCAACCTTGATGAACGAAAGGTAGAACATACCCACCGCCGCCATCAAGGTGCCCAGGGTCGCCAAGGGTCGCGGTCCGATCTTGGGCAGAAGTTGGCTCGTGAATCCGGCGGCGAGAATAATGCCGACCGAGAACGGCATGAACAGAAGGCCCGTCTTCACCGCCGAGTACTGCTCGACGT
Organism: Acidimicrobiaceae bacterium; assembly: GCA_003152215.1. Taxonomy (GTDB): domain Bacteria; phylum Actinomycetota; class Acidimicrobiia; order Acidimicrobiales; family RAAP-2; genus RAAP-2. Next base: position 24,398 of record PLZP01000084.1, on the reverse strand, counting down.
CCTGGAAGTAGAACGTCATGAACAGGAACATCCCGAAGAGCCCGAGGCCGACGAACAACTGCGCGAGGAACGCGCCCGCGCGCACACGGTCGGTGATCAAGCGAAGTGGCAGGAGTGGCGACTTGATTCGAGACTGAATCACGAAGAAAATCGCGAGGAGGAGCGCTCCTAGCAAGAGAAAAGGCCACGCGCTCGTGGAGCCCCAGCCCTTGCCCTCCGTTGACGCCTGACTCACGCCAAAGACCACACTCAACATGCCCGCAGTCGCGCTGAGCGCGCCGGGTACGTCGTAGTGGGGATGTCCTTCGACCTTGGACTCTTTCACGTTCGGGATGGCGAGGCAGAACGCAATAACCGCCATGGGCGTGTTAACGAAGAGGCACCAGCGCCACGAAAGGTACTGCGTCAAAAGTCCGCCCGCAATAAGCCCAATGGCGCCACCGACGCCGGCGAGCGCGCCGTAGACGCCAAAGGCGCGGGCCCGCTCCTTCGAGTCGGTGAAGGTGACCGAGATGAGCGACAGTGCCGCGGGTGCCAAGAGTGCACCGAAGAGTCCCTGCAGCGCTCGAGCGCCAAAGAGCCACTGTTGATTCTGCGCGAGGCCGCCGAGCAGTGAGGCGCCCGCGAAGCCGAGGAGTCCGATGAGAAAGGATTTTTTGCGACCCACGTAGTCGCCGATACGTCCACCCAACAAGAGGAAACCGCCGAAGGTCAGGGTGTAGGCAGTGACTGCCCACTGGTAGTTCTTCTGCGCGATGGCCAGGCCTCCAAGTGCCTTGGGCAACGACGCGTGCGGCAACGCGATGTTCACGATCGACGCGTCGAGAATTACCATCAGCTGGGCGATGCCGATGACGACGAGTGCGAACCAACGTCGCGGATCCGGCGTGTCGGCGTGCACTACGTGACTGACTGACGCATCCGACATTGCTTCCCCCGCGGAGTTAGAGACGAGACCGTCCGCGAGATACCCCGGAGCTTTTCGAGAATCGGCGAACTACAGCAGCGAGCGTAGTGGACTGAATGCCATAGCCAAGGATTCGGCAACCGGACCGTAGGTCACCGTACCTTCGACGACGTTCACACCTTCGGCGAGCGAGTCGTCAGCGACGACAGCCTCGCGCCAGCCGTGGCGCGCCAGCTCCATGGCGTAGGGCAACGTGGCGTTGGCGAGCGCGTACGTGGACGTATAGGGAAATGCGCCGGGCATGTTCCCCACGCAGTAGAAGATCGAACCATTGACCTCGAAGACGGGGTCGGAGTGCGTGGTGGGGTGCGTCGCTTCGAAACAGCCGCCCTGGTCCACGGAGATGTCCACCAACACCGAACCGGGACGCATCCGCGCGACGAGGTCGTTGCTCACGAGCTTGGGCGCCTTGGCGCCGACCACCAGCACGGCCCCAATGACGATGTCGGCGTCGAGGCAGGCCTGCTCGAGTGCGAGCGTCGACGACGCGATCGTTTGGACGCGTCCGTCGAAGTGGATGTCGACTTGACGCAGTCGCTCCAAGTTGCGATCGAGGATCTTGACGTTGGCGTGCAGTCCGGCCGCCATCGTCGCGGCCGCCAGTCCCGAGACGCCGGCACCGATCACGACGACGTTCGCCGGCGCCACGCCAGGCACGCCGCTAATGAGCGTCCCGTGACCGCCGCCCGGTCGCATCAAATGATGCGCCGCCATCAGAGGCGCCATTCGCCCGGCCACCTCACTCATGGGCGTGAGCAACGGGAGCGAGTTGTCGCGCAGCCGCACTGTCTCGTAGGCAATGGCGACGTTGCCCGCGGCAACCAGTGCGTCAGTGCACTCGCGCGAGGCAGCGAGGTGCAGATAGGTGAACAGGACTTGGTTCTTGCGCGCGCCGAGGCGCGGATACTCGGGCGCGATCGGCTCCTTCACCTTCATGACGAGGTCGCTCTCGGCCCACACGTCGTCGGCGCTCTCAATCATGGTGGCGCCGTTGGCGACGTAGTCGGCATCGGCAATGGACGATCCCTCGCCCGCGCCGCGCTCGATGATGACCCTGTGTCCAGCACCGGTCAGCTCGCGCGCACCGGCGGGGGTGAGCGACACTCGGTACTCGTCAGTCTTGATTTCCTTCGGTACGCCGATGATCATCGTTGATCATCCTTTCTGGTTAATGATTCCGTTTCCACGGTACACACTCGAATGCCCCAATTGAAGCCTCAAACGTCAGGTCGACGTCACCGCCTGGGCCACTGTTGACGTCGCCAGCGAATCCTCGGTCGCCGCCCGGGTCGTCAGGTGATGACGGTTGAGGGCTCCGTTGGCCAGCGCCACGATAAGGCCGACGAGGAAGATCAACGTGCCAAAGCACAGCACCTGGGGCGGCAGACCGACCTTCGCGGCGCCGTAGACGAAGAGCGGGAACGTCACCGTCGAACCGGCAATGAAACTGGTAATGACGTAGTCGTCAACTGACATCGCGAACGCCAAAAGGAAGGCGGCCAGGAGACCTGGCCAGATGAGTGGCAGCGTCACTTTGGTGAACGTCGTCCACGCGTTCGCCCCGAGGTCGCGCGCGGCGTCTTCAATGGCGCTGTCCATCCCCGAGAGCCGCGCTCGCACGACGACGACGACGTAGGCAATGTTGAACGCCACGTGCGCAATCAAGATCGTGAGCAGACCGGTGTTGAGCTTGATCGACAAGAAGAACGACAGTGAAGCTGCGCCCACAACGATGGCGGGCGCCGCGATGTCAGCGAAGACCATGGTGTTGATCACCCCCTTGCCCCAGAATCGGAATCGTCCAAGCGCAAGGGCGACCGGTGTACCGACAATGACGGAAATCAACGACGAGAGGATCGCCACTTCGAGCGAGATGAGGAACGCGTGGGTGAGGCCGTTCACTTGGGTCAGGTTTCGATACCAGTAGGTCGTGAAACCGTTCCAGGCGAAGGTGATGCGGCTGGTCGGCGCATTGTTGAAGCTGTAGAGCATCATGACGACGATCGGTACGAAGGTAATGCCCATGACGACCCAGAAGAAGATTGCGAGCCAAGGGCTTCGACGTTGACGGGGCGGCCGCGAGGTGTTCACCATGTCAGACCAGATTCTCGAGGTTCTCGGTACCGAAGATTTTGGCGTAGGCGAACATGATGATGCCGAGGATGACCATGAGGACCGTCGACAGCGCCGCCGCGACGTTGAACTGCTGGTTGGTGAGGTACGAGTCTTGGATCGCCTGGCCGATGGTGTACGTACCAACGCCACCGAGGAGCGACGAGTTGACCGGGTCACCGACGGTCGTGATGAAGACGAGCAGCACGCCGGCAAAGATTCCCGCACGCGACAACGGTAAAACGACACGCAGAAACACCTGACGTCCATTGGAGTAGAGGTCCCGGGCCGCTTCAAGGATGCGACGATCGATTCGCTCGAGCGCAACGTAGATCGGTAACACCATGAAGGGGAGGTTGTTGTAGATGTCACCACCAATGACGGCGTTCGACGTACCCAGGATGTGGAAGTTCGCCGAGACGAGGTGGAGTTTTCGTAGCCCCGAAATAACGAAGCCTTGTTGGGCCAGCACGAAGGACCACATGTCGGTGCGAATCACGAACGAAACGAAGAAGGACAGCAGCACCAAAAGGATCAACGGACTCTTCCATCGCACGCTGACGCGAAACGCAATGAAATAAGCCATGGGATAGGCAATGAGAATGCTCAAGATCGTGGTCGCGACGCCGTAGTACAGCGAGCGCAACAGGAATGTCGAATACGGGATATCAGAATGCACGAAAAGTTGGGAGTAAATATGCCAGTTCCACGTGAGCGTGTAACCACTGATCGGATTGCCCGTCTCGAGTGAGACGATGAGACCCGACACGAGCGGAATCAGGAAAAACAGGAGCATCCATCCCCCGCCGACCAAACTCAGCCAGTAGGGAGGGCTGTGTCGGCGCAACCAACTGGGCTTCTTGTTAATCGCCTTTGGTCGTTCGAGGACGTCGGTCATGACTCGATGATCGGGTTGAAGACGTCATTCCACGTCTGATACTCGTCGTAGTCGCGATAGATGTAATAGCCGTGCGACAATTTCGCCGACTCCGCGGAGGGGAAGACCAGCGGGCTATTCGCCACGGTCGGGTCCTTGATGACGTCCCGGATGTACTGCTGGGCTTCGGGCACCGGACAGACATAACTGACCCAGTCTTCAACGATGCCGGCGATCTTGGGCGTGTAATAGAAGTTCATCCACGAAAGCGCGCTCAGTGCGTTCTGGGACTGGCGGGGAATGACCATGTTGTCGTGCCAGACAATCTGCCCTTCTTTAGGTGTTACGTACTTGAGGTGCGGGTAGCCCGAGAGGTTCGCTTGGAAGATGTCGCCCGAATAGGCCTGGGAGATCCACGTGTCGCCATTCTCCAGATGCGAGATGTAACTCTGGTCGTAGTACCCCGACACCAGAGGACGCTGCTTCTTCAACCATTCAGTTGACTCGCGCCACTGTTTCGGCGTCGAGGACACGGGGTCGACGCCCATGCGTAACAACGCGGCGCTGCCGAGCTCGACGTTGTCATTCATCATCCCGACGTGGCCCGTGAATGCCGGGTCGGCGAGGTCGTTGAAGCTCGTGATCTCTCGGGTGATCATCTTTGTGTTGTAGGCAATACCGGTGAAGCCGGTCTGCCACGTCACCGAGTGTTTGTTGCCCGGGTCGTAGCTCGGATCCTTCACGAGCGAGCTCGCGTACTTCGCGAAGTTCGGCAGTTTCGATTGATCGAGCTCAATCAGAAAGCCGTTGTTCACCAACTGGGTGAAGTACCACCCGTTGGTGATGACCATGATGTCGTAACCGGTGACCTCCTGAGCCGCCAACTCCGGCTCGACCGTTGCGTAGAACGATGCGTCGGCCTGGATGACGGGCTGATAGTCGACCTTGATGCCGGTCATTGTGGTGAACAGCTCCAGCGATTCAGTCTTGCCGTGCTCCGAATCAATGTAGAGCGGCCAATTCGCGAAGTTGAGCTGGTTCGTTCTTTTCTGACCCTTCCAGAACGCCGGCCAGTCGACCTTTGCGCCTTCATGGTCCAACGTGCCCGCGATGCCACAACTCGCGAGTAGCGCGGCCATGCTCAAGAGGCCGAGACCCTTGCCGGCGGCGCCCATGAGGACTCGTCGAGGCATCCGTCGCTGGGTCAGACCACGCCAAAGGGCTGGGTCGATATTCAAAGCGCCAGATCCAGGACCTTGCTCGGATGTCACTGAGTTGGTTCCTCGATCTCAGTGCTCGCGACGCGCTGGGGACCCACGGCCGCCGGAAGCGCGAACCCGTGGTCGCGTTCCCAGGTCACGATGACCTGATCGCCCGGGCCGTGACGATCAGCGTCGCTGATGTTCTGGGCGAGGATGTGCAGGTGTCCACCCCACGGGGTCGTCAACTCGTACTCCGAGGTCGCTCCGAGGTAGATAGTCGTCGTGATCGTTGCGCGTACGACGTTCATTGCGTCAGTGCTGGTCGCTGACTGTCCGGTGTCGCGCTGAAGCAGCATCTTCTCGGGACGGACTCCGACCTGGGCAATCAACTCGGGCGAATTCACCATTGAGCCGGGTCGCGCACCGATAGCCGCACCGTCGGGCAAGCGGAGTTGCCCGTGATCTGACGTGACCGGCAGCAAGTTGCAGGCGCCAAGGAACTCGGCCACGAACTGTGTCGCCGGTTCGTCGTAGACGCGTTGGGGAGCACCGAGGTCCTCGTAACGTCCCCCGTGCATGACGGCAATCCGGTCGCCGAGCGCCATGGCTTCGTCTTGGTCGTGCGTGACGTAAAGAAAGGTGATGCCCACTTCACGCTGGATGCGCTTGAGTTCGACCTGCATGGTCTTACGGATCTTCGCGTCCAAGGCGCCCATTGGTTCGTCGAGCAAAAGAACCCGAGGCTGATTGACGAGCGCCCGAGCCAGCGCAACGCGTTGCTGCTGTCCTCCCGAGAGTTGTGTCGCCGGTCGTGGGCCGAAGCCTCCGAGTCCGAGGATTTCGAGATGCTCTTCCACCAGCCGCTTTATGTCAACTTTGTCCTTGCCCTTGCGTCGCAGCCCGAAGGCGACATTGTCGTAGACGCTCAGGTGCGGGAAGAGTGCGTAGGACTGGAAGACCGTGTTGACATCGCGTCGATAAGGGGGCGACCACGTGATGTCTTGTCCCCCGAGGAAGATCTTCCCGCTCGATGGCTGTTCGAAGCCACCCACCATTCGAAGCGTCGTGGTCTTGCCGCAGCCCGACGGTCCGAGCAGCGCGAAGAACTCACCTTGGGCGAGTTCAAGCGTCAGATTGTCGACCGCGACGATGCCCTTGAACTCTTTGGTCACGTTCTCGAGACGAACTGCCGCAGGCGACTGTGTGGATCCCTCGACGCTCGAATTTACCTCGGCATTGGTCGTACTCAACGATGGATCCTTCCCCCTGATACTTCTTCGCACCCTACCGCCAACGCCGTCGCCGTTCAGAGCGTCGAACGACCTTCGCGGTCCCACGACGACCGTGCGAAATAACTACGACTCGATGTTGTGCATTACGTGTTTGATGCGCGTGTAATCCTCGAAACCATATACGGAAAGGTCTTTGCCGTAGCCGGATTTCTTGAATCCACCGTGCGGCATTTCGGCGACGAGGGGAATGTGTGTGTTGACCCACACGCAGCCAAAGTCCAGGTCGCGAGTGAAGCGCATTGCGCGACCATGGTCCCTCGTCCACACCGATGACGCCAGACCGTAGTCAACGCCATTGGCCCACGCGAGCGCCTCGGCCTCGTCGCTGAACTTCTGGACGGTGATCACCGGTCCAAAAATCTCGCTCTGGATCATCTCGTCATTTTGTCGCAAGTCCGCAACGACAGTCGGCGCAATGAAGTAGCCGGCGTCACCCACTTGGTTTCCACCGGCCGCGACCGACGAGTGTCCGGGCGCGCGACCAATGAAACCCGTGACCCGCTGGAACTGGTTCACGTTGTTGACCGGTCCGAACAGCGCGTCTTCATTGTCGGGCATGCCGACGACCGTGTTGCGCGCCTGTTCGGCTAGTGCATCAACGAAGTCGCCGTAGACCTTGGGACCGGCGAGTACTCGCGTCGCCGCGGTGCAGTCCTGTCCCGCGTTGAAGTAGCCCGCAATGGCGATGTTCTCGGCGGCGCTGGCAATGTCGACGTCATCAAAGACAATGACCGGTGCCTTGCCTCCGAGTTCGAGGTGGACCTTCTTCAAAGTCTGGGAGGCGCTGGAGGCTACTTCCATGCCGGCGCGCACCGAACCCGTGACCGACACCATCGCGGGAACCGGGTGTTCAACGAGGGCACGTCCGGTGTCGCGGTCACCGCACACGACGTTAAAGACACCGGCCGGTAACACTTCGGCCATGAGTTGGGCCATCAAGAGCGTCGAGGCGGGCGTTGAGTCGCCCGGCTTCAACACCATGGTGTTGCCCGCAGCAATGGCTGGCGCCCACTTCCACACCGCCATCATCATTGGGTAGTTCCATGGCGTCACGGCACCGCACACACCAATTGGTTCGCGGCGCACGTAGCTCGTCATTCCCTCCATGTACTCAGCGGCCCCGCGGCCCTCGAGGAGTCGCGCAGCACCAGCGAAGAAACGAATTTGGTCAATCATGGGCGGGATCTCTTCACTCATCGTGAGCGCGATGATCTTGCCGCAGTTCTCCGCCTCGACGGCAACTAACTCTTCGGCGTGCGCTTCAAGCACGTCGGCAATCTGCTGGAGGGCGCGGCTGCGTTGCGAAGGAGTGGTGCGCCTCCACGACGTAAACGCCTGGGCGGCCACTTGGATGGCGTGGTCGACGTCGGCGCCGTTCGAAACCGGCATTTCGGCGAACGGTTCGCCGGTGGCGGGATTAATCAATTCCACGTACTTAGCGCTCTTGGGCGCGACTGACTCTCCCCCGATGAAGTTGTCCAAACGACGCATGATGCCTCCAGTTCGAGAACGCCGTGCGGCATTTCCCTGAGCCACTCTGCCAGAGTTTGCCGGGGCCCTGCAACCGAAACCGAAGATATAAGTCTTGTTTATTAACAATTCTGACTCATTTCGTCACTTCAGCCCCCTATACTGTCTCTATCCGCAGCGAGGCGACCTTCGAGTCACCGAGCCGGGGGGAAACCAATGTCAGCGACCAAACCAACTCGTCAGAGCAAAAAGAGCGCGGAGCGCTCGAACTCGGAACTCATTTCGTCCGCACCAAACAGTCTTGATTCCATCGATCGACAGATCATCAGTCATCTTCAGCGCGACGGACGACGGGCTTACGGAGCAATCGCCGCCGAGGTCGGACTCTCTGAAGCCGGTGTGCGCCGTCGCGTGCAGCGCTTGAAGGATTCGGGCGTGATGCAGATCGTCGCCATCACCGATCCGCTCCAACTCGGTTTCGGACGCGAGGCATTGATTGGCATCCGCGTGCACGGTGACGTACGACTCGTGGCCGACAAGATCGCATCCATTGACGAAGCCAACTACGTCGTTATGACGGCGGGCAGTTTCGACATCATCGCCGAAGTGATCGCGGTTGACGACGACGCGCTGGTCCACCTTTTGAATGACTCGATTCGGAGCATTCCCGGTGTGACCGAAGTTGAAACATTTCTGTATTTGAAGCTTTCAAAGCAGACATACGTATGGGGGACCAAGTGACGTTGGAGACAATCAGCGACGGTATCAATTTCTCGGATGAACAACATCCGAGCCACAACTACTCCGAGCGGGCGCGGCGCAACCTCTGGCTCCAGATGTCGCGTATGGGCGCCTACGACGAGCACGCTGAGGTTCCGATCATGGTGCGTGGTGAGGGAACGCACGTCTTCGACGCCAACGGCGTCGAGTACTTCGACGGACTGTCGGGACTCTTCACCAACATGCTCGGACACGGTCGCGCCGACATCGCTGCGGCGGCCGCGGAGCAGATGACCACAATGGCCTTCTTCCCGCTGTGGACCTACGCCCACCCCAAGGCGATCGAGCTCGCCGAGAAGATTGCGAGCCTCACCCCCGGCGACCTCAATCGCGTGTTCTTTACCAGCGGTGGCGCTGAGGCGAATGAGAGCGCGTGGAAGTTGGCGCGCCAGTACCACAAGATGCGCGGCGACATGGACCGCTACAAGGTGATCAGTCGCGACGTTGCCTATCACGGCACGACACTTGGTGCGCTCACCATCACCTCGCTCGAGGGCTATCGCCAACCGTTCGAGCCGCTGGTGCCAGGAGCGGTCAAGGTTCCCGCAGTGAACTTTTACCGCGCCGAACAGTACGGCGACGACTTCGAGGCCTTCGGCCTGTGGCAGGCCCACCAAATCGAAGAGGCGATTCTCCGCGAGGGTCCCGAAACGGTGGCCGCGGTCTTCCTCGAGCCGGTACAGAACGCGGGAGGGTGCTTCACCCCACCGCCCAACTACTGGAAGTCGGTTCGCGAAATCTGTGACCGCTATGGCGTCATCCTCGTCTCCGACGACGTCATTTGCGCCTTTGGTCGCCTCGGCACCTGGTTCGGTGGCCAGAAGTTTGACTACGTGCCCGACATCATCACCTGCGCCAAAGGCATCACGTCTGGCTACGCACCGCTGGGCGCAATGATCGTCTCGGACAGACTCGCCGAGCCGTTCCAACACGGCGACGCGTCATTCGTCCACGGCTTCACCTGGTCCGGTCACCCGGTCTCGTGTGCGGTCGCCCTGAAGAGCATCGAGATCATGGAAGACGAGAAGGTCCTCGAGAACGTGCTCGCGAACCAGGACTACTTCCGAGACAGTCTGTTGAATCTGCGCGACATTCCCATTGTTGGCGACGTACGCGGGACCGGTTATTTCTGGGGCGTGGAACTGGTGAAGAACCAGGAGACCAAAGAGACATGGGCCGGCGAAGATGCCGAGCGCCTCCTGCGCGGCTACGTGTCGCCGGAAATGTTCCGTCGCGGACTCATCTGTCGTTCTGACGACCGGGGCGACCCCGTCGTGCAGCTCGCGCCACCGCTGATCTCTACACGTGCCGACATTGATTTCATGGTCGGCACGATGCGCGAGGTCTTCACCGGAGCCACCAAGTTCATCTGAGCGTGACGTCACTGCCGTCACTTTGGTGGGAGTTGCTCGATCAACCCATCACGCCACGCCCAACGCTCGAACGACATCTCGATGTTGATGTGGCGATCGTCGGTGGTGGCTTCACCGGTCTCTGGACGGCGCGCGAGTTACTGCGCCGAGACCCGACGCTGCACGTTGCGGTGTTGGAGAAGGAACTCTGCGGCTTCGGTGCCTCAGGTCGCAACGGCGGTTGGGCCTCGGGACTCTTCCCAGTTGAGAACGAAACCGTCGTTCGCCACTACGGACTCGATGCCTTCCATCACCAACACCATGTGCTCAATGATGCAGTCGCTGAGTTGGGGGCCTCGGCCGCAACTGACGGCATTGACGCACGATTCGCGCACGGTGGAACGCTCACCTTCGCTCGAAGTGAAGTGCAGGCCCAACGCCTCGAGAAGGAGATCGACCGGGCTCGGGCTCTGGACATTGGACCGGACGATCTCGCGTGGCTTGACGCCGACGAACTCGAGTCGCACGGCACGGTGGCAAAGGCGCTGGGCGCCACGTACTCACCGCACTGCGCCCGCATCGATCCGGCCCGACTAGTGCGTGGATTGAGCGACGTCGTGGAAGGCCTCGGCGCGATGATCTTTGAACAGACCGCGGTCACACGAATACTCCCTGCGCGTAGGGGCCGGCGAGCCGAAATACTCACCGTGGGCGCCAACGTGCACGCCGACTTCGTCGTGCGCGCCACCGAAGGATTCACACCGAATCTTCCCGGCGAACGTCGCACCGTCGCACCGCTCTATTCACTCATGGTTGCCACCGATCCACTCTCAAGTGACTTCTGGAACGAATACGGATTCAACAACTACGAGACATTCGCCGACGATCGACACCTCGTTATCTATGGACAGCGCACGACGGACGACCGGATTGCCTTTGGCGGTCGCGGTGCGCCGTACCATTTCGGATCGTCAGTGGAGCAGCGCTTCGACAAGAACTCCAAGGTCTTTCGAATGCTCGAAACGACGCTTCGCGAACTGTTCCCGACGTTGGACGCCCCGGTCACGCACGGATGGGGCGGACCCCTGGCCATGCCGCGCGATCACTCGCCCTTCGTGCGGGTGAACTACGAAACCGGTTTGGCGTCGGCTGGCGGCTACACCGGCGATGGCGTTGTATTGAGCCACGTCGCGGCAATCGCCCTCGCGGATCTACTCACGTCGCCCGACACCGAGACTGCGCACACTCGTCTTTCGTTCGTGCAACACGAAGGTCGACGTTGGGAGTTCGAACCACTTCGTTGGCTTGGGATCAATGCCGGCCTCGGACTTGCGACGTGGGCCGATCGGGTAGAGGAACGCCGCGGACGAGTGAGCCGAGCGAGCTCTCTGTTAGATCGACTCTTCGACTGAGCGCAACTGCGCCGCGCAGACCTAGGATTGCACTGTGAAGAGTCCCCAAGGTCGAGAGGCCAAGAAACCAAAGAAATCAAAGAGCAAGACGCCACCGAAGACATTTGAGAATCCTGATCGCAACTCCTTTCAAGTTCCCAAGAGTGGAAGCGACTCGAGCACGCCGACGCCCTAGACGGCACTTGATTTCTCCAACGCTTAGGTACATCGCCTCCACGCTGTGATGCGTGGCGACTTCAGGACGTTCGAGACGCCGGAGTATCTATTTCAAGATATTGACCGCGCGGGCGGCCACGATGGCGATCGTAATGAGCGACACCAGCGACTCTGACGTGAAGAGCACCTTCGCGCGCAACGTCAGCGGCATGGCGTCAGCCGGGGCGAAGCTCGTGCCGTTCGCGAACGACGTATAAAGATAGTCAGTGAAACGTGGTCGCCAGTGCTCGGGCGCCAGGCCCGGGTTCTCCATCTGAGGGAACTGGATGTCCGGAAGCAACTTCTCGCCGGACGCTCGACGGTGCGGTCCGCCGCGGTCCACCTCCCAGAACCACAACCCGTAGACAATGACGTTCGTGAGCCAGACCGCGACGGCCGAATAGATCAGGTTTCGACCCTGTGAAACGCTGGAGTTCAAGAGGTGGTGCACCAAGAGCGCCATCGAGACGACGTTCGCCAGTGTCATAAGTGCAATGAGTCCAATGGTGGCGTGGCGGATCCAGTTGGACTCATCGGGATGCCGGTGCTTCCTCGCCGAAAGTGGCGCCAGCGGGAGCGCGACGATGATCGGTAGTAACCAGTGGGGGCCAACCACGAGACGGTTCGGAAGGATGACGTAGAGGCCGACGCACACGACGAGGGCCAGCGACGCTGGCCAGCGCGGCTCGGGAGTCACGGTCGCCATTTGCTCAACTTAGTTGTTGGGACCCGAGGATGAGAGAAGAGAAGTTTTCTGGAATCAGGATCGAAGTAATCGAAGACGATGAGAACAACTGCGGCAACGTCGATCCAACCACCGTCTTGACGTCCTTGGCCGACGGTGCGGCGATCACCGCCGGTTGGTTATAGGAGAGCACCTGCACCGTCACTTTGGTCATCGCGTGCGCCGACTTCATCATCAGCGTGCCGCCAATGAACTCTTGGTTGCTTCCCTCAGTGACACTCAACTTCAAAGAACCAAGCACGACGGCATTCTTCGCCGAACCGAGAATGTTGCGCAGTGCAACGTCGTTGCGACTGTAGTTGTGCGTCGTCTGGTACCCGTTCTTCGTCACGGACGTTTCTTTGAGTCCTTTGATGAATGAGATGTCGGGTTTCGTCACCTCAAGTGAAAGTCCGAAGAACCCCGGAGGATGAACCGGGAAGGCGAGCCAGGTCCCCGATGAAATATCAGATGCCTCGGCGTATACGTGTTTCTGCACCAATCGAAGATCGACTGACGTCACGGAGAACACCAGTGGGAAGTGCACGACTGCTTCGACGGCGCTGGTGGTGAAGTTGACATTGACGTTGGCACTCAGTGTGTAGGACTGTCCCGTCGAGACAGTGACGAGCAGGTCCGCAGTCTTTGGCGGATAACCGTGAAGCGTGAATGGGTCCTTCGCAACGCCCGAGGAGTTGGAGTCGGTCGCGGCGTAGAACACACCAAAGACGGTGAGCGCGGTGGCGAGGGCGGCCAGCGCAACTCCCGCCGGTCGCTTGAATTGCATGACTCTAGCCTACCGTTCGCACTTTTCGCGACAACTGAGGACTTCAGCCCAATGGCTCTTGAAGAATCTCGACCAGTAGTTCGTGCGAGATGTTTCGTCCACTCGCGATAAAACCAATGCGCGACGTCGTGTCGTCCACCAGATCACAAGTGATCGCCGCGTACGACGCAGCGGCCGAACCCTCGATCACGATGCCATTGGTCTCCGCCGTCTCTCGAACCGCCCGTCGAATTTCGATTTCCGGCACTAGAACGAGCGGCACGTGGTGCGACGCAATCAAGTCGTTGGTGACCGCCCCGTCGTCACCGCCGCCTGCGAGTCCGTCGGCAATCGTCGGACGATGGACGACCTCGTCCATCGTGGCACCGCGTAACACGTGATAGAGCGCGGCGCTCTCCTCGGGCTGCACGCCGGTGAAACGAATGTCGTCGCGGCCGTGCGCCGTTCGTGAGATCAACGAACCTGACAGCAGTCCGCCACCACCCACTGAGACGACGAGGTGTTCGAGTTCTGGCGCTTGGAGAAGCATCTCGTCAAAGGCGGTGGCCTGACCGGCGATGACGTTGGGGTCGTTAAACGGGGAGATAAATCGAATGGAACGCTGGTCGGCCAGTTCCAAAGCGTGTGCCTGCGCTTCGTCGAACGACGTGCCGAACTGAATGAGCTCGATCATGAAGTTGCCGAGTTTCTTCACCTTCGCGGCCGAGGCATTCTTCGGCACGACGACGGTGGCGGACACGCCAAGAACGGACGACGCGTACGCAATGCCAAGTCCGTGATTACCCGCCGAGGCCGTGATCACGGCACCACTGGGATCATCTCGCCGCGACGCGTCGACCGCGGCGAGCGCGCCACGTACCTTGAACGATCCCGTCGGTTGGAGGCTTTCCATCTTCACGAGGACTGGCCGACCCCGGAGTGACAAGGTAATGGTGGGTGTTGCAATTAAATGGTCTGCCACGACTCGTTTGGCGGATTCAAGCTGGTCGATCGTTGGCGGCAGTACATGGCGAATCACCTATGAAAGCCTACTCTCCCCGTTTTTTTTAGATTTTTACTAGCGGGTAACGTCACAACGTGCATTCGATCCTCAGTGCCATCGTGATCGCGGCCCTTGCGTACGTCGGCACGATGTTCGACAACTTCTTCGCCTTCGCGGCCCAGCTGCTCGTCACCGACCCGAAACGTTTCAAGCGCGTGAGTTGGGCGCAGGCGCTCGGTGTTGGCGTGCTGGTTGTCATTGCCGGAGGCATTGGTTCCCTGTTGACGCCGATCCCCCTGCCGTGGATTGGCATTCTCTGTCTCGCGCCCTGGGCGCTCGGCGTACACGCCTGGCGTCAACGTGACCAACCACCGAGCGAGACATTTCGCCGGGGCGCGATCACGACGTTCGTCATGACCCTCGCGCTCGGTGGTGACAATCTCGCGGTCTGGATACCTCTCCTGCGCGCCAACGGCGTCGTGCACGCCGTCGTGAGTGTCTGCGTCTTTGCCGGCCTTGAGTTCCTGTTCATCGTGAGTGCGCGCGCCCTTACGAGTCGCCCCAAAGCGGTCGAATGGGGCTCAAAGTACGCGCCGCGTTCGGTCCCGTGGATCTACTTCGGTCTCGGGGTCTTGATCTTGATCGAGTGCCGTTCGTTCTGAACATCGTCTGAGCGACACAACTGCCGCCGCTAGCGTTGCTTCGTGGCTCAGAGCACTCCGCAACAAACGCTTCGAAGGCTCACGATCATCGTGGCCATTCAGTGGATGGGCGCCACGTTGGGTCTTCCCCTCCTGCCGCTGTTCCTCGAACACCGCGGCGGCGTGCCGACAATCATCGGCTTCATCATGGCGTCGTTTTTCGTTGCGGGCGTTGCCACGCAGTTCTTTCTGGGTCGACTCGCCGACCGCTTCGGGCGCCGACCGATACTGGTCGCCAGCCTCGTCGCCTACGGGATCGCGAGCACCACGTACCTCTTGCCGGTATCGGCCGGTTGGTTCGCCCTCACCCGAGCCGTGCAGGGTGCGTCGGCCGGCGCCATTGAAGTTGCGTCGATGTCGGCTGTCGCGGCACTGTTCTCAGAGTCTGAGCGAGGTCGTGCGATCTCCAGGATTCTGGCCGCGCAACTCTTCGGGCTGGCCATCGGACCGGTCGCTGGCGTTGTCGTCTCCGTCAAGGACCTCGGGTGGGCCTTCTTCACCGCGGGCGTGATCAGTTTTCTCGCAGCCGTCGTGACCTTTCGCACGAACCTCGGTGACCGCGCCTATGACCCCACTCCCCTGCCACGTCTGCAGTGGAGTCCTCAACTCGTCGGTGCGCTCGTCGCGGCCAGCGCGAGTGGACTGGCCATCGGCGTCTACGAGGCCTGTTGGACTCTTTTGATGCATGCCCATCACGCCTCCACGCTCCAGATTCGACTGAGTTGGACATTCTTTTGTCTGCCGTGGGTCGCCCTCAGCTGGGTAGGAGGCTGGCTCGCCGACCACGCCAACCGCCGCTACATCGCGTTGGCCGGGCTGCTGAGTGGCGCGATGTTCCTCTCGATCTATCCGCACATCCATAACAACAACCTCATGTTGTTCATGGGCTCGCTCGAGTCCATTGGGGGGTCGCTGTCGGTACCATCGATTTCGTCACTGATGAGCCAGGGCGCCGTGCACCGCGAACTCAGTCGACGCCAGGGCCTCTACGCCACGTCGAACACCGCGGCACTGGCGATCGCCGCCGGCCTTTCAGGATTCCTCTTCACTATGAACCCGGCGCTGCCTTTCACCGTGATGGCCCTTCTCTCGGCGTCGCTCGCCGTGACGACCCTTTGGTGGTGGCGCCGCGTGACGGGCAACATCACCGAGACGCAGTACGCATCCAGCAAATAGCGAAGGGCGACGCCAGCGCCGCCCTTCCACTACCTACAGCTTTGAGCTACTAGCTCTTCCAGATTTGGTCCCAACGGGCCGAGCCGCCGTCAGGGCTGAGGCAACGAGTCGTGCCGTCGCCAGCAGTTCCCGAGACCCAGTTCTGCACGTTGGAACGCGCAGCCCATGCGTTGACGAGGGTGTCCAAGAACAGGTAGGGAATCAGCGCCGAGAAGCGACGGTTGACCGTCTGCCACGCGGTGTGCTGCGCCGCTGATCCGGGCTTCGCAGCGAGTGCCGCAAGAAGCGCCGATTCAACGACTGGGTCGGCCTGGTGGGCAAAGTTCACTGCACCGGCAATCTGCGTGCCGGCCGGAAGACCGGACATACCCAGACCTCCCGCCGCCAATCCCGCCGTTGCGGACTGCGAGTCGAACCATACGTAGTTGACCGACGGGTCAACGCCACCGAACTGGTTCCAGGTCGCGCAGTCGTACTCGCCGTAGATCACGTTGTTGATCAACGTGCTCTGGACCGATGAACGTGATGTCACGGAGACGCCGATCTTGGCGAACTCCTGTTGGAACAGTGAGAATCGCTCGGTCTCGCTCGAACTGCCCGCCACGATGTCGATGACGAAACTGACCGTCGACACATTGTTGGCTGTCTTGTACGCGTCGACGAGGGCCTTGGCCTTGGTCGGGTTGTACGCGGGGTAGCCAGGGTTCTTGTAGTTCGGTGAGCTCTTGCGGAAGATGCCGTCCGCTAAGAGGCCAATGTTGTTGTCGATGACCTTGAAGTACGTGCTGCGGTTGATGGCCATCGCTAGGGCCCGACGAATGTTGACGTCGTTGAGGACTGGCTTGAGGGTCGTGTCCCACTGAAAGTTCGAGGGGTTGACTGCGCCCATCGTTCCCACCCAGTCGGCCTCTTGGACCTGCAGCGGGGGTGCCTGGCCCTTCAAGAGGTACGGCAGGGTTCCAGGCACGCTGGGCGCGAACTCGCCGGCCCACGCGAAGTACTGGTTCATCGTGCCCGTCGTGTTCAAGATCAGACAGTTGAGACTGGGGTCGCGGGGTGCTGCGATGTCGGTGACCAACTTCACTTTCTTCATCTTCCTGAGTTGGGCGATCTGGACACCATTTTGCTGGAGGATCATGTCGACGTTGCCAGCCTGCAGCGCCTGGTTGCGGGCGTTGTCGTCGGGGATCGTCTTGAAGTTGACGCCGCTTAGGTAGGGCAGCGCTCGAGCGTGCGAGTCCGTCTTCCAGTAGCCTGCGTTCTTCACGAACTGGGACTCGACACCGACCTGCCACGACTTCACCTTGAAGGGTCCCGTGCCAACTGGGTTGCCGGTGTAGGTCGACACGAAGGACGAAGGGTGGGCCATGTAGGCAATCTGCTGCTCGGCCAGACTCACGGGGAAGGCCGAGAACGGAATCACCATGTTGTACTGCACCGTATAGGAGTCCACTTTCGTCACTGACGCGATAATTGGCTTAATGGCCAAACCAACGGTGGGGTCGGCGTTGGCGGCCGTGTAGTTGGCGACCACGATGTCAGCATTGAAGGGGTCACCGTTGGTGAAGTTGACGCCCTGGCGAAGAGCAATCGTCCACGCGGTGTACGTCTTGTTCGGCGTCGCCGAAAGGGCCAAGAACGGAAGGGCGACCTTGCCGTTCGCCGACATCACGAAGAGTGGGTCGTAGAGGGCGTTGGCAACGCAGAAGCCTGAAGCGTCCAATTTCCCTTGTGAGCCGTTAAAAATGTGATAGTTCGGCACGTCGGAAAGTAACCCGACAGTAAGCGTTCCCCCACGCTTCGGCTTTCCGCTGTTGACGCCTATGGCTGCAGCACTGGCCGAACTGGCAAGAAGATCGTCAACGATCGATCCGGCCATCGCGACACCACCAATAGTGGCGGCTGAGTGAGTTAAGAACGATCGACGATCGAACGCTGATGACATTTCTGTCCTGCTTTCCCCCTGGAGTTCCAGCCTTGTGCTGGTGCTCCTCTGGAGGCAACTTAGCAAGTTCCGATATAGAAAGAAGTTCACGCTCTCGAAACTCTTGGGGGTGCAAAACCGCTCTCCTCATAGCGAATCGATACTCTTTCGGCACCACAAAACGGGTTTGTAACAATCGATCGACGAACAATCGGTTCCGCTCGCTGCTCGAACGACGTGTGAACCGCTCCTCCGGATGAAAACGAGGCCCGCGTCCTACGAGGGAGCAGGGCCCAGACGGAAAGGGGTGCCGTCCGGGCCCTGTCGGGGTTGGGGGGTTACATCAGGACCCGAGCGGAAGGGAGGGACCGCTCGGGTCCTGAGATCATGAGGTTGGACTTAGTTGACTGTTCCTTTCATCGACGGTGGCGCACCGAAACCGGGACCTCCGGGCCCTGGAGGCGGACCGCCCGGTCCGCCCTTGCCAAAGGGACCCGGTCCGGGACCGCCCGGCCCGGGTTGACCAATTCCAACGGTCGTCGCGTCGACGATCGTCGCGGAAGAACCGAAGGTTCCTTGGGCGAAGATCACGGTTCCGATGGAGATGTCGCCGAGCGAGGCACTCGCGTCGCCCTTCAAATACGTAGTGGCGGAACCCACGACGACCGAACCGGTCGTGGCGTTGGGTCCCGCGATCGTCAGCACGTCGCCATTGATCGCGCTGACTTTGCCCACAACGCTGGCGGGCACGATATCGACCGTGCTCGCCAGCGTCGGGTCGGTGGAGCTGACCGCGATCTGCACGTTGTCGCCCATGAGTACATCGGCCAGCGTGGCGCTCTGCTCGTTCTTGGTGACCGTGGTCGCGGTGGTGACGTCGTAGGTCGACGCCGTACCGCGCGGGTCAGTGATGGTGATGGATATGGTCGAAACGGCCGAGACGTCGCCACCGATGCCGCCGGGCACTCCGGGTGGCATGGGCGTCGACGATGAGTGTTTCCCTCTCGCGTTCGCCGACACCGACGTCAACGCTCGTGCCGTGATGGCATGGGTTGAAGCGCTGGCGACACCGACGCCCGTCGCGACCACGCCAAGGGCAATGGCCGAAGAGATGCTCGCCTGTCGAAGTGTCCTCTTCCGGGTCACTTTGATCACGGGTGGAAACCTGCTTTCAGTCTCGATCGGGGGGAATCTGAGACGCGTTCATCTTCGACGCCGAGTATGTGGTGGCGATTGGGATGAGGTAAGAACGAAATAAATCTCACGCGCCGTCACGAAACTGTCACCAAAGGCTCTGTCGCCGTTTGAATTCGGGCATACTGGGCGCGTACTACAAGCACTTCCCAGCGTCGGGTCGGGTGCACACCATCAATTAAGGGCTAAAAGGGAGGACCACCACTGTGGCGACCAGCATTGAAACCAACGACGGCTCGTTCGATGATCAGCCATTCCAAGTCGAACGACGAGGGATTGATTACGTGCCGGAAAACGAGCGCTGGGCCACCCCGCGTAATATCGCGGCCCTCTGGGCAGGCACGTCCATCAACGTCGAATACTTCATTTACGGCGCACTTTTAATGGGTTTCGGCTTCAGTTTCTATACGGCGTTGGCGGTCATCCTCATCGGCAACGTCTCTTACTTCCTGCTCGGGCTGGCCTCGTTACAGGGTCCAGAGACCGGCACCACAGCCTTCGCCATTAGTCGAGCGCCCTTTGGTACCAGAGGTTCTCGTCTCGTGAGCTTTTTCAACTGGCTAACTCAATTGGGCTTCGAGACCGAAGGCCTCATACTCATCGTTGGCGCGGCGCTGGTTCTCTCGCAGATGGCCGGCATTCACACCTCGTCGGGACTGAAGGTCGTCTACATCATTCTGGCCGCGTCGATCCAAGCGGTGATGCCCTACCTCGGCCACGCGACGATGGTGAAAGTTCTCCGTGCGCTCATCATTCCCTTCGGTGCGATCTTCGTCCTCCTGGCGTTCTACGACTTCAAGCACGGCTCATCAAGCTTCGGTGGCTTCCAACACGGTTGGGAAATCTTCACCGCGGGTCTCGCCTTCACCTTCGCGTTGTCGGGACTCGGCTGGACCGAGTGCGGCAACGACTACACGCGCTATATCCCGCGCGACGCGAGCAAGGGCGCAATCGTCTGGTGGATGTTCCTCGGCACTGCCATTCCCGAGATCTTCATGATGGTGATTGGCGCCGCGACCTTCACGTTCGTCTCCTCAAGTGCGCAGTCGGCCGCGTGGAACGGCGCCAACCCCTTCGAGGCGCTGCACCTCCAACACACAATTCCAAGTTGGGTCGTGGCGATCTTCTTGATCTTCGCCATCGTCCAACTTTTTGGCATCAACTCGCTCGACCTGTACTCATCGGGCGTGTCGCTCCAGGCCATGGGACTCAAACTGAAGCGCTACCAGGCGGTCGTCCTCGACAGCATCCTCGCCTGCGCACTCACGATCTGGGCCGAGTTCCAGTCAACCTTCTCCTTGTACATGAAGGAGTTCGTCGGCGTCATCATTGTGTGGATCGCGCCGTGGTTCGGCATCTACATCATTGACTGGATCATGCGTAAGTATCGCTACAACCCGGCCGAACTCCAGCGCACCGACAGGGACGGCCTGTACTTCATCGGCTCCACCGGGGTCAACTGGAACTCGATCGTCGCCTTCTTCGTCGGCATGGTCTGTGCCACGATCGCGTTCTCGAAGGCGCCACCACCCGTCAACTTCCCCTTCCACTGGATGACGCCGTTCTCGAACCACTACGGGGGCGCCTGTGCCAGCAGTCTCGTGCACGGCGTCTGCACGGCCGGTTGGTACGGCGGCGCGGACTTCTCGGTGCCGACCGGCATCATCGTGGCGGCACTGGTCTACTTCGTCTTGGAGAAGTTCACCGGCAACGTCGCACGTCAAGTGAAGCGTCAACACGAACTCGAACCAACCAGGTAAATCGATTGACAACACTGCCCCGGACAACAATCCGGGGCAGTGTTGTCGACTCAGCCGACCCAGTCTTCGACGAGACCGCCAGAACCGTCTGGTCGAAAGACCGGGATCGATCCGAGCGCCCGGACCATCTGCGCATCGTCGCCCAGCGACGTGCGCCACAGCGACGCCTCGGTGACGAGGGTCCCAATGACGACGACCTCCGCGGCGACGCGACGGAGCAGTCGAAGTGCGGTCCCCGTCGAGGCACCGGTGGAGATGACGTCGTCGACAATGGCGACGCGCCTACCTTCGACATCCTTGATCCGGGCTCGATCGAAGAGCAGGCGCTGCTCCGCGTCGGTTGTGATGGAGCGCACCGTTTCACTTACGGCGTCGGCGAGGTGGATCTTGGGCGTCTTGTGCAAGATCACGTACTGATCGAGGCCGAGGTGGCGCGTCACTTCCACGGCAACCGGAATGCCCATCGTCGCCACGGTCGCCACGATATCCACGTTGTACGGGCGGAGAATTTCTGCGAGTTCGCTCCCCGCCTGCGACATGAACTCCACGCCCATGTCGACGGTGATGAGCAACGCGAGTGCCAAATTTTCGTTCAACGAGACGAGCGGAAGGTCGACGCGCTGGGTTCCTATATCGACGGAGTACGTGCGTTCACCCACGGTGCTGGAGCATACTGAAGCGATGAGTTCACACCGACCACCATTCGATCGCGACCTCGCGAAACGAATGCTCACGACCGCGTACGACGAGGCCGTTCTCGGCCTCGAAGAAGGTGGCATCCCCATTGGCGCCGCGCTCTACTTGCGCGACGGCACCCTGATCAGTTCAGGCCACAACCGTCGGGTTCAAGAGCGCGACGCGTCAGTGCACGCCGAGACGGACGCCTTTCGCAAGGGTGGACGACGACGTGACTACCCCGACACGGTGATGGTGACGACGCTTTCGCCGTGCTGGTACTGCGCGGGACTCGTGCGACAGTTCAACATCGGCGTCGTCGTTATTGGCGAGGCCGAGAACTTCCACGGGGGCCACGACTGGTTAGAGGAACTGGGGGTGGAGATCGTGGTGCTCGACGACCCCGCGTGCACGCAACTGCTCGCAACATTCATTCACGATCACGGCGAACTCTGGAACGAGGACATCGGTCTTTAATTAGCGCGCCGGGGGTCCGAACAGTCGGTCGCCCGCGTCACCGAGACCGGGTGTGATGTAACCCACATCGTTGAGCTTCTCGTCCAATGCCGCCGCGACGATGACGACGTCAGGATGATTGGCGAAGACGTGGTCGACGCCCGGTTGGGCCGCGATGAGACAGAGCACGGTGACGTCACCGGCACCGCGCGAACGCAGCATGTCCAGCACGCACACAAGTGAACCGCCGGTTGCGAGCATGGGATCACAGAGCACCACGTGCACACCCGTTAATGACTCTGGCAAGCCGTCGAGGTAGACGTCGGGCTTGAGCGTCGACTCGTTCCTACGCAGTCCCACGAGACAGACCCGGTGGTGAGGCAAGACTTCCTGGACCGCTGGGCTCATGCCGAGCCCAGCTCGAAGGATCGGCACGATCAGGTACTCAGTGTCGATGCGTACGGCCGGCGCTCCCTTGACGACTGGCGTGTCGACAGTGGTGTTCGTAACGGGGGTCTCTCGAAAGGCCTCGTACGCGACGAACCGGGAAATCTCGCCGGCGAGTCGCAGGAAATCGGCGTTGGATGTCGACACGTCGCGCAACCTGCGAACCTTGTCGGCGACAACGGGATGATTAATGACCTGGAGTGATGGCACGTGGTCACACTACGCCCACGGCGTGGCATCGCATTGAAGTTGCGTGGCAACCGACCGCGATTTGAGGTCACAGAGGTCCGGTAATCTTGATCGATGGCTTCTTCACTCTCTTCGCGTTCAAAACGCGATCGAGAGCAGGAATCGGCCAATCCTCTCGGCGGGATTACCTCGAAATATCCGGGCCCCCGCAACGAGATCTCACGCAATCAGAGCCTCGCCTGGTGGCGCCGAGTGCTTCCGGTGATTCAGTCCCACCGTCTGACGTTCGTGACGGCAATCGTACTTTCGTTTGTGAGTCTCATCTTCCAGGTGCTCGTGCCCAACATGTTGAGCAACGACATCGATCACACGTTCGTGAGGCACGTCACGTCGCTGCACAGCGACGTGATCTCCATCGTGATTGTGGGACTTCTCGCTGGCGCGACTGGCATTATCTCTCGTCAGTTTCTTTACAACACCGCCTACAACGTGGAAGCGGATCTTCGTTCGTTGATCTATCAGCACCTGACGTGGCTCTCCTTCAGTTTCTACGACCGTGTGCAGTCCGGACAGCTGATCAGTCGCGCCAACAGTGATATCCGAAGTGTCCAGATGTACTCCATCTTCGCTCCGCTCATCATTGTGCAGTGCTTGATTGGTGTCGTCGCCTTTGCCTTCATGCTCAGCATCAACTGGGCTCTTGCGCTCATCTCCATGATTGTGATGCCGATTCTCTACGTCGTCGGCATCAAGATGCGTCGCGTCATGTTCCCTATCTCCTGGATCACGCAGTCCCGTCTGGCGGAGGTCGCGACCATCGTGGATGAGAACGTCAACGGCGTTCGCGTGGTGAAGTCCTTCGCGCAGGAGGAGGCGGAGATCAACCGCCTCGCCGATGCCGCTGAGGGCGTGGCGTGGGCCTACATCAAGGACGCAAACATCCGAGCAGTCTGGTCCCCCTGGGTCCAGAACCTGCCCCAATTGGGACTCGCCCTGGTACTGCTCTGCGGTGGATGGATGGTCGTGCACGGCGACCTTCGCTACTCCGAGATCCTTGCTTTTAGTTTGTATCTCTTGATGCTCCAGGCACCGTTCATGATGCTCGGACAATTGGTCATGATGGGCCAGCGCGCGAGGGCTAGCGCGGGAAGGATCTTCGAGATCCTCGACGAGAGTCCCGAGATCGTGGAGCGACCTGGTGCCTACGACCTCGTCGACGTGGGTGGTTCGATCGACTTCGACCACGTCACCTTCACCTACGACAACGGCGCCGAGATTCTTCGGGACTTTGACGCCCACATATCGCCCGGCGAAACGGTCGCGATCGTTGGACGTACCGGGTCGGGCAAATCGACCGTCGCGCGTTTGGTGACTCGCTTCTATGACGTGACCGACGGAGCTATCACTATTGATGGACACGATCTGCGCGACCTGACGCTCAAGTCCCTGCGGGGCAACGTCGGCGTCGTGCTCGACGAGCCCTTCCTCTTCTCGGTATCCATCCGCGACAACATTGCCTACGGTCGACCGGACGCGACCCTCGAGGACATCGAGGAGGCGGCGCGCGCCGCGAACGCGGACGAGTTCATCGTGCGACTGCCCGAAGGCTACGAAACGATTGTCGGCGAGCGCGGCTACACCCTCTCGGGTGGACAACGCCAGCGCATCGCCATCGCCAGAACGCTGCTGCTCAATCCGCCCATCCTCATTCTCGACGACGCCAC
>PLZP01000042.1 GCA_003152215.1 Acidimicrobiaceae bacterium | reverse complement strand
AGAACATTCGCCAGTTCAACCGAAGTGGCCCGACGTGAAACCACTGATTGGTACCACGCTCCTGGCAACTGAGCGGCTCGGCAGCGTCAGCCTTACGCCCGACGTCTCGGAGATGGTCGCCTATATGGAGGAATTAGGACTCGACCCGAGTTACTACGTCGATCGAGGTACCTATCAACTCGGCTTCCTCGCGCGCATGTACGTCTTGCTGATTCAAGCGAATTTTGAACGAGTAGGGCCTGGCATTCACGCCGGCACGGACATCCAGGTGATTCGACCAATTCGATTTGGTGAGTCAATCACCGTTCGAGGTCGCGTCGATCGGATTTTCCGTCGCAAGGGACAAGGCTTTTGGGCCTTCGAACTCGAGTGGGTAGATGAAGACGATTCCCCGTGCCTCTGGGCGACGCACACCGCGGTGTACGACGTCAAGAAGCGAACCTCTCAAGCGGCGTAAGAGGAAACTGTCGATGAGCACACCTCAGGACCCGGGTAACCTTCCCGACTTTGACGATCTTCCTCTCCATGAGGGCATGCACTGTGCGTGGGGACTCTTCGGTGCCGGAGATTCCGTCGGTCTGATGAATCTTCAAACACCAGAGTCACGCTTGCGCGGCGCGGCACTGGTGCGAGAGGGAACCGCCTTCGCACTGTCCGCATCCACTCGAGCCATCGTTCCGCCAATCAGTGAGACGCGAAGTCCGCCGCGTCATTTCATCGCGGTGAACCCCACGACCGGTGGCATGGACGACGTGCTCGACAACTACTACCCGCAGGGATCCAGCCAGTGGGACTCCTTGGCGCACGTCGCGGCGGACTCGACGGGTCAGCTCTACTACAACGGAGCGAGCAGGGAGGACGTGCTGACGCGTCATCGCAACACGATTGACAACTGGGCGAGTAGGGGCATTGCCGGTCGCGGCGTTCTCCTGGATCTCGTGCGACTTCGTGAGCGTCAGGGCAGAGCATATGAGCCGGGGTCGTCCGAACTCTTTGACGAAGAGGATCTGGAAGCCGCGTTAAATGACACCGGACTGACTTTGGAATGTGGGGACATGCTTCTCTTTCGCACTGGCTTTTTGGGCTGGTACTCCGAACAGCCCACGTCGGTGCGACGACCGTTGCGTTACAAACTGACGTCGCCCGGCCTTTTGGCTAGCGAGGGCGTCGCTCGATATCTGTGGAATAAACACATCAGCGCGATCATCAGCGACAACTTCGCCGTCGAGATGTGGCCGCGTCCCGCGGCGAAGTCAGGAGACGCCTTTTCCTGGTCCCTGCACCGCCAACTCATAGGCATGTTNNCTCGGTGAACTGTGGGCGCTCGACGCACTCGCTGATCACTGCGCTCACGACGCAAGGTGGGAGTTCTTTTTGGTGGCAGCGCCGCTATTTCAACCCGGGGGCATCGGTTCCCCGGCGAATGCCGTGGCGTTCAAGTAGCTTGCACCGAGACGAGAGCGCTTTCAGTGATCAGACATAAGAAAGGGAATTGATGACTGCAGAATGGTTTCCCATAGAAGCCGGTCACATCATGATGTTTGCCCGATCCATTGGCGACTTCAATCCGGTGTACTACGAATCAACGAGTGCTGGTGGCGGAGTCATCGCACCGCCCACCTTCGTGCAAGCGAGTGCCCAGTACGACCCCGAGTATCGCCTGCGCCCACGTCCGGGCGTGGCGTGGTTTGGCTCCGGTCGAACCCCTACCGGTCGTGAACCAAGTGAGGGCGGCGAGTCCGAGGGCGGCACCGGGCTGCACGCGGAGCAGCATTACGAGTATCACCGGCCGGTGCGCTCCGGGGAGGTCCTCGGTGTGACGACGCGACCGGGCAAGACCTGGGAGAAGGAGGGCAGACGAGGTGGTCTGCTCAAATTTCACGAGAACATTGTCGAATTTCGCGGCGAGGATGGCGAGCTCGTCGTCGTCGCCCGCTCGGTCGGCGTCCGCACTGGCCGGACCGTGAAGGACTGACCATGCCACTTGCTTCTTCGAATCTCACCGTCGGCACGTCGCACAGCGCGCAGGTCGTTGACAACCTTACGCGCACGCAGATCATCCAATACGCCGGTGCATCCGGCGACTACAACCCGTTGCATACTGACGAGATCTATGCAACAGAAGTCGCTGGATACCCGAGTGTCTTCGCGCACGGCATGCTCACGATGGGCATGACGGGACGGATGCTCACCGATTACGTCGGTGATGGTCGACTCGTCCGCTATGGCGGACGGTTCACCTCTCAAGTGTGGCCTGGCGACACCCTAACCGCGACCGCGACGGTGACCTCGATTGGCGAAGAGGACGGGGTGTCGATCGNNGACGTGATCACGCGAAACCAAGATGACGTCGCAGTGTTCACGGGTACTGCTGCCGCTCGCCTCGATTAGCTCTGAGGAGTGTCCTCTCGGCTGATCGAGGCGACTGCGCACTTGCTGAGGCCACGTGCGATCACCAACGCGCGCCACGAAAACGCAAGCGAGTGATCGACGGGGTGTCCTTAGTTCAGTCGCTCCACGATCATTGACATGCCCTGTCCGCCGCCGACGCACNNGTTCAACAGCGTCGTCATAATGCGAGCACCCGTCATGCCAAAGGGGTGACCCAAGGCAATCGATCCGCCCTTCACGTTGAGCTTCTCCCACGGAATTCCGAGTTGCCGCGCACTGGGAATGACTTGCGCGGCAAAGGCCTCGTTGATTTCCACGAGGTCAATGTCGTCGATCGTCATGCCGGCCCGCTTGAGGGCCTGACGACAAGCGTCAACGGGACCAAGTCCCATGAGTTCGGGGTTGAGCCCGCTGACACCAC
>PLZP01000030.1 GCA_003152215.1 Acidimicrobiaceae bacterium | reverse complement strand
GGGCCGAGGTGGCCGAGCGCTGCCTTTCGTGCGGCAACTGCACACTGGTGTGCCCAACTTGCTTTTGCAGTGACGTCCGCGACGCGACGGATCTTGACGGCGAGGTGGTTCGCCAGCGCACGTGGTCATCATGTTTCAGTGTCGATCACTCGTATCTTCATGGCGGCGCCGTGCGCCCGACGACGCAGTCGCGTTATCGCCAGTGGATGACCCACAAGCTCTCGTCGTGGTGGGACCAGTTCGACACCTCCGGCTGCGTGGGCTGTGGCCGGTGCGTTACGTGGTGTCCCGTCGGCATCGACATCACTGAGGAGGCGTCGGCCATCGTTCGCTCCGACGGTGCGGTCTCGGTGATGGTACCGAGCGCACGGAGTCACTCGTGATTTCGATCGACGAACTCGTGGGCGCGCACCCCTTCGCGGCCGGACTGAGTGACGAGCACCTGGCGTTGATGGCGGGGTGCGCCCAGAACGTCGCACTCGACGCGGGCACGATGCTCTGCGCCGAAGGAGAAAGCGCCGACACGTTTTATCTCGTGCGTCGAGGTCACGTGTCGATCGAGGTGCATCAGGCCGGGCGTGGTCCCATCGTGATCGAGACCGTGGGACCGGGGGGCGCGGTCGGGTGGAGTTGGCTCGTGGCCCCGTATCGCTGGACGTTTGACGCGCGCGCGCTCGAGCCGGTGGGCGCCCTCGCTATTGACGGCGCGTGCCTGCGCGCAAAGTCTTTCGAGGACGCGACACTCGGCTTCGCGCTCTTGTCGTGCGTGACCCAAGAGCTTCTCGAGCGGCTCCAGGCCACCCGAGTACGTCTCCTGGACCTCTACGGGGAAACGCGTGCTTAGTGCGACCGAGCTCGGCGCTCCACGCTCCGGGTTGACTCCGTTGCTGTACCGCGTGGTGGCTCGACGTAGCGACACGGCCGATGTCACGACGCTCTGGCTCGAATCGCTCGACGGCTCGCGGCTCTCGTTTCGATCTGGCCAGTTCAACATGTTGAGCGCCTTCGGGGTAGGTGAAATCGCCGTCTCAATCAGCGCCTCACCGTGTGATTCCGGTCCGCTTCGCCACACGGTGCGTGACGTCGGTTCGGTGAGCCACGCCCTGTGTTCGAGCGACGTCGGCGACGTCATTGGAGTGCGCGGGCCCTTTGGCACCGACTGGGGCGTCACGGGAAACGCGACGCCGAACGACACGGTCATCGTCGCCGGTGGTATCGGACTCGCGCCGCTGCGAGGGGCAGTTGAGGAGTTGGTCGCGGCTCGCCGCGAGGGCGCGGGACAAGTCTTCGTGCT
The DNA here is from genome assembly GCA_003152215.1 of Acidimicrobiaceae bacterium. Taxonomy (GTDB): domain Bacteria; phylum Actinomycetota; class Acidimicrobiia; order Acidimicrobiales; family RAAP-2; genus RAAP-2. Next base: position 7,898 of record PLZP01000030.1, on the reverse strand, counting down.
GGTGGGCGCGCGCGAGCCCGACCAGTTGGTCTTCTTAGACGACCTGGCGGTGTGGGAGAAAGCCGGCGCCGTCGTCCTCAGCACGGTCGATCGTTCGGCGCCCGGTTGGAGCGGTCACGTCGGACTGGTGACGACGCTGCTCTCGAACGCGGGCTTTGACGCTCATCATTGTCGCGTGCTCATCTGCGGACCGGAGGTAATGATGCGATTCACGGCGCGTGCGTTGATCGATCTCGGCGTCGATCCCGCGTCCATCTGGGTGTCGCTCGAACGAAACATGCAGTGCGGGCTCGGTTGGTGCGGGCACTGTCAACTCGGTCCGTTGCTGTTGTGTCGTGATGGTCCCGTGGTGGGCTACCTCGAGGCGAGCGTGCTCATGAACGAGCGTGAGCGTTGAGTGTCGACACCGCCGTCGAGCGTCCGACGCTCGCCGTGTGGAAATTCGCGTCCTGTGACGGTTGCCAATTGAGCCTGCTCGACCTCGAGCCAGAGTTGCTCGCGATTACACGTGCCGTGCGAATCGCGCACTTCACCGAGATGACGCGCGCCCACGTCGAGGGGCCCTACGACATCTCATTGGTCGAGGGTTCGATCACCACCGACGATGACGTGGCGCGAATCCTCGAGGTCCGTGCGCAGTCGCGCTATCTCGTGACCATTGGCGCGTGCGCGGCGACCGGTGGCGTCCAGGCCCTGCGCAACTTCGTCGAGCCAGGGGCCTTTCCCGCGATGGTCTACGCGCACCCCGACTACCTGCGCGCCCTTGACACCTCGACGCCCGTGTCGGCCCACGTCGCCGTCGACTACGAATTGCGAGGGTGCCCCATCGACCGGTACCAGCTACTTGAGGTACTCCTCGCCCTCCTCGCTCACCGTCGGCCCATCGTGGCGTCCCACTCGGTCTGTCAGGAGTGCAAGGCCCGTGGCACCGTCTGTCTCGCGGTGTCCGGCGAGATCGCCTGCCTCGGTCCAGTGACCCACGCGGGGTGCAACGCGCTCTGTCCGTCGATCGGCCGGGGCTGTTTTGGCTGTTTTGGCCCGAGTGAGGGCGCGAACGTGGCCTCCCTGATGCGGTGGCTGCGTTCCCACGGCCATGACGACGTCACGTTGGCTCGATCGTTGCAGACCTTTAACGCGGCGGCGCCGGCCTTTCGCGAAGGCGCGACGAATCTTGTCGCCACGAAGGTGACACTCGGCGCCACCTCACGCACGCGAAAGGATCAGTCGTGACGCACGGAACGAATCGCAACCGCACGGTGAGCGCCGAAGGGGTCGCGCGGGTCGAAGGGGAGGGGTCGCTGCGCGTCGTGGTGCACGACGGCACGGTCAGTGAGGTGTCGCTCGACATCTTCGAACCGCCGCGCTACTTCGAAGCCATGCTGGTCGGGCGCCACTACAGCGAAGCCCCGGACATAACGGCGCGGATCTGTGGGATCTGTCCCGTGGCCTATCAGTTGACCGCGTGCGCGGCAATGGAAGACGCCCTGGGGATGGTCGTCAGTGATCGGGTCCAACTCCTGCGCCGGTTGCTCTATTGCGGCGAATGGATCCAGAGCCACGCGCTGCACGTCTACTTGCTCCACGCTCCCGACTTTCTCAAGTGCCAAGATGCGGTTGAATTGGCCGAACGCGAGCCGGGCGTGATCGAACGCGGTCTCGCGCTCAAGCGGACCGGCAACCTCGTCATGGAGACCGTCGGGGGCAGGGCGGTACATCCCGTCAACGTTCGTGTGGGTGGCTTTTACAGCGCGCCCGAACCTGCGGCAATCGCCGCGCTCGTGGGTCCGCTCGAGCGCGCGCTCGACGATGCCCTCGCGACCGTGCAGTGGGTCGCGGGGTTCGACTTTCCTGACGTCACGTCCTCGTACCGATTCGTCGCGCTGCGTCAAGATCGACGGTACGCGATTGACGGGGGCCGTCCGGGATCCTTGGACGGACTGGACGTCGCCCCACAGCGCTTCGCCGACCTCTCGGTCGAAGAGCACGTGGCGCGCTCAACGGCACTGCACGCGCGCCTCGATGGACGGAGCTATCTCACCGGCCCACTCGCACGCTACGCACTGAACGCGTCGCTCTTACCCGAAGTCGTACGAAACGCGGCTCGCAGCGCCGGACTTGGCGAGACGTGTAGAAATCCCTTTCAGAGCATCGTCGTACGCGCGCTCGAGATAGCGTTCGCCTGCGACGAAGCTCTACGTCTCGTCGCCCAGTACGAGCCGCCCGTTCCCGCGGCCGCCGTCGCTGTCGCCCGGGCCGGTGTCGGTACCGGGGTCACCGAAGCGCCGCGAGGTCTGCTCTTACACCAGTATGAAATTGACGCCGACGGGAACATCGTGCGTGCACGGATCATGCCACCCACGTCCCAGAACCAACTCACGATCGAAGAGGATCTGCGCCGCGTCGTCGAAGGCGGTCTCGACCTCGACGACGACGACCTGCAGTGGCGCTGCGAGCAGGCGGTGCGCAACCANNGCCGCACTGTTTGCCGGCGTGAATGACGGCGTGCGTGACATCGGACCACTGGCGGAACCACTGGACCTGCTGGGACGATTCGACGGCGCAGATCTCGCAATCGTGATTGACGCCGTGCGCTCGGGCGCACCGATTGGCACCGTGCAGGTACTGGAAATAGACCTGGCGCACTCGAACGACGACAGTCCGGGCGAACCGGCCGTCACGAGCACCCACGGCATTGGCCTTGTCGGGGTGCTTCGCCTCGCGCGCGCCGTCGCTCAGGCTCCGCGGCGTTTGGTGGTCGTGGCCGTCGAGGGCGAAGCCTTCGACCTGGGCTCTTCCATGAGTGCGGCGGTGCACGCCGCCGTGCCCGAGGCACTCTTCGCGGTGACCACGTTGATTGAAAGCGAGCAACCATGTGCGTAAGTCGGCTCTATAAAGTGCTGGGCCGTGAGGGAACCGCCTCGGTGGACGTTGAAGACGTGGATCGCGTGAAGTCGCGGGCGTCGTTGCTCGCCTACGACGGCGTCGAACTCAACGTAGGTGATTGGGTGAGCGTGCACAGCGGGTACGTGATCGACCGCGTGGACGCCATTGAGGCGGCCCGTGTCGTCGAGGAGCTTCGACACGCCACGACGTCGTCGGTGAAGGAGGACATCTCATGGGGGCTATAACTGCACACACTGCGCGACGTCAGCGCGTACCGGGNNGGCGGTGCTCTCGTTCGTGGCCCTGATCGGCTGGACCGTACGCACGCGCCGGATCGGATCGGCCGCGGCGAATTTCGTCACCACCGCGCCCGAGGCGCGCGAGGTACCGGCGACGCGGCGATGGGTCGAGTGGCTCGGACTCGCCTACGTGGGGGTCGTCGGCGGGGGACTCGCCTTCGTACTGTTCTTCGACGGCCTCGCTCAGAGCGAGCCAGCGCCCGCGGCGTTCTGGCGCGACACTCTCGTGCTCTGGGTGGCGGTGCTCGCCGTGCTCTTCCTGCGTGAGCGTCTTCGCTGGTGGAACTTCGTGGCAATCGTCCTGCTCTTCAGCGGCGAGGTCGTGGTCAGCGGCGGTGTCGGACAGTTGGCGGCCAATCGCGGCGAGCTCGACGTGCTCATCTCGAGCGCGCTCTGGGCACTGGAGGTGGTCATTGCGCGACGCCTCTTGAGGACTCGGTCGCCCGCGACACTCGCCATCGTGCGCATGGGGCTTGGTGCCCTCACGTTGATCGTTTATCTTGCCGCGAGCGGATCGCTCGGCCAACTGGGCGCGATGAACGCCGATCAGTGGCACTGGGCGCTCTGGACCGGCCTCCTCTTGAGCGCCTACGTGGCGACGTGGATGAGCGCCCTCGCACGGGCGCGAGCGACTGACGTGACGTCGGTACTGGCTTCCAGCGCTCTCATCACGTGGCTGCTCCAGCTCGTGGCCGGTACGACGGTCGTGAGCGGGAACACGATCGGTCTCGTGCTGGTGGTCGCGGGCGCAATGCTGGTGCTCGTCGGGGCGCGCGGTCGCGCAACGTGGTCCGAGCTCCGAGCGTGACCGTGTCCGATTGCGCTGAGCGCACGGGCGCCTCTGGCGCAGAACTCTTCGCGCGTTACGCCTACCCCCCGAACGAACTTGGCTACTGCGGCCCGGGGGAGCCGGCCGCCCTGCTCGAGGCCGCCGTCGAAGGCGGCCAGGAGTCGCTGCTCGCGCACCTCGCGCACCAGTTCGAAGGGGCGTGGCCCTACCTCGAACTGATCGCCGGCTGCAATGCCGTCGCCGATCCACTCGATCGTCGTGTCGTCGAGGCGTACTGGGTTGGGAACGACTTGACGCGACGCGTCCCGCCATCGATACTCGCCGCGTCACTCGACGAGCGCTTTTCTCATCGGGCGGGGACGCGTTTTCCTCCGCTGATCGAGGCAGCCTGGAACGGTGGAGTGGCCCAGCACAACTTTCACGTCTTCGCCGTCTATCCCTGGATCGGCCTCCTGCGCGCCGGGCGCTCGAGCGTACCCCTGCACATCCTCGACCAGTGCCGCGTTCGCTGGGGTCGGGTCGAGTCACTGAGCGGTGACTTTGTCACCGTCGCGAGTCGCGAACTCGAACTCGTCGGAAGCCAGCTGCTGCTCGGTGAACAGCGCGTGGAAGTTGTTCGCCGCGGGGTGCAAGGCCTCGGATTCCTCGAGGAGCTCGCCGTCGGCGACACGGTTGCCCTTCACTGGGATTGGGTATGCGAACGACTGAGTGCCCCTGCGCTTCGACGGCTGCAGGCAGCAACGCGCGACAACCTCTGGGCCGTCAACTCATTAAGCGCGCGTCCTCCGGCCGCCGCCTTGGAGAGTGCGTAGCACGAAGGCCGGCCGTGACGTTAGTACTCGGCCCAGCTGCGAAGCGGGCGCAGCAGTGGGACGGTCTTGCGCTGGTGACGCGCCATGCGCCGGAGAATATCGTCGAGTTGGGTCACGGCATCGACCACGTAGGCACCCTTGTTCAACATGACGCACTCGGCGCGTTGGGCCATCGCGGCGTCGGTGACCTCGGCCCGAGAGGGTCGTCCGGTCCTCGCGAGTTGGTCGAGGACTTCGGTGGCCCAGACAACGGGTAGGTGGGCGGCTTCGGTCAGCCAAAGGATCTCTTCTTGCACCTCCGCCATCCGGGCGTAACCCATCTCCACGGCGAGGTCGCCCCGCGCGATCATCACGCCCACCGACGAGGAGCGCATCGCGTGCAGAAGGATGTCGGGGAGATTCGAAAAGCCCGCCTGCGTCTCGATCTTGAGCACGATACCCAGTTCGTTCGCTCCAAGGCGGTCCAGTTCTTCGCGCGCGACGTCGACGTCGCCACCTCGTCGCAGGAACGACAACGAGATCATGTCCGCGTGACGGGCGGCGAATTCGAACACGACGTGGTCGGCGTCGGTCAGGAAGGGGGCGTGCAGGTCGGTGTCGGGTAGATTGATCCCTTTCTCGGCACGGAGTTTTGCTCCACGGTGAGGTGTGTCGGTAATCCGCGCGACGAATCGATCGGACCCCACCGCTTCGATGACGCCGGAGAGTTTGCCGTCATCGAACAAAATCCGCTCGCCAACACGCACGGAGGAAAAGACCGCGTCGAGGGTGCACGTGACTTCCGCGACGCCGGTTTCTCCGTGATGCCAGGGTGCCGAGACGCCTCCGTCGCGCACGATCGCCACGCTGTCGCCCGGGAGCAGAAGATGGTACTGCGCGACGCGAGGAAGCGGGCCGACCGCGGCCACGTCATCGCGGGCGCGCAGTTCTAAGCCCGTTTCCAGATACGTGGTGTCCCAGATCTCGGCGCTGGCCCGACCCTCGGTCCGGTCGGTCTGGACCACGCGCGCCAGACGGGCTTCTCCGCGCGCGTCAGTGAATGCGACCTCGTCGCCGACGCGTCGACGACCGAGCCATTCGTCGGACACCGGTATCAGCGGGGCCGAACCCGTCGGGCGGGCCCCGGGCGTCGCCTGGGACCTCAACGACACGAAGTTGATGGTGGCGGGCGCGATCGCTCGACCGCGAACGTCACGCCGTGGCCGCAGTCTCGTGACGGGGGGACCTTCTTCGAGCGGCCCCGTTCGAAGTTTCGGTCCAGCGACGTCCAACATGACTGCGCATCGCCGATCGGTGTCGGCGCTGGCGCGTCGGACGTGCGAGGCCATGAGCTCCCACTCCTCGGGCCCGTCGTGAGCGCCGTTGATGCGAGCAACGTCCATGCCGGAAGCCACGAGACGGCGCACGAGCTCGTAATCTGTGGCGCAAGAGGTGTCGAGGGTCACCATGATCCTCGGCACGCGGCCCTTCGGGCGGGCGCCGAACAACACGTCGGTGTTGACGTCGAGCGCGGCCCGGCCCGCGCGAAAGTCCAACGTGCCCTCGGGAAGTGCGAGATCCCTCGCGCAGAGCATCGCGTGGATGGACACCAACGAAGCCATGACGTGTGGCTCGCAGCGCCCCAGTGAGGAGAGTCCGAGTTCCGTCAATCTTCGCTGGAGATCGTGCTCGTCGTGTCGACGTAGAGCGAGGTAGTGCAACAGGTTGATCGCGTCAGCCCGGTGGCACGGATGGACGAGGTCGAGTTCCTCGCGGTGTCGCTCGACGAGGAACTCGAGGTCTCGCTCCAGGGCGGAGAACTCGGCGTTCGCACGCTCGGCGATCGCTGCGCGATCATCGGACCACGAAGGGACGCGGTGTCGCGGGGAACTCGAGTCGCTCATCGCGAGGTGCGGACCGACGAGGGTCGTGCCCGCCTCGATCGACGCACCGAGGACAGACTCACGCTGGTGCGCCGGCGTGCCCGCGGAGGAACCACGCCTGTTCTTGAGGCGAGCGGCGCCCGTGACTGGCGCCACTGTCTGAGGTCGGCGAGGTGAAGCAGCGGGGCTCGCCTCAGTTGTGCTCGGGGACCATGTCGATGGCGCCACATGGGCATTCCTTTACGCAGATCCCGCATCCCTTGCAGAAGTCGTAGTTGAACTCGTAGCGCATATTCTCGCCCAGCTTGATAACGGCGTTGTCGGGACAGACGCCAAAGCAGTTGTCGCACTCAAAGCAGTTGCCGCACGACATGCAGCGGCGGGCCTCGAAGAGCGCATTGTCTTGCGTGAGACCGCCAATCACTTCTTCGAAGTTCGTCTGACGCCGGACCCGCTCGAGTTCTGGACGTTCGGTACGAGGTGCGTCCGCGTAGTACCAGGTATTGAGACGTTCGAACGACGCGAGTTCGTGGCGATCTTTCGCTTCGGCGTTGAGCCCCATGACGAAGTTGTCGATGCCGTGCGCCGCACGCTTGCCGTGTCCGACGGCGACCGTGGCCGTGCGCTCGGCCGGAACGGCGTCACCTCCCGCGAAGATACCGGCGGGGCTGGCCATCATCGAATCGAGCACCTGGACTGCGCCGTCACGCACGGTGACGTCGTCGGCGTGCTCGAGCAGCGAGAGATCGGTGTCCTGTCCGAGCGCGAGGACCAGCGAGTCAGCGTCGAGTTCTTCGAACTCGCCGGTGGGCTCGGGGAATCCCTCGTCGTTGAGTTCCATCTTTTCGAGCACGATTCGATCACCGTCGAACTTGTTGATCGTCGAGAGCCAACGTACGGTGACGCCCTCGCCGAGCGCCTGTTCGAACTCTTCGCCGGTCGCGCCCATGCGTTCGCGGTTGCGACGGTAGACGATGACGGCGTCGGTCGCCCCGAGACGACGTGCGGTGCGAACTGCGTCAAAGGCAGTGTCGCCACCGCCGTAGACGACAACGCGCCGACCGAGCAGTGGAGGATCGCCCTCGGCGACTTGGTGCAGGAAACTCACTGCGTCAATGACGCGAGAGGAGTCACCGGCGGGGATGTCGACGCGCTTGCCCAGTTGGGCCCCGACCGCGAGAAACACGGCATCGAACTCTCCATCACGGCGCTCTTGTTCTACGTCATGCACGACGTGCTCGAGTTGGATCTC
>PLZP01000012.1 GCA_003152215.1 Acidimicrobiaceae bacterium | reverse complement strand
CCCGCCAACTCGGGGACCACGCCGCCGAAGGCGCGGTGCTGGTCGATCGAGGATTCGACGACCGAGGAGTGCACGTGGAAGTCCTGGTCGACCACGGCGGCCGCCGTCTCGTCACAACTCGTCTCAATGCCGAGGACTAGACCCACCGTGCCAGCGTACGTGGCCGCTCAGGCGACGCCCGGAAGGTCGGCCCAGAGGATCAGGGCGTCTTCGTTGGTGCGTTCGTAGTAGTTCTTGCGTACGCCGACCGGGGCGAAGCCGTAGCGGTAGTACAGGGCAATGGCCCGTTCGTTGGAGACGGCGACTTCCAGGGTCGCGCGTTTGACGCCGCGACCCCGCGCGTCCGCCCAGGCATCGTCGATGAGCGACGTCGCGATGCCGCGACCTTCTGCTCCCGGGAGGGTTCCGATGGTGTTGATGTGCAACTCGTCCAAGACGAACATGACGCCCAAGTAGCCAATGATGCGCTTCTTCTCGACGGCCACGGTATAGCGGCGCGTCTCGGTGTTCGTGATCTCGTCGAGCAGGATGCGTCTCGTCCAGGGCTCGGGAAATTGGGACTCTTCGATGAACAGCAGTTCCGACACGTCGCGTCGCTCGGCGGGGCGGATCGTCCAGTCGGTCATGAAGGACGCTGGCGAGTCGTGAAATTGGCAACGGCGTCGGCCTCGCGCAGGTAGAGCGGCGTCACCACGTCGGTCGGCTGGCCTTCGGCGCCGAGCGAGAGGGCCGCATGCACTGACGGCACCGACTGCGCGAACGTCGTGGCGTGCGCGAGGGAATCGAAGACACTCGCGTAGCGATCAACGCCGTCACCCGTGAAGACGACCGGCTCGCCGTGGCGCAGCCAGTGATCCGCGACGTCGCCCGCGGTGGCGACGCGCGGTTCCGATACCGCTCGCACGTTGTCGTCGAGTTCGAACGTCTGGGTAAAGATCTCGCCGCGGCGTCCATCGACACAACTCACGAGCGCGCCGCGAATCCCGCCATCGAACGCCCCGTGGGCCAACATCTCGAGGGACGTGACGCCCACCAGTTCTGCGCCGAGACCTTGCGAGAAGGCGATGGCCGTCGCGATGCCGACGCGCAGCCCGGTAAAGAGACCGGGCCCGCGGTCGACGACCACACGGGTCACGTCACGCGGCGTGAGACCGACTTCATCGAGCAGCACGCCCATGGCGAGCGCCAACCCTTCGGTGTGGCGCCGTCCGTCGTTGACGACGCGGCTCACTTCGACGCCCTTTGCCGTTCGAACGCCGACGGCGCAGGCTGGCGTTGCCGTCTCGATGGCGACGATATTCACGAAGCCGCCCACTCGTCGAGCAACGCTGTTCGCCCGTGCGCGAGTTCCCCGTCGACGATGAGCGTTCGCTTCTCTTCGTCGTCGACGACGAAGTCGACGGTCATGACGTCGCGACCAAAGACCGTCGCGGCGAGCTCGCCCCATTCGATGAGCGCAACGCCCGACTCCTCGACGAGTTCGCCCAACGCCAAGTCGACGACCTCGTCCAACGATCCCACGCGGTACACGTCGCAGTGGTGCAACGTCACAATGCCGAGGTCATTGGCGCACTGGTGCTCGCGGACCATCGTGAACGTGGGACTCGTGATTCGCTCACGCACGCCGAGACCTCGCGCGACGCCCTTCACGAAGGTCGTCTTGCCCGCGCCCAGTGTTCCCGAGAGCAGGACGATGTCGGTGCTTCGAAGGACCTTGGCGAACGCCTCGCCGGCCGCGATGGTGTCGTCGGCGGTCCTGGCCTCGCGACGCCAAATCACGGCGTCACCACCAGATTCTTCAGGATTCGTAGATCGGCGCGCATCACCTCGACAACGCTAGGGCCACCGCGCAGCGCGGCCGCCGGGTGATACGTGGCCATGCCGCGGCCGCCGCCGAGCTGCACAATCTGGCCGTGGGTCTGTCCAATGCCCTTCTCAAACCCGAAGACCGATCGGGCCGCCGTGTTGCCAAGTGCCAGCACCAGCGGAGCGCGAACCACTTGGAACTGTTCGCTCAGCCACGGTCGACAGGTGCTCAGTTCATCGCGCGTGGGCGTGCGATTGGCCGGCGGTCGACACTTCACCACGTTGGTCACGAAGCACTCCTGGCGCGAGAGCCCCACTTCCTCCGCGATGAGTTGAAAGAGGAGGCGGCCACTTCGCCCGATGAACGGCTCACCGCCCTCGTCCTCGTCACGACCGGGCGCTTCGCCAATCACCATGAGGGCCGGGCCCATCGGTCCCGAGCCCACGACGACGCGTTGGCGCGTCAACGACAGCGCACAGCGCGTGCAGGTCGGCAGTTCGGCGAGGTCGCGGGCCATCTCAGCTCACGAGTGTGCGCGGAACGCGCGCGCCGACGCCACAGAGAATCTCCCACGAGATCGTGCCGGCGTGGGCGGCCCACTCGTCGGCGGTAATCGCTTCGTCGCCTTGACGGCCGAGCAGCACCACGTCATCGCCGACCTGCACCGGGTCGTCCCCGCAATCGACGACCAGTTGGTCCATGGTCACCATGCCCGCCAACGGGTAGCGCTTCGAATTGATGAGCACCTGCGCACCCGAGGCGAAGAGTCGTCGCGGGTAACCGTCGGCGTACCCATAGGGGACGGTCGCGATCGTGGCCGCGCCGTCGAGGGCGCGGAGTCGACCGTAGCTCGGACGCTCGCCGGCCTGCGCCCGACGCACCGCACTCACTTTGGCGCGCAGCGTCAGCGCCGGCTCGAGGTGCTGGCCCTTTTCTTCCAGGGCCAGCGCCAGCCAGGGCTCGGGAAGGTACCCGTAGAGCGAGATGCCGATGCGCACCATCGACAGACGAGCTTCGGGGTAGCCGAGTGCGCCGGCACTGTTGGCCGCATGCAACAACTTTGGCGTGACCCCGCCCAACGCGAGGGCGACGACGACCTCGCCAAACGACTCGATCTGGGACCGGGTGAAGGCCCGCGCGTCGCCACTCGACCCGCCGGCGACACTGAAGTGGGTGTAGACACCTTCGACGTCAATGGACGCAGAGGCCCTGAGCACGTCGATGACGTCGGGCACGTCCCCCGGCGCCACGCCCATTCGTCGCATGCCCGTGTCCACTTTCACGTGCACCTTGTGCACGCCACCGCTCGCCGCCGCACTCGTCGCGGCAGCGTGGGCGCCTTCCAGCGAGCCAATCGTCAAGGTCAAATCGTTGGCCAGTGCGTC
>PLZP01000053.1 GCA_003152215.1 Acidimicrobiaceae bacterium | reverse complement strand
CATCAATGCTCCCTGGTCGAATTGATCTCAATCACCCTCGAGCGTACCGTTGTGAATATGGAGCCTGGGAGGAGATTCGAACTCCTGACCTACGCATTACGAATGCGTTGCTCTACCGACTGAGCTACCCAGGCGCAACCAGCAACTCTACTTGATTGCTCGAAGCGCCCATCAGCGCAGATGTCCTAAAACTCCATTAAGGAAAGCATCAGATCGTTCAAAAGCAACGTCTCGTCAACGTTCGACGAGAGTCGTCGTGATGCCTCCGAGACAACGCCGATCGCCTTCATCGACGCACCGACTCGGTACTCGGCCCTCGCGTCGTGCACCCCGCTGCCTTCGAGTCCTTCGGTCATTCGCGCGCGATATTCATTGGTGAGTGCGGTGAGGCCAAAGCGGAGTTCGTCAATGCGAAACCTTCGCTGCTCACGTTTGAACTGCGCTTCGATGTCCTTGCGGTTCGACACCGAGCGCTGCCCCATCTCACGCGACTCGCGGATTCGAAGTTCCATCTCCTCGTCCTGCATCTGTTGCAGCGGCGCAATGGCTTCATCGAGCGAGCGCGCGATCTCCGTCGCCAGAGCGGCTGACGTCGCCGGTGTCCCGTTCAGGCGCTCGGGAACCGACCGCCACTGCGCGATGCGTTGCGCCAATTCCGCGTCCCGAACAAGAATCCGCGCTCGACGAAGATTTCCGTTGGCCGCACTCGCCGCCGAGCGAGCGGCCACCACGTCGGCCCCCTCGCGCACCAGCAGCTCGGCAATGTCGTCGGGTCCCAAGCCTTTCAGTTTCAACTCGACGCAGCGCGACGCAATCGTGTCGAGGGCGGGTGGCACATCCTCGGCCGTCAGAAGGAAGATGGTGCGCGTGGGCGTCTCCTCGAGTGACTTCAACAGGGCCGCGGCGCTCGGTGAGGTCCCCGTCGTCGTGAGTTCGACCTCCTCCAGAATGACGATCTGAAAGCCCGAGCCGAGTGGGCGACGACGGCTGATTCGATCGGCCTCGCGCAGCTCGTCAATCCGCCACGAAACGCCGGCGCGTTGCGCCACGTAAATGTCAGCATCGTTCTCACTCAACACGAGGCGACAGATATCGCATTCGCCACAGCCGTTGTTGGGACACTGCAGCGCCGCGGCGAAGGCCATCACTGCATCGTGCAGGCTCGATCCGACCGGTCCGCTGAAAAGGTAGGCGTGCACCGGATTCTTGGCGTACTGGCGCATCGCGGCGACCGCGCCCTCTTGACCTACGAGCGAAGTGAAGACGTCAGCCATCTCACCATCGTAAAGAGGTCAGTCGTTCGTCGACGGAGTCGGCGACCTCCTCTTCGCTCTTCGAGCCGTCGATGACGCACCATCGCCCTTCCCATTTGTGAGCGATCTCGAGGTAGCCCTCGCGCACCCGCTGGTGAAAGGCCAGGTCCGCGGACTCGAAGCGGTCGCGCGCGTCCGGAGCACGTCGGTCGTTGGCCAACTCTGGCGGCGTGTCAATCAAGATCGTCATGTCGGGCAGACACGATCCAATCGCCAACTCCGTCGCCGCTTCCAAACGGGCGAGGTCAACACCTCGTCCGTAGCCCTGGTAGGCGAGCGTGGAGGCGAAGTATCGGTCGCTCACAATCGAACCGCCGCTGTCGAGCGTTGGTTCTATAACCGTGCGCACGTGGTGCGAACGGTCCGCGAGCATGAGGAGTGCCTCGGTAACCGGCGTCATGGGCGTCGAGGCGTCGAGCACCCATCGGCGCAGATCGACGCCGAGCGGCGTGTCACCAGGTTCGAACGTGAAGTGCGCGTCACGCAGTTCCGCAACCCGTCGCGCCTGCGTGCTCTTTCCACTGGCGTCAATGCCCTCAAAGACAACGAAGAGTCCCCGGGTCACGATTCTTCCGTCCGCGACGCCGCGAGCAACGCCGCGTTGGTCTTGGCGCCCTTCGCCACGGCGTCGCGCTTGGCGGCACCGGTCGCCTTCTTCGCGGGCGCTTTCTTCGCCGCCCTCTTGGTGGCTTTCTTCGCCGCCTTCTTCACTGCCTTGCGCGGTCGCGTCGAGGGCTCGGCGTTTCGTCGTTCGGCGAGCAGTTCGCACGCTCGGTCCAACGAAATCGTCTCGGGCGTGTCACCCAGTCGCAGTGTCGCGTTCGTCTCGCCGTCGGTGACGTAGAGACCGAAGCGACCCGTGCGCACGACGACCAGTTTCTTTGTGACCGGGTCTTCACCGAGTTCCTTCAGTGGCCCGGCCGCCGCGCGACGTCCGCGTTGCTTGGGCTGGGCCAACAACGAGAGTGCGCCCGCGAGGTCGACGGTGAAGATCTGGTCCTCATCCTCCAAGGAGCGCGTCTCCTTGCCCCACGTAATGTACGGGCCGTAGCGACCATTCTGGGCCACGACCTCGCCACCTTCGGGGTGCTCGCCGACGACGCGCGGCAACGATAGGAGCTTCAGCGCGTCCTCGAACGTGACCGTCTCGGGCGACATGGTCGTGAAGAGCGACGCGGTCCTGGGCTTCTCCTTCGGGTCGGTCATCTCGCCGACCTGGACGTAGGGGCCGTAACGTCCTGCCTTCAAGAAGATCGTGAGACCCGTCGCCTCATCCAGTCCGAGCTCGCGGTCGTTGCTCGGCGCGGCGAGCAGTTCCAGTGCCTTCTCGACGCTGAGTGAATCGGGCTCGGTCGCCTCGGGAATGGAAGCCCGATCCTCCCCGTGCACGAGGTACGGACCGTAACGGCCGGAGCGAACACTCACCGGCACGCCGTCGGGCGCCACGCCGAGTGCAATGGAGTTGATCGCTGCGAAATCGAACTCGTGCTGTTCGTGGGTCATCTTCTCGAGACCGGCCTTGGCGAGTTCCGTCGTGGCATTGGGGTCACCGAAGTAAAAGCGCTGTAGCCACGGCTCAAGGTCCTGGGTGCCTTGGGCGATTTCGTCGAGTTGGTCTTCCATTGCGGCGGTGAACTGGTAGTCGACGAGGTCAGCGAAGTAGATCTGGAGAAGGTTCACGACGGCGAAGGCGCGAAAGGCCGGGACGAGCGACTTCCCCTTCTTCCAGACGTAGCCACGGCGGTCGATGGTCTTCATTACTGACGCGTACGTGGAGGGCCGGCCGATGCCGAGGTCCTCGAGTTTCTTAATCAGCGTTGCTTCGGAGAAGCGGTCCGGCGGCTGGGTGTCATGGCCCTTCGCTTCCGCACCTTGCACCGGCACGACTTCGCCTTCACTCAGCGCGGGCAGGATTCGTTCCTGGTCGGCGAGTTCGGCTTCGGGGTCGTCGGTCCCTTCGACGTAGGCCCGACGAAAGCCAGGAAATTCAATACGCAGTCCGGTCGCGGCGAGACCCACGAGGACGTCACCGTCGAACCCGACGACGTTGGGTAACGTCGCGTCGAGGCGGACGCGGTCCTGGGTCAGACGGGCGTCAACCATCTGGGACGCAATGGTTCGCTTCCAGACCAGGTCGTAGACGGCCAACTCGTCGCCACCCAACTGAGACTGCGCTTCGTCGAGGGTGCGGAAGGCCTCGCCGGCCGGTCGAATCGCCTCGTGCGCCTCTTGGGCGTTCTTCACCTTGCGGTCGTAGCGTCGCGGCGCGTCCGCCACGTAGTCGTCGCCGAACATCAACGCCGCGGTGGTACGCGCGGCTCGGATTGCCTCGTCTGAGAGCGTCGTGGAGTCGGTACGCATGTAGGTGATCCAACCCTGCTCGTAGAGTCGCTGGGCGGCGCGCATTGTCCGCTCGGGGTCGAAGCGCAGTTTGCGACTCGCTTCGATCTGGAGTGATGAGGTCATGAAGGGCGGTTGGGGTCGCTGGGTACGTGGTGTTGACGCGATGGAGCGCACGGTGACCTCGGCGCCCTCTAACCCGTGGGCCACGGACTGTGCCGAAGGTTCGCTCAGGACCTGCACCTTGGCCTTGGCGTCGAGCACGCCCGACGCGTCGAAGTTCTTACCGGTGGCGAGCGACGCGCCGTCGAGCGACTCGACCGTTGCCTCGAACGTCGCACTCTTGGCACTCAGTGTCGCGGTCACGTCGAACCACGTCGCGGACGTGAAGTCCATGCGTTCACGTTCGCGCTCGCACACGAGTCGAATTGCGACCGACTGCACACGTCCAGCCGAGCGTGCCTTGTCTACGGCGCGCCACAGCACGGGCGAGACCTCGTAACCGACGAGTCGGTCGAGAAAACGGCGACCCTCCTGGGCGTCGACGAGACGCAGGTCTAGGTCACGCGTTTCGTTGACGGCTTTCGCAATGGCGGCCGGGGTGATCTCGTGAAAGACCATCCGCTTTACGGGGACCTTGGGACTGAGGACCTCCTGCAGGTGCCACGCAATGGCCTCGCCCTCTCGGTCTTCGTCGGTGGCGAGGTACAGCTCGTCGACCTGTTTGAGGGCCGCTTTGAGTTCCGCGACGATCTTCTTGCGGTCACTCGACACGACGTACACGGGCTTGAAGTGATCATTCACGTTGATGCCGAGTCGCGCCCACTTCTCCCCCTTCACCGACGCGGGGATGTCCGCCGCGCTCTGGGGGAGGTCGCGAATGTGACCGATGGAGGGCTTCACGATGTAGTCGGGGCCGAGCATGCCCTGAATGCGGGTTGCTTTCGCGATCGACTCAACAATGACAAGTGCCCGGGCCATACTCACCACCTCTCAAGAAATAAATCGGTGACACGCGCCACCTCACTCTGCGCTCTACAAGATAGGCAGGTCTGGAACCCCATATTCGTCATCCTCGCGTCACGCGTCCCATCGGTCGGGCGAAAGACACTGTGGCGACTGACGATTCGTGATGAGGCGACGTTACGCGTCACCCCCGGGTGCGGCGACAATCTCGTACTGCGGATTGAGGATGACGGCTTCGCGGCGCAGGGAAGTGACCGTGCCTCGCACCAGAAGTCGCGTGCCACGCTCAATACCGGGGATGTTCGATCGGCCCTGGAAGACGAGCGTGACCGAGCCGCTGTTGTCAGCGATCACGCAGCGCAGCTCGTGGCCGCCACTCTCGTGGTTGATCGCCATCGATCGCACGCGACCGGCGATCTCGGCGAACTGGCGCTCGACCAAGCCACCGATGGGCGCGGAGTCGCTCGAGCGTTGCGCCAACTTCTCATCAGCCACCAGGTGGGCACTGTCACGTACCCCGCCGCGCACGACCTCGTCACTGCGCGGAGCCTCCTGCATCGCGCCCGCAGTGAGTTTGCGGACCGCGCGATAGGGAACGATCGTGGCCGCGGTACGTGGCACGTGCATCACCGCGGCGGCAATGGCGTCGGCACTGCGGTCGTGCAAGAAGCGCTGCAGTCGCGAGACGTACCCGCGTCGCGGGAGAATCACCATGCAGAAGACCTCGGGGTCACGCACGACGTCGGCCACGAGCTCGAGGGCCGCTCGGTCAACGCGTCGGTCGTCGCATTCGACAATTTCGAGCGTGATGCCGGCCGACGCGGTGCCCGGAGATCCCCACTTCTCCTCGAGACGCTTGGTCACGATCGGGTCGATATCGAAGTGCACCGCACGCACCGAAAAGGCGTTGAGCGACGTGCAGTAGAGGAGCGAGCGTTCCGTGGCGAGGTCGTAGGTGTCGACGAAGACGACCACGCGGTTCATACGGATATTCATTGTCGCGGCTCTGCCGCTGACGGCTTCGAAGGCCCGCTCTTCGCGGACGTACTGCTTATTGAGGCGAATCAACGCCACGTACATGAGCGGCCCGATGACCGCGATGATCCAGGCCCCTTCCTTGAACTTCACGGTCAAGAAGATGACAACCACGATGGCGGTCACCGTCGCGGAGAGGGCGTTGACGAAGACGCCGAAACGCCACTTGCCGGTGCGCTCGCGAAGGTGACGCGCCACCATACCGGCACCGGCGAGCGTGAAGCCGGTGAAGACACCGATGGCGTACAGCGCGACGAGCGCATTGACGCTCGCGTTGAAGACGATGATGAGCGTCAGGGCCACGACGCCCAACACGATGATGCCATTCGAGAACGCCAGACGATGCCCGCGCTTGGTCAGTTGGCGTGGCAGGTATTTGTCCGTCGCCACGTAATTGGCGAGAAACGGAAACCCGTTGAACGACGTGTTGCCGCCGGTGTAGAGGATGAGGATCGTCGCCAGTAAGACCAAGTAGTAGATCAGGTGACCGATTCCGTGGCCGCCGAAGACGTCGAGGACTTCCTGGCTGACCACGGTTGGCGAACCCTTCTGGTAGGGGATGGCGTGGGTCCACTTCGCGAGAAAGGTGATGCCGAGCAAGAGGAACGCGAGAATGCTCGACATCGTGACGAGGGTCTTNNCCGCCGTTGGCGTAGGCGCGCAGCAGCGAGATGAAGGCCAGGCCCATTAGTACGCCGGTGCCCTTGGAACCCAGGTGATGGTCGATGAGGTCTCGCTGCAACGGCAACGGGATTTGGTGGAGCGAGCCGGCGATCTTCTTCGAGACGCCGAAGATGATGGTCGCCGACATCATCAAGATGTAGAAGTACGTCGGGAACGCGAAGTAACTTCCGGCCTCTTTCAATCCGCGCAGGTTTCCGTAGATGAGGATCAGCACGACCCCCACGGTGATGAGCAGCGGATCGGGCGCGTGGCTCAAGCCGGGGATGGCGCTCGCCAAGACCGCGGTACCGGCCGAGCACTGGACCGCCACGGTCACCGTGTAGTCAATGAGCAGTGCGACGGCGGCGATCTGAGCGATCTTCGGTCCGAAGTTGTCGCGCGCCACGACGTACGATCCGCCGGCCGTCGTGTAGTACTTGATGACGTCCATGTAGGAGGTCGTGACGAAGAACAAGACGCCGAGGATGACGAACATAATCGGCACGACGAGGGCGAACGCCGCGAGGCCAATGAAGGGCGTCATCTGCGTGAGGATCTCTTCGGTGCCGTACGCGGAAGAGGAGATACAGTCCGGAGCGAGGACGCCGAGCGCGATGGCCCGGTTGAGTCGTTCCCCGCTCAACTGTTCGGTGACGAAGGGTTTTCCGAGAAAGATTCGCTTGATTCGATACCCGAGGGTCTCGGGATAGACGTCGGCGACGTTGGCGTGCGAGGTCAGAACCCGTGAATTGCTGGAAATCTGCTTATCGGCCTCTGACACGAACACGATACTAAGCCTTTGGCTTTCGTGGCTCAGGTGACGATACGGCCAGCTCGGCGATGTTGCACCTCCTTCGCCACATGTGTTCTGATGACGGGGTGCATATCGTCGTCGTTGGTTGTGGCCGGGTGGGTTCAGAACTAGCGATGCAACTCTCGGAAGAGGGACACTCGGTCGTCGTCGTCGATAAGAACCGTGACGCCTTTCGTCGCCTCAATGGATTTCATGGGAAAACCCTCGTCGGCTCCGGTTTTGACCGCGACGTCCTCTTTCAGGCGGACGCTCGACGGGCCAACGCCCTCGCGGCGGTGACGAGTGGTGACAACACCAACATCCTGTGCGCGCGCATCGCGCGCGACAATTACGAGATAAAGAACGTCGTGGCTCGCATCTACGACCCCGCGCGCGCCGACATCTATATGAAATTGGGCATCCCGACGGTGGCGACCTCGACGTGGACAACCCAACAGGTGAAGCGCTGGCTCTTGCCCGCCGATGACTCCATTGAGTGGAGTGCCGGGACCGGGACCTTGCACCTCGTCGAGCGCATCGTTCCCGACGTCCTCGCGGGCAAGCCCATCAGTCAGTTCGACCAGGGCGAGAGTGTCCGCGTGGTCGGCGTCATCCGCGGTGGGCAAGGTCGAGTCAACGTCGAAGGCCTCTTCGCGCAAGAAGACGACATCCTCGAATACCTCGTGACGAGCGATGGCATCGAAGAACTCCAGACACTCATTAAGAACGGACTCCGATGAGGGTTATGGTCGCGGGCGGCGGTTCGGTCGGCACCGCGATCGCACTTGACCTCGTCGACCGCCACCACGACGTCACGTTGCTCGAACAGACTCCCTCGACGGCCGACAAGTTAAAGGCGATGTTGCCCGGTGTCAACGTCATGGCGGCGGACGCCTGTGAGTACGCGAGCCTCGCCGCGGCGGACCTGCGCGGTACCGACGTCGTCATTGCGGCCACCGGCGATGACGAGGACAACCTCGTCATCAGTTGGCTTTCAAAGCAGGAGTTCGGCGTGCCGCGGGTCATTAGTCGCATCAACAATGCCCGCAATGAATGGCTTTTCAATGAGAGTTGGGGCGTGGATGTCTCGGTGTCGACACCGGCGTTGATTACGTCGCTCGTCGACGAGGCCGTGGAAGTCGGCGCGATCATCAACTTGATGGACTTGGCGCAGGGCCGCATGCGACTCATCGAGGTGACGCTCGCGGAGAACGCACCGGCGGTCGCCAACCACATGACACTTGACGAACTTCGTCTACCGGACTCAGTACGCGTCGTCGCCGTGGTCCGCTCCAGCCAACCACTCGTTCCGTCGGCCACCATGCACTTCTTGGAGCACGACCACGTCATCTTGATCACTCGCTCTGACGCCTCGCAGGACTGCGCGTCGGCCTTCGTGGGCTGAGTTCGGACCTTCATTTTTCGAACAGACCTAGCATGGATGGGTGCGAGCGGCCTTCTTCGACCTTGATAAGACGGTGATCGTAAAGTCCTCGCTGGCGGCCTTCGGGCCGGAATTGCACGCTCGCGGACTTCTGCATCGCCGCACCCTCGTGTGGGCCGTCCTTAGTCAGATGATGTTCATGCGCTTTGGTGCCGACGAGGAAAAACTCGACAAGATTCGCGAGTCGGTGTTACAAATCACGAAGGGTTGGGACCACCAAGAGGTGAAGCGATTGGTCGCCGAAACGATCAACGAGGTCATTGAACCGCTCATCTACGAAGAGGCCCTCGACCTTATTGACTACCACCTCGCCCAGGGGGACGAAGTGTGGCTCGTGAGCATGGCGCCGGCCGAGATCGTCGAACCGTTCGCTGAACTGCTCGGCATTACTGGCGCCATCTCGTCACGAGCAAAACTCGATGAACAGGGAAAGTTCACTGGAGAGATGGAGTTCTTCGCGCAGGGCGAGAACAAGGCGGTCGCCATTCGAGAGTTGGCGCAGCAACGTGACATCGACCTCAATGAGTCGTTCGCGTACTCCGACTCCGAGACCGACATTCCAATGCTCGAGTGCGTGGGCCACGCCCACGCGGTGAACCCCGATCGCCAACTGGCGAAAGTCGCGCACGAAAATCAGTGGCCGTTACTGAGCTTTACCCACCCGGTGCGCGCCCACGACCGATCGAAGTCGCACACGCCGTTTCTCTTGAGCGCACTCGTGATCGGCGTGGCGGCCGTCCTCGGCCGCGCGAAGTACCAGAGGCGCTAGAGCGTCAGAAGGTCACGCGCGCCGGTGTCGGACGACGGGTGGCGCAGTTTGCTCATGGCACGCGCCTCAATCTGTCGGATTCGCTCACGCGTGAGGTTCATCTCGGCACCAACGTCCTCGAGGGTGCGGATCTCCCCGGCACCATCAAGTCCGAAACGCATCCGAAGAATCTTCTGCTCGCGCTCGTCGAGGGGCTGGAGCAGCTTCTCGATCGCGGCCGGCATCATCTTGACCGCGGCCACATCGAAGGGAGACTCAGCGGAGCGGTCCTCCACGACGTCACCGAGCTCGGCGTCGCCGTCCTCGCGAAGGGGCTCGGACAGTGAAATCGGCTCGGAGCGAAAACGCAGCGCCTCGATCAACTTGTCCTCAGGCATCTCGCACTCGTCGCAGAGTTCCTTGATCGTCGGGGGGCGACCGAACTTCAGTTCCAGACGTGACTGCGCCTTTTGGACGCGCGCCAACGTGTCACCCGCGTGCACCGGGAGACGGATGGTGCGACCGGTGTTGGCAATACCACGGGTGATTGCCTGACGGATCCACCACGTGGCGTAGGTCGAAAACTTGAAGCCCTTACGCCAGTCGAACTTCTCGACAGCGTGCATGAGGCCGAGGTTGCCCTCTTGGATCAGGTCCAACAGCGGGAGCCCCGAGGCCTGGTACTTCTTCGCAATGGAGACCACGAGTCGAAGGTTCGATTGCACGAAGTCACGCTCGGCCTGGTCACCGCGGTGCACCGAACGCTTGAGCGCCAGCTTCTTTGAGGGCGTCAGTTTGATCTTCTTGTCGGTCTCGGCGCCGTCGAGCTCGGCCTTGGCTTCGCGACCCTCTTCAATGGTCTGCGCCAGGCGAACTTCATCGTCCTTGGTTAGAAGGGTGTACTGACCAATGTCGGACAGATAGAGACGGACGAGGTCCTCATCATCCCTGTCTACGCGATCTTTTGCCATGGCACTCCCTCGAATCCGGACACCGGAAAGTCCGGTACTACTAGTTATACGGAGGTAGGCAACCTAGCGGGAAAGACCCAGGCTTTCAGCGTTTCCGGCCATATCCAAGGTCGTCGCCAAGTCCAGTGCGGCCGCCTGCCAGCTCGGATCGTCAATAGGCGCTTGGTTCTTCGCCACTTCCCCCGTCGCGAGCAACTCTGCGACGACCACCTCGGATCCGTGATTGAACAGCGCCAGGAGCGTCTCGTCACCGGTCATGTTCGCTCGAGCGTCGAGCAATGTGACCAGCAGCCGCGGACCGACCACCATGGCCATGGCGTAGAGCACCATGGCGCCGCTGTCGTCGCTGTTGACAGCGTGGCGCAGTACGGCGTCGAGCGCACCAATCGGGGAAACGTCAGTTGCCGTGGTGTAGTCGCGCATCTCGAGGGCCAGTGCCCCAAAGGAACGGCCCATCTCGTAGGTGCGTACGACGTAGGCGTCGGTAGTGAGCGTCGGCGCACTCTCACCCAGCGCCGTATATATGGTGTCGTAGCACGCAAGGAGATGGCGAGCCATCTCGTCATTGGTGGGCATCAGAGGGTCTCTTGACGAAAGGCGTTGGTGATGGGCATTCGTCGATCTCGCCCAAAGGCCTTCTTCGAGATGCGTACACCCGGCGGCATCTGTCGACGTTTGTACTCACTGCGATCTACGAGATGGGTAATCGTGAGCACCAGTGCGGGGTCGTGGCCGTTCGCGATCATCTCTTCGGCCGTCGCGTCATCCTCGACGTAGAGCTCAAGGAGCGGGTCGAGCACGTCGTAGGGCGGGAGCGACTGGTCGTCACGCTGGTCGGGACGAAGTTCGGCCGACGGCGCCTTCGCCAGTACCGCCTGAGGGATTGGCTCGGGATCGCCGTCCTTGGTGGCGACACCATTGCGGTAGCGACAGAGCTCGTAGACGAGCGTCTTGGGCACGTCCTTGATGACCGCGAAGCCGCCGACCGAGTCACCGTAGAGCGTGGAGTACCCGGTCGCCATCTCGGACTTGTTGCCCGTCGTGAGCACGATCGCCCCCGTGTCATTCGAGATGGCCATCAACAGCACGCCTCGGATGCGCGACTGCAGGTTCTCATCGGTAATCCCGCGCGGCTCGCCGTCGAGCACGCCGCCGAGGGCCATGCCAAAGGCCTGGTGCGCACTCTCGATGGGAATCGTCGTGATCTCGATGTCGAGACGTCGCGCCAACTCCTGCGCATCACTCACCGAATGGTCTGACGAATAACGACTGGGCATCGTGAAACCACGTACCGCCCGCGCGCCAACGGCGTCGACGGCGATGGCGGCAACGAGCGAGGAGTCAACGCCGCCCGACAGTGCAATCACTGCTGTGCGAAACCCGTTCTTTCGCAGGTAGTCGCGCGTCCCCATCACGAGCGCTTGGTAGACCTCCTCGACTTCATCGAGTGGCTCGGCGATCCGATTCACGTGCAGCGCTGTCAGTCGCGACTCGTCGCGGGCGTAACCAATCTTGAGCGGCACGCCCACCGTGCTCTCGCGCGCGCCGATCTCGCAGACCAGCAACTCTTCGCCGAACGCGGTGGCGCGTGCAATGACGTCGCCCTGGGCGTTCACGACGACGCTTTGTCCGTCGTAGACGAGTTCGTCTTGGCCGCCGACGAGGTTCACGTACGCAATGGGACAGTTGGTCTCGAGCGCGCGCTCGCGCAACATGGCCTCACGCTCCTCGCGACGACCCCGTGCGTACGGTGACGCGTTGGCGACCACGAGCATGGTGGCCCCTTGGCGCGCGAGTTCAGCCGCTGGTCCATTGCGCGTCCATACGTCCTCACAGATCAAGAGGCCGATGGCGACGCCTTGGACGTTGACGATGGTGTGCGGTCCAACCCCGGGGTGGAAGTAGCGCAGTTCGTCGAAGACGTCGTAGTTCGGTAACAGTCGCTTGGTCGCAATGGCGACCACCCCATCGTCACTGAGTGCCACCAACGCGTTGGCAATATGAGGCCGAAGCGTCGTACCGAAGGCCGGTCGTGCAACGTCGCGGCCGTCGCTCGAGGGCGCGAGGGCCACTTCGCCCAGTCCTTCGCTCACGACCGTTCCCACGAGGACCGGCGGCACATTGTCCAGCAGCGCCATTTCGATGAGCGCGACGCGCGACGCCTCGATGAAGCCCTCCTTGAGCAGAAGGTCCTCGGGCGGGTAGCCCATCAGGGATAACTCGGGCGTCAGGACGAGGTCGGCACTCGCCGACGCGGCCTGAGTACGGAATCGGCCGAGCGTCTCGACGTTTTGCGCGAAGCCACCGACGACTGCGTTCATCTGGGCCATAGCGAGTCGAATCACGGGCACAAAGTGAGCCTACCGGCGCCGTCGACGTCATCATCTGGCGAACATTCACACGTGGTTAACAAAAGTGGGGGTAGATCCCAACGCCGCTCCACCAGACTGGTGAGGAACGCGTCGAGTGCGCATTGACATCTATTAAGGAGCAGCCGTGTCGTACCAAGCTGAATACATCTGGATTGACGGCAGCGAGCCAACCCGCAAATTGCGCAGCAAGACAAAAATCGTCGCGACGGGCGCGAAGCCGCCCGTCTGGGGCTTCGACGGATCAAGCACGAACCAGGCGACCGGTCACTTCTCGGACTGCGTACTGGTGCCGGTCTTCACGTGCCCCGACCCACTTCGAGGCGCGAGCGACGTTCTCGTCATGTGCGAGGTCTTGAACGCTGACATGACGCCACACGTCACGAACGAGCGGGCCGCGACCGCGGCCGTGGCGAAGAAATTCGCAAGCTATGAGCCGAAGTTCGGCATTGAGCAGGAGTACACCTTCTTTCAAGGCGGCCGACCCTACGGCTGGCCCGAAGAGGGATTCCCCGCTCCCCAGGGCCCGTACTACTGCGGCGTCGGTGGCGCGAAGATGCCCGGTCGTGACATCGTCGAAGCCCACACCCTCGCGTGCATGCGCGCCGGTCTCGGCATCGAGGGCACGAACGCCGAAGTGATGATGGCCCAATGGGAGTTTCAGGTCGGCGTGCTCGGACCCGTCGAGATCGGTGATCAACTCTGGGTTGCGCGTTGGCTGCTTGAGCGCATCGCCGAGGAGTTCGAGGTCGACGTCAGTTTCGACGCGAAGCCGGTCCCGGGCGACTGGAACGGTGCCGGAGCGCACACGAACTTCTCGACGAAGCAGATGCGTGCGGTCAACGGTTACGCCGCCGTTGTCGCGGGCGCCGAAGCCCTCGGCACTCGCGTGAAGGAGCACATTTCGAACTACGGCCTCGGCATTGAGGACCGCCTGACCGGCGCCCACGAAACGGCGCACTGGTCGAAGTACTCCTACGGCGTGTCAGACCGCGGCGCGTCGGTTCGCATCCCCGGCGGGGTCGCTCGTGAGAAGCGCGGCTACCTCGAGGACCGTCGTCCCAACGCCAACGTGGACCCCTACGTGGTGGCGCGCTTAATCACCGAGACCGTCTGCGGTGCGGCGAGCGCGACGAAGACGCCCGCGCGAGCGGCCGCCAAAAAGGCGCCGGTGAAGAAAGTCGCAAAGAAGGCGCCAGCGAAGAAGGCGGCCACTCGTCGTTGAGGATCGGGTACAAAACCAGCCGCTTTCGGGCGGCGGGTTTTGACATTTGACGGCGTGTCGTCAGCGTTGCGGGAAGGTGAGAGAATGGCCCCCATGCAAAGTTCTGCCGAGTACGTACTTCGTACCGTCGAAGAGCGCGGCGTGCGATTCGTCCAGCTGTGGTTCACCGACGTCCTCGGACGTCACAAAGCCTTCCACGTCACGCCGGCCGAATTGGAGGACGCCCTCGATCAGGGCATGACCTTCGACGGCAGTTCGATCGACGGGTTCTCACGAACGCAAGAGTCTGACGTCCTCGCTCGACCCGACCTGTCGACGTTCCAGTTACTGCCGTGGTATGAGGAAGGCGCTGGCGTCGCACGAGTTTTCTGCGACATCGTCAACATCGACGGCACACCCTTCGAGGGCTGCCCCCGTCAACAGCTTCGAAGAGTCCTCGGTGACGCGCGCAGTCAGGGGTACACGTTCTTCGTGGCACCGGAGATTGAGTACTTCTATTTCGAAGACCTCGACACGTCCAGTGCGCCACGACCGATCGACCGTGGTAGTTACTTCGACCTCCTGCCCGACGACACCGCGAGTCAACTGCGCCGTCGAACTGTCCTGACCCTGGAAGAGATGGGCATCGGCGTCGAGCACGCCCAGCACGAGGACGCGCCCGGCCAACAAGAGATCGACCTGCGCTACACCGACGCACTGACAATGGCCGACTCGGTCATGTCGCTGCGTCACGTCGTGAAGGAACTCGCCCGCCAGGCCGGCGTCGCAGCGAGCTTCATGCCCAAGCCACTCGCGCACGTCCAAGGTTCGGGAATGCACACGCACCTCTCACTGTGGGAGGACGACCACAACGCGTTCATTGGCAACGGACCCTACGGCCTCAGCGACGTCGCCACGAAGTTCATTGCGGGCCTCGTCGCCCACGCCCCCGAGATCACCGCGGTCACCAATCAATGGGTCAACTCGTACAAGCGACTCGTGCCGGGCGCGGAAGCGCCGGTCGGAGCCAGTTGGGCCCGTTACGACGCCGCAGCACTGGTGCGCATACCTTCGGTGAAGCCCGGGCGCGTTGACTCCACGCGCATTGAGTACCGCTCGCCGGACCCTGCCGCCAACCCGTACCTCGCCTTCGCCGTGGTGTTAGCGGCCGGTCTTCGTGGTGTTGCCGGTGACTACGAACTGCCACCCGAGGGCGAACGTACGGCACCGCTGCCCCAGTCGCTCGCCGAAGCCCTAGACCTCATGGAGGACTCGAAGCTGCTGCACGAAACGCTGGGGCCTCACCAGGTGGAGTGGTTCCTGCGCAATAAGCGCTCGGAGTGGGAGGCCTACCGCGGACAGGTCACGCCATTCGAACTCGATCGTTACCTGCCGCTGCTGTGATCATCGACGTCGTCCTCTGCGTGCCTTCTTGCGAAGGACCGGTTCGCAAAGCATTCGAAGTCACGGGGGTCACGCCGGCCGTTGCGTCCACGGGTCGCCTCAACGAAGTCACGGCGCTGGAGCCCACCGACGGCTTCGCCGGTGCCGTCATCAATGCCTCCGCGTTCCCCTTCACTGAAGCCATGAACCTCTGTCGTCAACTGCGCGCACGTAGCCGTGGGGTCGGACCGATCATCCTGCTCCTCGATCACTATCAGCTCGACGAGTTGACGTTCCGCGAGAATCTCTTCGACGACTTCGTCGTCGGTCCCTTCGACGTGAGCGAACTCGCCACTCGTCTTCGTCATCGCCTCCGTCGCGCCGGCAACGAGAACGTCGCGCCACGCGTTGAGCATGGCGGACTCTCCATGAACCTCGAGACCTACCAAGCGTCAATCGCGGGGCGAGTCATGGACCTCACCTACATGGAGTACGAACTGCTCCGATTCTTGGCGACGAACCCGAACCGTGTCTTCACCCGAGAGACGCTGCTCAGTCGCGTGTGGGGCTACGAGTACTACGGCGGTGCGCGCACGGTCGATGTGCACGTGCGACGACTTCGCGCCAAGTTGGGTGAGGAGCACGCGCACTTAATTCAGACGGTGCGCTCCGTGGGTTACAAGTTCGGCACGACGCCGAGCGAGTACACCGTCTAATCGAGCGGCGAGTAGGCCCAGAGTTCGACTTCGGCGAGCGCGCCGAGGGGCAACTGGTGCACCGCAACGGCCGAACGTGTTGGGCGCGGTGGCTCGAAGTTCGTAATCCACACTTCGTTGCACGCAGCGAAGTCCGACATGTCCGTCAGAAAGAGCGTTGCCTTGATGACTTGATCGAACGTCGCGCCGGCTTCGGCGAGTACCGCGCGAGCGTTCACGAGAGCCTGACCCAACTGTTCGGGCGCGCCGCCTTCGATCATGGTGGGCTGGTCACTTGGCACGACACCAAGTTGGCCCGAGATGACAACGAGGTCACCGGCGCGGCGCCACGTTGAGTAGGGACCGAAGGTTACGGCCATGGGTGACGCCCCCTCCTAGCTGAAGGAGTTACCGCAGCCGCACGTGCGTGTGGCGTTCGGGTTCGTGATGTGGAAACCGGCACCTTGGAGTCCGTCGGCGAAGTCCAGCGTCGAACCATTCAAAAGTTCAGCGCTCGAAGGGTCAACGACGACCTTCACGCCAGCGAAATCGCGAAGAATGTCATCATCGGCAAACTCAGAGTCGAAGAACATGTCGTAGTTGAAGCCTGAGCAGCCGCCCGGCTTCACCGAGACGCGTAGCGCTAGGACGTCATCCACGCCCTCGGCGGCAATCAGTTCGGCGACCTTCGACACGGCGCCATCGGTCAAGTTGATCGGGTCGGGATCCTTTTTGGTCAGGTTCACGCTGGTAATGGTCGTGTTCGACATGTCGCTCCTTCGAGAGTTCTACCGTCCATGATAGTGAGGGAATTCCCTCTTGAACACCGTTGCAGCATGAGTGCACTCTAGTGAGTCCGCTCGTGCTGCACTCCTCACGGAGTTGTTCGGCCCAACCAGTGTCGGGCTTCCCTTTCGCGTGTCTTCGCCAGCCGCTAAGTGAGACTCAGTCTGATGCTCGGCTCCACGCTTCACCGGGGCTCCAACTGAACCCAGGCTCACCCAACGGGCGAGATTGATGGCGGCATTGTCGTCGCGCTGGTGTGAAGAGCTGCACTCTTCACAGGTCCAGTGTTCCGACCAGCCAATCGTTTGGACGTAACCACAGTCGTGGCAGGTTTTGGACGAAGGAAAGAACCGATTGGCTTCGATCAAGGTGGACCCGTACCAGGGGCACTTGTAACGAAGTTGACGACGGATCTCTCCTAGTGCCGCGTCAGAGAGACCACGACGCCGCGAACGTGCACCGGGAAGTCCCTTCTGTTGCAGCAGTGACGCCACGTCCAGATCTTCGACCACCAGCACGCCGTGGGTTTTGGCGAGATCGGTGGTGAAGACGTGGATGGTGTGGTGGCGTAGGTGGGCTACCTCGGCGTGAAGCCGCGCGATCTTGGTCGTGGTTGCTCGATACTGTCGCGAACCGCGCGTGCGCCGACACCGCTGGCGCTGCAGTCGACGCAGCTCGCCAAGACGACGTTCGAGCGCTCGGGGGTTGGCGAGTTCACCGATCACTTCGTCGCGCGTGGCAACCGTCGCAAGACGCCGCACGCCCACGTCGATGCCGACCACCGAGTCGGGCTGAGCGACCGTGGCCCGTTGTGGACGGGCGACGGCGACTCGAACGGCCGCGATCACCCGGTCGCCCTGGCGCGAGACCGTGACCGAGAGCACCTTCGCGCGATCGAGCCAAACCAGTCGTTCGATGCGACGGGTGTTCTCGTGCGTGCGCAGAGTCCCGAGCACCGGCAACGTGAGGTGCCGTCGATCAGCTTCGAGCCTCATGGTCCCCGTCGTAAAGGTGAATCGGTCCCGGTCGCGCCCGCGCTTCTTGAACCGGGGAAAGCCCACCGGGCGCCCAGCGATCTGTCCCGTCCGCGATTTCTGCCAGCGCAAGTAGGCGTCGGTGGCGCCACGTACGCCGTCGGCGAAGACCTCCTTGGAGACCTCGGGCCACCAGACCTCACCGGTGTGGGTGTTGAGGCACACGTTGTTCTTCTGCGCGTTCCAGCGTTTACCCAAGGAATAGAAGGAGGGTGGGCCTATTGACTCGCCGGTCGTGCGGTAGTGCTCGAGGTCGCACTTCAACTGTTCGACGGTCCAGTTAAAGGCCATGCGACGCGCTCCGAAGAAACGATTGATCTGAGCCACCTGGGTGGACGTGGGATCGAGCGCGAAGGTGAAGGCCTGGATGATCTGGCCCTCGGGCGCAGCGTACCTACGCGACATCGACTGGCTCCTGAGCCGACGCGAGCGCCCTAGCCGCTCGGTGTGCGCCCGCGCGACGATCGTAGAGGCGAGCACAGAACGACATCATCACTTCATTCATGTCGCGAACGAGGTCCTCGTCGACCTCTGTGTCGTCCGCTCGACCAGCCACGACACAATCAATCGAATGGCCGGTCTGAGGATGAATCCCGGGCGTATCGGCCCACTCACTCAAGTTCATTGCCTCGCAGTTTTGCGTCGTGGTGTGACATCAGTTCGAAATCTCCTCATTCGCCGGTAGCGTCGTTTCGTGCAACCCTCTGAACGACTGCGAGAGCGCCTCGCGCAGGTGCTCGACCCCGAACTGGGCGCCTCGATCGTCGAGCTGGGAATGGTTGGGGCGATCACGGTTGACGAGCGCGGCCACGCCGTTATCGAAATCTCCCTTACAACAGTCGGCTGTCCCCTGCGTAGTCAGATCGAGCGCGACGTAAAGGAAGCCGCCCTCTCGCTCGATGAGGTCATGGAGATCGAGTTGGTCATGGGCGTCCTCGACGCGTCGGCGAAAGGGGAGTTGATGAAGCGCGCACGCACGATTGCCCAAGGACGCGCGCCGTCGACCTCGATCCCGTTACAAACGCCCGTGCTGATGATCGCGTCGGGCAAGGGCGGCGTCGGCAAGTCCTCCATCACGGCGAATCTCGCAGTCGCGCTGGCCGCCTCAGGTCGAACGATCGGCGTCCTGGACGCCGACATCTGGGGCTTCTCGCTCAGTCGACTGCTCGGCATTCGGGGCGACGTGAAGGCGAGCGCCGGCAAGATGCAGCCACTTGAGCGCGTCATCGGCAGTGGCTCGATCAGATTGCTGTCCATGGGACTCCTGGCCGATGAGGACCAGGCACTGATGTGGCGCGGACTGATGGTCCAAAAGGCCGTCGCGCAGTTCATCGAAGACGCCGACTGGTCGGGCATCGACTACCTGCTGATCGATACGCCACCAGGAACCGGCGACATTGCCATGACGCTTGCTCGCCTGCTTCCGCAAATGGGGCAACTCGTCGTCACGACACCGACCATCGCGGCGCAGCGCGTTGCCGCGCGCGCGGCCGACTTCGCGCGCAAGTCCAACATTCGCGTGCTCGGCGTCATCGAGAACATGAGTGGCTACACGTGCTCGTGCGGCGAACGACACACCTTCTTCGGTGAAGGCGGTGGACAGTCATTGAGCGACGAATTGAATGTCCCGCTGCTCGCAGAGATCGAACTCAATGCAGCGATCGCCGAGGGCGGCGACCACGGGGAGCCAGCGGTTCTGCACGAAGCATCCGATGGTGTGTTCCACCTCTTGGCGCAGCGCATTCTCACCGACGTTGCTCCACCAGTTGGTGCAGTTGGGTGCTCCGCGAGAATGCTCGACGCCATGGAAAAGGCAGTTGCGACTCAGTCCTCGTAACCGTCGTCGCCGGACAACAAGATTGACATGTTGCCGTCGCGCATCACAATGCGAGGTTCGATGCGAGGGATGTTCGTGAGCGACCTCGCGTAGTCGAGTACTTCGCGTGACGATGAGAACTGGCTAATCGCTTCGAGGTTGCGAATGGTCGGAAAGATCATGTCGAGCTCGCCCCGGGCGTGGGCGTCCAGTGCGTCCTTCGGACGGACCCACTGATCGGCGACGGTCTCGCCTGCATCGTGCGTCGCGGTCTGTCCCTCGGGGGCCAGCGCCACGAAGAACCGCGTGTCAAATCGACGCGGCGGTCCTATGGGCGTCACCCAGTGCGCCACGTACTCGAGTCCACGAAGATCCAGGAGGAGACCCTCTTGGCGCATCATGGCAATGAAGCCCAGTGAGCCGGCGTTGACGTCGCGTCGATGCGCCGCCATTCGAGCGATCGTCGCTTCGTCGTTGAAGCGGACTGACTCGCCCGCTGCGTTGCACGCGACGAGGAGACCGGCCTCTTCGAAAAGCTCACGAAGGCAGGCCACGTAGAAGGCGAGACCGCCGCTTTCGAGCGCGAGTCGGGTGGACGCGTCGACGTCATTCACACCCAGTGCAAGTTGTTGAGCGGACGGACCGGCGTCGGCCGGGTCAACGCCGCCTCCCGGAAACACGTACGCGCCGCCGACGAAATCACTATTCAAGTTTCGGCGCAGCATAAGAATTTCGTAACCTTCATCGCGGTCACGCAACGTCATCACCGTCGCGGCCGGACGGGGACTCAAAATTTCAGCCATAGTGAAAACTACGCCGACCACGAGGTTGAAATCCCTCGTGAGCGCGCAACCACTAAGTTTGGTGTCCAGACATCACAAGGAGCATCGTGGCCAAGACCCCCGCTAAGAAGAACGCCGCCGCGGCGAACAGGGCCCAAGGACGGGCGCCCCGTACGTCGGCGCCGGGGAAGGCACCGAACCGTCGCCCCGCCAAGCCATCGGCCGGCCGGCCGGCCGGACTCTTTACGTGGCTCGCAATAGGTCTCGTTGTGGTCGTGGTCGCGACACTCGTCATCATCAAGGTGAGTGGAGGTGGCGCAGGGTCAACCGGCTCATCGGGCTATTCCGCAACTGACCCCGCAATGGTGGCCCAACTCACCACGATTCCCGAGAGCGTGTTCGACACGGTCGGCGTCAACTCCAAGGTGGTCCAAGTTTCCGCCCCGATTGCCCTGAAGAACCAGCCAGCGCTTACGGGCACCACAGCCGGCGGGGCGACCGTACCCGAAATCCTGTACATCGGCGCCGAGTACTGCCCGTTCTGTGCGGCGCAGCGTTGGTCGACCATCATCGCGCTCAGTCGATTTGGTACGTGGTCGGGACTCGGCAACACGACGAGTGCGGCGAAGGACCAGTACCCGAACACGCCCTCGTTCACTTTTGTCAGGGCTGTCTACAAGTCAAAGTACCTGACCTTCAAGAGCGTCGAGGAGTACACCAATCAAA
The DNA here is from genome assembly GCA_003152215.1 of Acidimicrobiaceae bacterium. Taxonomy (GTDB): domain Bacteria; phylum Actinomycetota; class Acidimicrobiia; order Acidimicrobiales; family RAAP-2; genus RAAP-2. The sequence goes on along the minus strand of PLZP01000053.1, from coordinate 5,509 downwards.
TCAACGCCGCCGGAACCAACTACGTATCCCTGCAGAATCCGACCGCCGCCGAGCAGAAGTTGATCCTTAAGTACGACACGGCGAAGTACATTCCCGGTCTCACTTCTACATCGGGCAATCCAATCCCCTTTATGACCTTCGACAACAAGTTCCTCGTATCTGGTGCGAGCTACTCGCCCGACGCGTTGAGCGGGCTCACGCGAAGTGCCGTGGCGACCGGGCTGAGTGACCCGACCAGTCCGGTGACCGACGCCATCATTGCGTCCGCCAACTATCAGACCGCAGCGATCTGCTCCCTCACGAAGGACCAGCCGAGCACGGTCTGCACGAGTTCAGGAGTCAAGGCCGCCGCCAAGGTGATGAAGCTCAAGTGACCCGGACGGTTCAGCCCGTTCCGCGATGGGCTGTCACCACCACGTTCGTTCTCAGCCTCATCGGGCTGGGCCTCTCAATTTTCCTGACGATCTCGCACTTCGACAACGCGGTCATCATCAACTCCTGTTCTACGGGAGGAGGAACGATCAACTGCCTCGCCGTGACCACGTCAGCGCAGTCGTACTTCCTCGGCATTCCCGTCGCGATCCTGGGGCTCGGCACCTATCTCGTAATGACCGCGCTCAACTCACCGTGGGGGTGGCGCGCCACGAACTATTGGCTGCACGTCGCGCGATTTGTCATCGTACTCATCTCGATGCTCTTCGTCTTCTGGCTTCTCTACGCAGAGTTGATCATCATCAATCACATCTGTGAGTACTGCTCCGGAGTGCACGTCGTCACTTTCGCGCTGCTCATCGTGCTGACAATGGTGAGTCCAACCCAACTGGGTTGGACGCGGTCACGTGCGGAGTAGTCCTCGACGTTCAAATTCGTTGAGGCCGCCCCAGATACCGTAGGACTCGTGGCGCGCGAGCGCCGCCTCGAGACAGTCTTCGCGCACTGCGCAACTGGCACAGATTCGTTTCGCAATCAACTCACGCTCGAGGCGCTCTTCTTTTCGTTCGGCGCTGTCAGCCGGATAAAAGAGTGCACCCTCGCTGTCGCGACACGCTGCGTCGTCAGTCCAACTCAGAGGCGTAATCGCCATAAGTCGCTCCCCCCCCCCGGTTTGACCTAGAGACTGCAGGCTATCCACACTTGGCCCAACAGGCAAGAGTGAATTCTCGACTTCGCCGTAGCCTCGCAAAGGGCTAAATCCCTGCTCCGCTACGCTGAATGCCATGGCAACTGTTCTTTTGGCGAGCGACCTCTCTTCCTTGCGCCACGAGTTGCGCACCACGCTCGAAGGGCCCGACCTCTTCATCGAAGAGGTCGCCAACGGCAAGGACGTCATCGCTCGCGTGGAGCGCGGAGCCGTCGACCTCGTGATCCTCGACCTGCAAATCGGCTCGATGGGTGGCATGGCGATCTGCATGGAGCTGCGAAATGAGGAGTCCTACGGCGCGGCCGAACCGGTCGCGGTCCTTATGCTGCTCGATCGCCGACCGGACGTCTTTCTCGCGCGTCGCAGCGGCGCCGAAGGTTTCCTTGTCAAGCCGCTCGATCCCCAGCGCGTACGCGCGGCCGTGCGGGCGCTGCTACGTGGCGAAGAGTACGAAGATGATTCATTGCGGCCGGCGACCGTTCGCGTCGGGAGTTCCGACGCTCAATGAGCGACGAACAGGCCCACCCGTCGGGACTGTCTCGACTCCGTAAACGCATTGTCGGCCGCGAGGAGAGTCGTCCGGTCTCCCCCGAAGCGGTCGCCATTCATCTGCGTGTCGATCAACTCAGCGAGCTCGAGCTTCGTGACGTCATGACGCCGCGGCCCGACGTGGCATTCCTCGCGACGCCCGTGACGCCCGAGATGATGGCCGAAGCGATTCGCGACACCGGACACTCCTGCTTCCCCGTGGTCAACGGTGACCTCGATGAGGTGGAGGGTGTCCTCTTCGTCAACGACCTCTTTCGAAGCACGACGGCGAAACGGGCACTAGGCGTCTCACTCCCGACCGCTGAAGAGATTGCCCGCAAGATTCGCCGACCGTTCATGCTGCCCGAGACGATGGACCTACTCGAAAGCCTCCGTGAGATGCGCGAACAGCGCAGAACCTTCGCTCTCGTTCTGGACGAACATGGAGGCGTCGCCGGTGTTGTGTCCATCCGTGACATCCTCGAGCAGTTGGTCGGCGACCTCAACGACGAATTCGATGAGGACGAGGAACCGACCATCGTGCCGATTCGCCAGGACCGGTGGTTGGTCGACGGTCAGACGCATGTCGACGAAGTCGAAGCCGCACTCGGGATTGCGATTCCCGAGGGTGAGTACGTCACAATTGCTGGCTTCGTCTTGGACTTGGCGGGCGAGATCCCCGCCGCGGGTACGACCTACACCTACCGGGACTGGACTTTTCGAGTTCAGTCGGTTGAGAAGCGACGTATCAGCGAGATTGTCATCGAGTACCACAAGCCACCCCAAGCGGAGATGCCCTCCGTCATTTAGGCTTTGTCTCGCCGTCGGGTCGCCGAGTAGTATTGGCGGGCTGCGAGGCAACTCGCTGCGGGCTGTAGCGCAGCTTGGTAGCGCGCTGCGTTCGGGACGCAGAGGTCCCGGGTTCAAATCCCGGCAGCCCGACCACTACCGCTGTACCAGGTGTTATGTAGTGCAGGCCCCCATCGTCTAGCGGCCTAGGACACCACCCTTTCAAGGTGGCGGCACGGGTTCGAATCCCGTTGGGGGTGCTCTGGAAATGAACCGCAAAATCCTTTAATTGCAAGGGTTTTGGTGTGACCACGAGTGACCAACAATGACCACGAGTGACCGCCATTTACCCCTGCTACATGCCCGTTATATGCCCGCAGTATGCCCGCAGTATGCCCGAAATGGCACACCAGATAGGTGATTCGACCTTGGTTGCTTTGACGTCCTAGCGGTTCTACCCTGAGCCACATTGACCGCGACTCGATGCCATAGTGAGGCGTGGCCATCTTCCCTCGCGTCTTCATCGCCATCGCCACGATTGGAATTGGCGCCGCCATCGCGACGCCTTCAATTGCCGCTACCGATGGTCATTCGATCCCGTGGGCGTCCTTGGGGGTTATCCGGCCCATCCTCACCCAGCCCGCAGGTTGGGGCAGCCCGATCGCCGCCCAGCCCAGTAGCGACACCACGGGGTGGTGCTCAAAGAAGGGAGTGGAAGTTGCATCAGGCAGCAGCCGGACAACTCTGGTCCCAGACAACACCGTGGGAATCATGCTCAAGAGCTCCCACCTGGGCATGGTCGGATTGCCGGGGAGCTCGAAGGTTGTCGTAGCGTGCGACGCCGTCGCGCTCGATCCGAACCATCCGGATACCGTGTACGCCAGCTTCGAGGCGAGCAAGGGCGGATCAATTCCACCGCTCTATGACATTGCACTGGTGACATCAAACATGGGCAAGAGTTGGACCTTCGTGCCACCACCGCGTGGTTATTCGCTGACGGACTTTGCCGGATTCGTCATTCGATTGAGTAGCGTCGAGTTCCTCTTCTCGCACAACATCTTCTTCCCGTTGAAGCAAGGCCAATCGATCACACTCGTGGCGGCAACGTCCACTACTGGCGGGCTGTCGTGGACAGATGCGCGCCTAGGTTGCTCAACATCTGACATGTGTTTCATCTTTGGTCCGCAGGCACCGCAGGGAGCGTGTGGAATGTCCGAATGGCAGCAGTCAGTGCTGTTCGGTGGCACTGGAGCAAGCACCTCAACACCAAAGTGGCGAGCAGCGGGCGCCGTCACATCTGTCAGCCAGTGCGGAAGTCAGCAACTCATTGCCACAAATTCAGGGACTGAATTCCTCATCGATCGAAGCAGCCAAAACCCTCTGCTCTACACACGAAGTGGGACGAATTGGACCTCAATTTCCCTTCCGAAAATGGACGGGAAACCTGTCGGCGGAACGTTTGCTTCGTTCGGACAGGTAATGACAATTGCGGCCAACGGGGACCTCGTTGCGGTGGCAGGATCCCCACTTCAGACCGCCGAGCACCTTGAAATCCTTAAACCGGACTCAAGTGCATGGTGCGCTGCGAATGCGCCATTGCCAACAGCAACCAAGCAAGACCCTGTTGCCGCCATGCAGTCCAGTGGATTGAAGTTGGTCGTGACTTTCCTTTCACCTGTACGGACGAACCGTGGATCGGCGACATCCGCTCTCAACTTTCCGCTTTCAAACTTGCACTGCCTTACCTGAACATCGAGGATTGGACCTAATTATCCGAGTCGGAGATCATGGTCTCGAGCGCTTCCGACAGGCGCCGATCACGATCTCTCGTCGCATGCTGGTAGCGAAGTGCGGCGGGTGCGGATGAATGTCCTGCGCGATGCATCAGTTCTGATGTAGTAGCTCCCGTCGCAGCGGCCAACGTCAATCCAGTGTGACGCATGTCGTGGAGCCGTCGGTCAGGTCGTCCCACGGCTAGACGCGCGCTCTCCCACGAACCTTGGAGGGCATCTCTACTGAGGAGTGTTCCTCCCTTGCCGCTTACTACGAGCGCATCTGGCTCGATCGACGTGAACGTCGCGAGGTGTTGTCGAAGCGACGCCATCACGGGCCGAGGAACGGAGATTGTCCGTCGACCAGCAGCCGTCTTCGGTAACTTCACAATTGGTTTCCCATCCATACCGAAAGTGCGACTCTGCGCAATGTGAATCACGTCGTGCTTGACGTCGATGTCCTTCCGTCGCAGTCCGAGGATCTCTCCTCGCCGAAGCTGGCACCAGGTAGCGAGCTGCACCACGATTTGAAGATGTTCCGGCATCGCTTTTGTGATCGATTCGATCTCGACAACGGAAGCCGTGGGCCTTTCGGCGGCATGCTCTATGCCGGCGCCTTCCACCTTGCAAGGCGTGGTCAAGACAATGCCATCGACGACGGCAGTCCGCATGATCGACGACAACAGGCGATATGCCTTAGACGCCGTCGCGGGATGGTCCTTGGCGATGTTGGAATGCCAGGCTCGAACTTTGGTGGGACTGAGTTCCGCGAGTGTCGTGGTACCGAGCACTGGGAGAATGTGCTTGTCAAGCACGTGTCGATACAGTTCCGCAGTTCGTTCCGCGAGATCAGTTCGCTGCTGCAACCATTCATTGGCGAAGCTGTCGAGAGTCACCTGTCCCCCACGAGGGTCTATCCACTTGCCCCTTCGAAGGTCCGTCTCCATTGCGGAGAGGCACGCTTGGGCGTCGGCTTTGGTCGCGAATGTGCCAGCAGATTGAACGCGCTCATCCTGCCAGTACAGGGCTTGCCAGCGACCCGATGGACGCTTTCTTACAGAGCCAAAGTGACGTCGAGTCATCGAGAATGCGTTCCTTGTCTAGTTGGCCGCTGACAACGGTCGTCACTCTTTGAGAACGAACACAAATCTCTTCAGAATTTGAGACGTATTCATTGATTTTGATGATTATCCGAGGGGCCCGAACGGCCGGCTTGGCGCTTCGCGCCCGCCGTCCTCGGGCATTGGGAAGGTAAGGCATCGGAGGGTTTGAATACCGA
>PLZP01000075.1:576-3668 GCA_003152215.1 Acidimicrobiaceae bacterium | reverse complement strand
GACCCGGCGAGAGCCGCCTTGCGCGTTTCGTAGTCGTCGACCTCGAACCCGCTCTCGGCCAGCCGACGAGCCAGAATCGATAAGAAAGCGAGCGACAAAGTCCCGCTCGGGCCCGTCGCCGTGCCCGGGGCCTTTGCGGTCTTCATTCGGCCCGCGGCCCGGATGCTCGTCGTGTCCGCGGTGCCCATGGTCGCCGTGATGTGAGCAGTAGGCACCGTGTTGCGACTCGTGGTGGTAACTGCATTCGCAGTGGTAACCAGGGTGGTCGTTCCCGTGAGTACTCGAACAACAACTTTCGTGACAGGACACGGCAAGCCTTCCGTCTCGAGGAGGTGTCGTGCCCGAACGGGCGACAATCGTCTAAATCGTCCGACCCGAACCTGGCGTCTCGAAGCGATGAATCACTCCTCGTCGCCAACGTACCATTTCTTTGAAAGGAGCAAGTACTCGGTTGCAGATCTCCATGAGCACTTGGGCCACGTCCCGCTCATTAAGAGCAAAGGCAGATGGCGACTTAGGTGTCAAGCAACTCCGGAAACTGTATCAAGCATCACCCGAAACTGTTTCGACAAGTATCTACCGAATGTGGCGAGCCAGTTGCAGCGTAAAATACCGCTCCTCCGTCGGACTGGACCACGGTTTCGGCCGATGACGGATCGCTAATGTACGGCAGCTCTGAGAGCGCCTTGACGGCCCCTGGCCGTTGAATCCGTGTTTCCCGTCCTTGCTGACGTCGACCAGCACCGGCCGCTCGGCTCCGCTGCTGACGGCGACGCCCCATGGACTGGACTCCGCTTCGTGGTTCGTCGGGTGGGCAAGTTCGAAGCCGGTCCAGGTGCGATGAAGGCCCTCGGACCAGCTGTGGTGATCGGGTCGATGCCCCGTGAGCAAAACGTTCCACTGTTCGAGGCTCAATCTTCTCGGGACGAAAACCACGTTGGGCTCCCAGTTGTTCCTCGCCATGATTTCGCATGTTGTGGCTAACGAAACTGCTCGCTCAAGCAGGACGCTGAGCTCGGGCAACTCGTACAAGTCGGGTAACGTTCCGTCGGCAACCTGGCGAGTCACGGCTTCACGCTTTTGGATGAAGCGGGTGAATACTCGACTTGAATTGACACCTAGATTGCGCGCGCGTGATACTGCAACCGTGAGTTACGACGACGCCCGGGCCGCCCTGGCTGCGTGGAAGGCGGACTATCCATGCGACCCGTACAGGAGCGACTCGCGGCTGCGCTCGATCCTGGCGCGGTCCCTCGACCCCGAACGGATGCGCGCACTGGAAGTGCGTGCGTCCGAATTTGCCCGAGCGCTCGTAACAGTTGTCGCTCCGGCGGCGCAGCGCTATGAACAGCGCCTCCATCTGCCTGAACTCAATCGATTCGACGAGCTGGGAAACCGCACGGAGACCGTCTCGTTCGATCCGGCGTACCATCAAGCCGGCGAGGTTGTGTGGTCCAGCGGCGTCGTCGCGCTCTCGAGTGATCCGGGTCGCGCCTACGAGCAGGCCACCCTTCTCTACCTGCTCTCTCTCGAGGGCGAAGCCGGCCACGCTTGCCCGGCAACTTGCACCATTGGCCTCGCGCGAGCCCTGCGCCGGAAGGCCTCGCCCGAGGTGCGCGAACGATTCCTGGGCGCCCTCGTGGACCCGACGTACGGCTCAGCGCAGCGTGGCGCGCAGTTTCTCACCGAGGTCCAAGGAGGAAGCGACGTCGGCGCGAATGAATGCGTCGCCACTGCCAATGACGACGGGGAGACCTATCTAATCTCTGGGGAGAAGTGGTTCTGTTCGGTGGCCAATGCCGACCAGTTCTTCATCACCGCCCGGGTGCCTGGCGGCCCCTCCGGCACCCGGGGGCTGGGAAGCTTCGTGGTGCCCCGGATGCTCGATGGTCGCTTGAACGGCTTCACCCTTCGACGGCTCAAGGACAAGCTGGGCACTCGCGGCCTCGCGTCCGGCGAGGTCGACTTCGAGGGCGCCGTGGCGTGGCCGGTCGGCCCCGTCGAGGAGGGATTTCGCACCGCGGTCTCGGTCGTGCTCAACACCAGTCGGTGGATGACGGCGCTCGGCAGCGCTGGCATCATGCGACGGGCCGTGCTGGAGGCCAGGTCCTTTGCCCGATTCCGCGAGGCCTTCGGCGTCCCCGTCGATACATTCCCATCCATGCGCCTCACGCTCGCTGACATGACCGCCGCGTCGGCCGGGGCCCTGCACCTTGTTTTTGCCCTCACGGACCTGGAGGATCGCATTGACGCCGACACGGCGAGCGAAGACGACGTGCTTTACCATCGCTTCTTGGTGAACGCGGCGAAGTACCTGGTCTCTCGTCAGGCGACGTCGGTCGTGCGCTCGGGCATTGAAGTCCTCGGCGGGAACGGGACGATCGAGGACTTCAGTGTGCTGCCGCGCCTGTACCGCGACGCGATCGTCTACGAGTCGTGGGAGGGCACCCACAACGTCTTGGCAGCCCAGGTCTTGAACGATTTGCGACGCCTGCCGATCCTCGACGTCGTCGAGGCGCGTCTCGGGTCGTGTCTCGACGACGCCCCGGCGTCCGAAGTGATCGAAGCGCTCCGTCGTCGCCTCGGCGAGGTGCTCGAGAGTGCACGTCGATGCCGGGACGATTTCGGGTTCGCCTCGTGGCACTTCCGCGGCGTTCTCGACCAGATCGGCGTGCTGGCGGAGGCCACGTACCTGTGCTCCGCCGGTGAGTTGCCTGCGGCAACCCATCTGTTGTACAGCTGCGCTACTTCCAGCTGCGCACCCGAGACGGACGATCTGGTGAGCCAGAGGGTTAACGCATTGTTGGACATACCGGAAGTCTCACGCTCGCCCTTGAGTTGACAAGTTTGGAGTAATTGTCGGTCAAGTCCTTCGAGATGGCGTTATCGGAAGGAGCCGCACAATGTCATGACTGTGAAGTGCAGGTCGAGGATGATCAACAAAACTGTCGGTGTTTAGGCGATCGCCGCGAAGGTTCTGTAAGAATCGATGTATCAGACGAAATTCTGGTGACTACGCAATGGCTAGAGATTCTCTAGCCATTGATTTTGAGTCATCCCTTACCAGGGATTTAGTGGGCCGCCCGGGTCTC
>PLZP01000075.1:0-521 GCA_003152215.1 Acidimicrobiaceae bacterium | reverse complement strand
GTACGTTGATCCCCTGCTTGCGAGCGGTCGAGACGTAGGAACGAATCGTAAGGTAGTGGGCGGCCCCGGCGTCGGTGCGGTAGCACCTCGAGATCTTTTGTTGGAGGGCAGGTTTTTAAAGTCAGATCGTCGGGTCAGTCGGCAGGGTAGGCCGTGAACTCTTGAGAACGTAGTCGAAGAACCGGTGGGCCACCCCGCCACTGTCCCATTCGGCCCGTAGGCGCGTTTTTCGCTCGACGCGGCGAAGGGCGGACAAGAGTTGGCGGTTGAGTTCGCGCGGTTCAGCGCCCAGCATCCAGCCTTCGACATGCAATCCCGACGGTGTTGCGCTCACGGTGCCCTGGATTAGTTGTTCCAGTACTGGCCGGACCGCCTCGAGGCGGTCCGATGAGACTTCGGCGACCAGGCGCACGCGTTGATCGGGCACCTGCTAATTCTACGGGACGGCAACTTCGTCTGTTGAGGACATTCGTGTGGAATTTCGAAAGTCCTTGGTACTCCTGGTGGGCCGCCTGGGTCTC
>PLZP01000077.1 GCA_003152215.1 Acidimicrobiaceae bacterium | reverse complement strand
CGCCCGCGTGCCACCATCGGCACCGCCATTGTCAAGGTCTTCGATCTCACCATTGCGACGACCGGTTGGAACGAGAAGCGACTGCGCGCTAGCGGGCGTTCCTTCGTCGCGATCCACACCCATCCCTCNNGCCCAGGGTGTCGGTACGGAGGGCGTTGACAAGCGGATCGACGTTCTGGCCACGGCCATTCTCGGCGGGCTCACGGCGCCCGAACTCGCGGACCTCGAACTCGCCTACGCGCCGCCGTTCGGTTCGGCGAAGGATCCCGTCAACATGCTCGGCTACATCGCCGAGAACATTCTTTCGGGTCTCGTCGAGACCGTACAGTGGCACGAGGTCGACAAGTACCGCGCGCGCGGCGCGCAGTTCGTCGATGTTCGTACTCGCGAGGAGTTCGCTCGTGGTACTTTGCCCGGCGCACTCAACATTCCAATCGATGAACTACGTGAACGAGCGAGCGAACTCGCCACCGGTGACATCGTCGTCAACTGCCAGGTCGGCCATCGTGGCCACACGGCGGCGATGCTGCTCAACGAACTCGGGTTGCACGCGAAGAACCTCGACGGCGGCTACCGGACGTGGCGCTGTTCGCCCGCGGCGCGCGAACTTGAGCCCGTCGGCTGATGTCTGAAATCAAATCAACGCAACAATCAAATGTGAAAGGTGACACTCATGTGCCACAAGGCAACGTGTAAGAAGTGCGGCAAAGCGACCTGGAAAGGGTGTGGAAATCACATCGAACAGGCCCTGGCCGGTGTGCCCAAGGCCCAACGCTGCACTTGCTCCCAAGAGAGTGACGCCCCGCGTAGCGGCGGCAAATTGTTCGACCGACTGCGCGGTCGGTAAACATACAGTTTTTGATGCGTTCTTCCTAAGCGCGATGCTTGGCCGAAATGGTCTCTGCGAACCTGGGCCGGTCAATTTTCTTGGTGCATGGCACGAGCATGTATGGAATGAGTTCGAGAGGTCGAATTCTCCAATCACACTCCTTGTTACCTAACCTCCAAATGACGTTATTAATAAGGTCATAGGTCCCTATTACTTCGTCGTTTCGCGCAGACGACACACGTTAATTTTTGGCGGTGGGAATTATTGCGGGTATTACAACATTGACGTTGGCTCGATGGCAGTTCGGCGTGACGACAGTGTTCCACTTCTTGTTTGTGCCTCTCACGATTGGTCTCGGTTTTTTAGTGGCCTGCCTACAGACGGCCGCATATCGCACGAACGACGAGCACTACGACCGTATGGCGCGCTTCTTCGGCAAACTGTTCCTGATCAACTTCGCCATTGGCGTTGTCACGGGCATTGTCCAAGAGTTCCAGTTCGGTATGGACTGGTCCAGCTACTCGGTCTTTGTCGGCAATATCTTTGGTGCGCCACTGGCGATCGAAGGTCTACTGGCCTTCTTCATGGAATCAACGTTTCTGGGTATCTGGATTTTTGGTCGTGGTCGGGTGAGCAAGCGCGTGCATCTGGCGTCGATTTGGCTCGCCAGTCTGGGCACGATGTTGTCGGCAGTGTTCATTCTCGCGGCGAACTCGTGGATGCAGCACCCCGTCGGATTCAAAATCGACAAAGCCACCGGGCAGGCGGTGATGACCGATTTCTGGGCGGTGATCACCAACTCGACGTTCTTCGGAGCGTATTTCCATGTTCTCTTTGCGGCCCTTCTTACGGGCGCGGTGTTCATGCTCGCCATCGCCGCGTGGCACATTCGTCGCCACCAGCAGAGGGAGACCTTCACTAAGGTCGCCCGGATCGCCATTGTCGTCACGCTGCTCTCGGCGCTCGGCACCTGCTTCATGGGTGACACCCAAGCGCGCCAAATGGACGCCCAACAGCCCATGAAGATGGCGGCGGCAGAGGCTCTGTACAACACCTCGGATGGCGCGAGCTTTTCCCTGCTGACGATCGGCGACCTCACCGGTAATCCGCTCTTTCAGATTCGCCTCCCGCACCTGCTCAGTCTCATCGCGGACAACTCGTGGAACGGACAGGTCAAAGGCATCAAGCAACTCCAGGCCGCTGACGTGAAGAAGTTCGGCGCGGGCAACTACGTGCCGATTCTTTGGGTCACCTATTGGTCGTTCCGTCTCATGGTGGGGCTCGGAATTCTCATGATCGCCCTAGGCGGTATCGGCCTTTGGTTGATGCGAAAGAAGCGTCTCGAAAGGTCAACGTGGTTCCTGCGCTTCGCCAGTCTGATGTTGCTTGCACCGTTCCTGGCAAACAGCTTTGGATGGATCTTCACCGAAGAGGGACGCCAGCCGTGGGTCGTGTACGGACTCTTGAAAACAAGTCAGGCGGTCTCGCACGTCTCAGTCGGTTACGTGGCGGCGAGTCTGATCGGCTTCACCGCCATCTACAGCTTCCTGGCGGTCATTGAAATCGGTCTGATGATCAAGGTCGCGCGCAAGGCGCCCGAAGAATTGACGTCACGCGATGACGAGCGCCCGCTCGAACTCGTCTACTAGGAGAACCACGTGCCACATCTTCACGTCGTAGCGTCAACACCACCTAGCGGACTTGAGCAGCTCTGGTTTATTTTGATTGCCGTTCTCTGGCTGGGCTACTTCTTCTTGGAAGGCTTCGACTTCGGTGTCGGCATCTTGTTGCCTTTCCTCAGCCGGGACGACATGGATCGTCGCGTGATGATCAACACCATCGGGCCCGTGTGGGACGGCAATGAGGTCTGGCTGATTACCGCGGGAGGGGCCACGTTCGCCGCCTTCCCCCTGTGGTACGCCACGGTATTCAGCGGCTTCTACCTCGCGCTCTTTCTCGTGCTCGCTGCACTCATCTTTCGCGGTATGGCTTTTGAATTGCGCGGAAAGAAGGACGACCCGTCATGGAGGGCCTGGTGGGATCGGGCGATTTTCTGGGGTTCGGCGCTGCCCGCCTTGCTTTGGGGCGTGGCCTTCGCCGACTTCCTGCACGGTGTACCAATCGCGTCCCAGGCCACGTGGACGGGCAACTTCTTTGACCTCGTTAAGCCCTACGCGCTACTCGGCGGCCTCACGACACTCTCGCTGTTCACGCTTCACGGCGCGACGTTCCTCGGGCTGAAGGCCGACGGTGAGGTGCGACAAAGGGCCCAGCATTCGGGTCTCTTCCTCGCGCCCGCCACCTTCGTGCTGATGCTGGGGTTCCTGACGTGGACGTACGTGACGGCGCACACCACACACCACAACGGCCTCGTGCCTCCGTTCCTGCCCATCCTGGGACTGGTCGTACTGGCGGGCGTCGGTTGGTTGATGCGCGAGCGCCTCGAAGGCTGGGCCTTCGTCGCTACGGCCCTGGTCATCGTGATTTTCTTCGTCACGGTGTTTTTAAATCTTTATCCCCGGGTGCTGGTCTCCTCGGTGGGCCCCCAGTTCAGTTTGACCCTTTCCCAGACGGCTTCGCAGCCGTACACGCTCAAAGTGATGAGCTGGGTGGCGCTCATTTTCACGCCATTCGTTCTGCTCTATCAGAGTTGGACCTACTGGATCTTCCGCAAGCGGGTCCGTCGCGCGGAACCCCTCCCCACGCCATCCAGCATCGGGTCATAGAAGGGCCCCTTGGCTCGCTCCGACAGCCCGGCTGCGCTGCTGCGACGGCTCTGGCGAGTGACGCCGCTCGTGCGAGGCTCATTGGCGGTCGCCGTGGTACTCGGGATCTGCAACGTCCTGTTGACCATTGGCCAGGCGGTGGTGCTGGCACACATACTCGGCAGCCTGTTTGCTCATTCCTTCGCGCCGATCGGCCGTGATCTCCTCGTTCTCGCGATCCTCGCGGGCACGCGAGCGCTCGTGTCGCTCGCGAGCGAGCCGCTCACGTCACGACTTGCTCGACCCGTACGCCATTTGCTGCGAGTTCGGACTCTCGACGCCATGCTGCAACCGGGCCACCACTCGGCCCCCGACTCCTTCGTGCAAGTCGGTACGCGTGGCGTCGATGCGATTGAGACGTACCTCGCCACCTACGTGCCGGCCCTCGTGCTCAGCGTCGGTGCTCCGATGGCCCTTCTCACGTGGATGATGTACACCGACCCATGGAGCGCGCTTATCGTGGCGCTCACCGTGGCGTTGCTGCCGATTTTTATGATCCTCTTGGGGCTCGAGGCCAAGGATCGAATGGACCATTCATGGGCCCAACAGCAAGTCCTCGCCAATTACTTCGGCGACGTCGTGCGCGGCATGGCGACACTGAAGGCCCACAATCGTTCCCTGATCGTGACCGAGACGTTGGGCGACGTGGGGGACGAACTTCGATGCAGCACGATGAAGACGTTGCGCGTCGCGTTCCTCTCCGGTTTCTCTCTCGAGCTACTTTCCTCGCTCGCCACTGCGCTGGTGGCGCTGGTGCTCGGCATTCGCCTCATCGACGGCGACATGCGCCTCACGACGGCACTGGCCGTGCTACTCGTCACGCCAGAGGTCTACGTGCCCCTTCGTCGGGCTTCAGCCCGCTTCCACGCCTCCACCGACGCCGTGGGAGCGGCCGGCGCAATCCTGGACCTCCTCGACACGGCGCCGGTGACGGACGCGAGCGCGCCCGCCCCCGCGGCGCCACCGCAACTCGAACTACGCAACGTTCGCGTGAGCGTCGAAGGACGCGATCATCACGCTCTGCTCGCGCTCAACGCAATGATTGAACCCGGGATGGTGGTTGCGCTTGAGGGCCCGTCGGGTGTGGGCAAGTCGACGTTGCTACGCGTCCTCGCCGGCCTCGAGGACTTGGCCCAGGGTGAAGTACTCGTCGATGGCACGCCGTTAACGAGTATCGCGCCCGCGTCATGGCACGCCGCCTGCGCGTGGCTGGCTCAGGATCCGCTGCTGCCGGGCGCAACAGTACGTGACGTACTGAGCATGGGCGAGGACTTCGGGGATGATCGACTTCGCGAAGCACTCGACGACCTCGACCTCGACCTCGACCTCAATCTGTCGCTCGGTGAAGGGGCCGAGGGGCTTTCGGCCGGTCAGCGCCGCCGCTTGGCGGTCGCGCGCACGCTGTTGCGTCCCGCGACTGTCTTGTTGCTCGACGAGCCAACTGCTCATCTCGACGACCTCAATGCGGCGAAGGTGATGCGCGCCGTGCGGCGTCGCGGCGCCACCACCATCGTGGCGACTCATCGCCAACTCGACGTCGACATCGCCTTCATGATGTCGGCTCCGGAGCGTTTCGGTGTCTGAGGTTCGCCAACGCTCGGTGCTTCGTGAGTCGCTTGTCCTCGAACGCCGAAGCGTCGTGATCGCGCTTTTCGCGAGCGCGGCGGTAAGCATCATGACGGTGGCGCTCGCGGGCAGCGCGGCGTGGCTCATCGTGAGGAGCGCGCAACGCCCCGCGCTCTTGAGTCTCACGTTCTTGATGGGTCTCGTGCAACTGCTGGCGTTGGGTAAGGCGGCCGGGCGCTACGGCGAACGAGTCAGTACGCACCAGGCGGCGCTTCGAATAATGGCCCGGGTGCGGGCAATGACCGCGAGCCGACTCGAGCCGCTGGTGCCCGCGGGGTTGGGCGCGCGCAGCGCCGACGTCGTCGAGACCGTCATCGGGGACGTGGACAAGGTTCAAGAGTTGCTCGTGAGCGTGGCTGGACCGGTCAGCGCCAATCTGATCGCGGGATTCAGTGCCGTCGCCGTCGCACTGTTCGTTGCTCCAGCGACAGCTCTCGTCTTCGCTCTCGGGACCGTTCTTGTGGGCATTGTCATACCACTTGCAGCCGCGAGAGCGGGCACGCGACCGGAGATGGAACTCAGTGACGCGCGCGCGCGTCTGCGTCACGTTCTCGACGATGCCTCGCGATCGGGTGACGAGTACGTGGCCAATGGTGCGAGCATCGCGCTCTATCGACGTTTGGAAAATGCCGAGGTCGCCTACGACCGCGCGGCACGCCAAGTGGCGCACCGGGCCGGGCTCTTTGGCGCTCTGAACGTCCTGACGATCGGACTCACCATCGTCGCCATCGTCGCCAGCACGCAAGGAGCCCTCGAGAACCACCGGATTGCCGTATCGTTGCTCGCGGTGCCGGCGCTCTTGGCCCTAAGTTCCTTGGAACTCGTCAGCGCTTCGTCGGCGTCGCTCCTGAGTATCCAGAGCGGTCGCGGGGCACTTAGTCGCCTCAACGCCTTGGTCGCGAGGCCTTGGCCGATGCGTGACCCGGCGAATCCAGACGTGCTGGGCTCCAGTAGCGACGTCACGCTGAGCGACGTCAGCGTGTGGCGAAACGATCAACCGGTACTCACGAAGGTTGACGCGACGTGGAATGCGGGTGCCGTCGTCGCGATTAGCGGTCCGAGCGGCTCGGGCAAAACGACGCTGGCCCATCTCGTGGCCCGGTTCATCGAACCTCACGGCGGTGCAGCGACCCTGGGCGGCATTGATCTTCAACGCCTCGACGGCGCACAGGCTCGAACTCGCGTGGGCTACGTCGATGATGACCCCCACGTGTTCGCCACCACGCTGGCGGCCAATATGCGCCTCGCGTGTCCCGCGGCCACGGACGATGAAATCCTCCAGGCCCTCCTGGCGGTGGGCTTGGGTCCGTTGCTTTCGACGCTGCCGCACGCGCTCGACACCCAACTCGGTGGCGCGGTCACGGGGCTGAGTGGTGGCGAGCGGCGTCGACTGGGCGTTGCGCGAGCGCTCTTGGCAAAGCGACCGGTTCTGGTGCTGGATGAACCGACCGAAGGACTCGATGAGTCTGAGGCGCGTCTTTTACTGAGCGAAGTTCGTCGCCACCAGAGCGACGGCATTGTGGTGGTCATCTCTCACCAGGAACAGGATCACCTTGGTGCCACGACCCACCACTTTGTCAATGGCGGCCGGGCACTGACGTTGGGCTGATACTCGTCTAGGCAATCGATGAGTTGGTCTCTTGGCACCCTCGGCGTAGCGTTGCAACCACACGTGAAGCGCGGAATTCATCAAGAGAACGACGTCGAAGAGGGCTCTCACTGCTGAGTGTTCTCAGTCGGAATCTCGTTCGGGTTCTGGTTGGTCGCTTCGATTTGCGACCGCGCGGTGACGGATGACTTCGAAAGTCATGAAGCCACCGAACACCACGAGGATCAATCCCTTGACCTGTTCAAGCGCGACGAGAGCGAGGTCCAGCGCGATCATGGCTCCCGTGAGAACGTAACGTTGCCACGGCTTTGCGTAGATCATTGCTTGGCGAAGGATTCTGCCTAGACCGTGCATGTTCGCCACCCCACCATCACTGACGATCGCGCATCACTCTTGCGCCAAGCTTGGCCAACGGCATATTCGAACGGTGACGGGTCATCGTGCTCAAGCATCTCGACGTACGAGTAGGACGCCTCCGACGATCAGCAGCGTCACTGCGTAACCGCAGAGGAGGGCAAATCCCACCCAGGGATTGAATGCACCGTTGCCCTCGCGATGAGCCGATATCATCACCGTTCCGATGTCGGCTGGGAGAAATCTACCGATGTCGTCGGCGTACGAAGAGGGAAGCACTGAGGCGAGGATCGGCAGGATGAGCAGTATCCCGACGAAGGCGCTGATAGCGGTGGGGGTGTGGCGGATGATGGTCGCGAGTCCCAGCGCAATCAGTCCGAGAGCGAAGAGGTACAAACCCCCACCGAAGATCGCACGCAGCGCGCTCGGATCAGAGAGAGAGGCGGTCGGCGTCTTCCCTGAGAGAATCTGTTGGCCAATCAGGAACGAGGAAAACGAAACCACTTCACCAATGACGAGTGTGATGGTGGCGAAAACGGCAACCTTCGCGGCTAACAACCAAGATCGACGTGGCACCGCGGCGAATGAGTCTCGAATCGTGCCCGTGCTGTACTCCGCGCTCACGACGAGCACACCGAGCACGCCGATCGCGAGCTGGGCGAAGAGCAGACCCGAAAGACTCGACCTCGTGGGATCAAAGGTCAACTGTGCGGCCACCGATCGAGACGAAAACCGAGACGCCCTCGCGGAGGTGACGATTGCTCCCAAACCCACGCCAATGAAGACGGTGATAAACAAGGTCCAGAGTGTCGAACGGACCGAACGCAACTTCGTCCACTCCGAGCGGACGATGCCCCAAAACCCGTAGCGACCTGGGGGAAGCGGAGCCAGTGTCTTCGTGAAGGCGGTGCTCACGATGTCTCCTTGCGAGGATTGTTCTCCGAAGTAATTGACCGGACCTGGTATTCGATGTTGCCTTCGGTGGACTCGACGAACGCCTCCTCGAGCGTGCCCGACTGCGGCGTCAACTCGTGCAAGACGAGCGAATGGCGCGCCGCCAGGTCGCCGATTGCGTCGGCACTTAGTCCGAGTACTGAGATCGATCCGTCACTCTCGTCCGACGTGGACGCTCCGGCTCCTTGAAGCAAAGTACGCAAATCGTCCAGCTGAGGTGAGCGTACGAGAACCGAGCGTCGCGAGTTCTTTGACGTGAATTCGTCGATGGGCATGTTCGCCACGAGGCGACCCTTCGCGACGACGATTACCTGATCGGCGGTGCGGCCCATTTCCGCCATGAGATGACTTGAGACAAGAATGGTTCGTCCCTCGGCGGCGAGGTCGCGTAGGAGTCCCCGAACCCATCGGATCCCGTCGGTGTCAAGACCGTTGATTGGTTCGTCGAAGAGGAGAATTTCGGGATCGCCGAGTAACGCGACGGCGATACCGAGCCGTTGTCCCATCCCCAAGGAGAATCCGCCCACCCGCGTCCTCGCCACCGAGCTGAGACCGACGAGATCGAGAACCTCGTCGACGCGACGGCGAGGAATCTGATTGGTCTGGGCGAGCATCAACAGGTGGTTGAATGCGCTTCGTCCGGGGTGAATGGCCTTGGCTTCCAGTAGGCCACCAACTTCTCGTAACGGCCACTCGAGGTCGTGGTACGGGCGATGGTTCACCGTCACTGATCCGGCGCTCGGGTAATCGAGGCCCATGATGAGGCGCATCGTTGTTGACTTGCCAGCGCCATTGGGTCCGAGGAAGCCAGTTACCAGACCGGGCTTCACCTCGAAGGTCAAGTGGTCTACGGCGAGTTTCTCGCCGTAACGCTTGGTGAGCTCGCGTGCTTCGATCACTTGACTATCCGCATTTCGCCATGCTTTTCGGGCGTAGTGAGCACAGAGGGCGTTGGACGTCTCGACGAGAGATCGTGAAGCGGATGACTAGCAAGGCCGAACGCGCACATTTCCTCTCTCCCTACGGCTCGTCACGCGGAACAGTTGGGGGTTTCCAGTCGTCGGCCACGAGTCGAGGCCTCTTCGCGCGTCGCACGAGGAGCACGACACCGGCCACGACGATGACGAGGATCAAAACGAGAAGAAATAGTCGCAGGCCATGATGGTGGCGGCCACCGGCGACGGCCAACTGTTCGGCCCACGTGGGCAATGCCATGTTGCGGTCCTCTCCCGGCCCTAACGACGTCGTAAAATTCTCACGTCTAAGAATCTTGACTATTAAGATTATTCAGATTGTTAGAGTAGCGTGTGAATTGTGAATAGTCAACCTGAGGCTCCGAAGCGCCTCACGAGAGACGAGGCGAAGTCGCAAACTCGTGAGCGGCTTCTCGAATCGGCGTCGCGAGTCTTCGTCGCGCGCGGTTTCGCGGGCGCATCGGTCGAAGAGATTGCCGAGTCCGCGGGCTACTCAATTGGAGCCTTGTACTCAAACTTTGACAGCAAGGAACAACTTTTTCTGGAACTGATGTCGGCGAGACGTGTCTCTCGACTAGCGACACTGATGGAGGAACTTTCGAGTGCGAAGGATGGTTCTCGTCACTATTCGCTCGAAGAGTTGCCTAACCTTCTATTAGATGTCACTGAGAATGACGCGGACTTCAGCGCGCTGCAAAGTGAGTTTCTTCGATTCGCGAACCGTAACCCTGAGCTGAAGCAGCACCTCGTCGAACAGGTCGAAGAACGCACGACGGCGCTGGAAAGACTTGTCACGAAAGTGTTGGATCAGGAAGGCGTGGATGAACCTTCCGCGCACGACGTGACCGTCGCCGTGATGGCATTGACACAGGGACTCATGCGTCGTCGAAGAATAGAGAGATCCGCTGTGAGTGACGAGCTGTTCGTGCGAGCACTCGGTTGGCTCCTGGAAGGCGTTCGCCACAGTTAGTGTCATTTCAGAGATTCAGTGACGCCACCCGTCAGTTTGGCTGACGGAGAAGTACGAGTAGTCAGTGATATACGCTCCGTCAACATCGTCGAAGAATCGAGAGGAGCACTATCGATGGCGTATCGCGAGATTGCCGTTCAATTCTGTGCGATTGCTGTGGCGACTCGCGGTGACGCGGTGGGTCGAAGATGAATGGAACTGACTTAGTGCTGGATCACACGAGTAGTAGCACCAGGAAGACGACATTAACGCGCAGAGTCAGACATCGAGATTGCGACACGTCGCCGACGTTTCAAGAAAGTATGCACAGAAAGTCTGACGCGGGTGGAAAAGGAGATATCGCCCTGTTAGGGGAAGAACGAGCCGCAATACTTTACGATCTGGACCCGCAAACGTCGCGACCGCCGCTTCGTCAGATGAGTGACATTGCTTCAACGCAAGGATTCAATATCCGACCATAATGAACATTCAATTACGCGTGCACGGATGATCGCCATAGATTGACGATTCAGTCGACCAAAACACACTTGGAGTTGGTCAAGCAGAGAATGGCGGGCTTGGCTCTGCTCCCGGAAATAGAAACGTATGCCCAAGTCCGACCATTCCATTTCAGAGCGTTCAAATTAGCGCTCGAAAATCCTGGATCACCGAATGCAACACAAAGGTCCGAAGTAACGCAGTCAACTTGCGTAAGTCTGAACCCCGTACCGTGTCGAAACCTTGACGGTAGTGCGGGCAACGCGACGATCTTCCACTTCTGGCCGATCCACCTTTCAATCAGTGGCCGCCACGCACCGTTCGAAACGGCATAGCCGCCAGTGGCGAAACAGATCGCAGATGTAAGGCATGTGCCGCCGGAGAACTCTGAGTCGCCTCGTGGTCGCCAGGCATAATTCGGAGCGGTGACCTCTGACCAACGATGACCGTTCCATTGCTCTACGAAAACGCCATTCCAGAATCCCGTGATGACGCAGAACGTTTTCGATACGCACGAGAGTTGCTGAGGCGAAGCCGTCGGATGATCTCCTCCCGCCACCATTCCCGGATCGATTTGATGCGCGTAGGTGCGGGGGCTAAATATCTTCACGATGCGCCACGTCGAACCGTTCCAGACCTCAGAGGTGAGAAACGTGGCGTCCACATAATTCCTCTTATTCGCGACATATTTTCCCACAGCGATACACCACGTCGACGACTGGCATTCCAACTTGTAGAGCGAAAAGTCGGTTGAGCCTTTTGGTGTCGGAATTGCTAGCGACGTCCACTTTGAACCAATCAACTCATCGGCGATCGGGTGGTTGCCCGGATTGATCCCGGTTGAACCCGTCGCCATGCACCACTTGCTCGACGCACATGAAATGGTCGGTGCACTAGCTCCTCCGGGGTTACCGGGTGGGGCTGGCAAATTCGACCACTCTTGGTCGTGCCAACGCGCCGCCCAGTAATAACCGGAGTTGCCATGATGGTTCCATCCCAATGTCACACAAACGGGACCAGCGACACAAGATGACGATTCAACCTGTCCACCGATGGCCAGCGACGGTTCTGGAAGTGTCCGAGTGACAGTGGAGGCCGCCGCCGTGACCGAACTCATGAACGGTGAGAGAAACATCGGCGCGGTGCATGCCAATGCGACTGTCAGAGTACAAAGCACTGAATGTCGCTTCATAGGTCGACATTACCGGTGGCCATCAATGAGTGCTCTTCAGGTACGTTCCATACTCGTGTTGATTGTTGACACTCGAAATCAAAAGTCGGGGGCCCGACGCATCGGGATGGCAACCGTGCACTGGCTGTCTGCATGAAAAAAGTCTCGCCCTATGCGGCGTGTCGCACCCATTTACGACCACCATCGCTTGAAGTGAACACGTACTTTGCCGGAGCGTTGCCGGTCTTGGACACGGCGACCCGAATGGTTCCTGGCGCAGACGTTGCGTTCGTACTCACCGTATGGAAGACACTGACGATGCAAGTAAAGGCGAAGGAGACATACCAGTGGCGTCCCCCGTCGTCCGTGGCATAAAGGGTCTGCCCTCCCTGGGAATACGCAACTGCGACATTCGCGGTGTAGGCCCGAAGCGCGCCGACCCAGGCTGGAGCATCGGCCCATGGCCCGTGAAAGTACGGACCGTCAGTAGTCCACGTCTTGCCGTGATTGATGGAGTGCAGGGGGTACTCGTAGCCGTTTCCGCTTTGGCCGAGTTCTGCAATGGCCCAACCGACATTGCCGACGAATCTCGATGACAGAAAACTGTCCAGATGGTTCCGTGCGGAAGACGACGGCGGACCCGTTAGAGAAACTGGTGTCCCGAAGTCCAAGGATTTAGGATTGTCGCCCTTCGCGTAAGTGAGCGGCGGCGCCGTGAAATGGGTGGGCCCGAACAAACTGTTAGCAGAGGCTGCATTCGCCGGAAATACGCCGATGAATAATCCGGCAACCGCGGCCAAAGCTGATGTCACGGGAACGAACGCGCGACATCGTCTCCTTGGAACTCGCTTGACGCTTGCTTTGTTGCCCACTTCATGCACTGTAGTGACCACCGTTTTGCCCTCTGTTCCTGCGGCACAATCAAGAGTCTGTTCTCTACACCTGTTTGACCAGGTATTTCGCAATCGTCCAAAACTTCTTCGGACACGCGACGCGAATCTTCCCGTTTTCGGGTGTCGGTGGCCCGACGCCACCGTTCTGCCATCTTGCACTGGCGGTTGACTGAGACTTGGCTTCCCAGGTCGTTGGGGCGCGGTGAGCGATACTGCTGGGATGTCAAAGTTGACTGCTCCAGTCCTGCCGCCTGGTTCGATGAGCGGCCGCCACCAGCCTGTCCTCCGAGTCAATGATCAGTTTGTGCTTAGACCGTGGACTCAAGAGGACGTTCCGGCGCTCGTCGCAGCATTCTCTGATCCAGACATTCAACATTGGAATCTCAACTCGTTCGATGAGGCGGGGGCGAAACGATTGGTAGCGAAGTGGAACGACTCTTGGAAGAACGAAACAGGTGCCTACTGGGCCATTGCGAGGTCCTTGGACGATTTCGCCATCGGCCAGGTTGGTTTGCGCGCCATCGATCTCATTGGAGGAGAGGCGGAGATCTGGTACTGGATTGCGCCCGAAGCGAGAGGAGTTGGAGTGGCTTCGCTCGCGACGGGCGCTCTCAGCGTTTGGCTTTTCGAGGACCTTGGACTTCACCGTCTTGAACTCGGACACTCCATTCACAACCCTGCGTCTTGTCACGTTGCGGCAAATGCTGGATATGCCCTAGAAGGGACAAAGGTCAGTGCGTTACTGCACTCGAATGGTTGGCACGACATGCACTGGCACGCGAGGATCAGCGACGTGGAAATTGAGGGTCAAGCACCCTGAATGTGCTGGTGTCGGGGGCCCGACGCAACAAGAATGCCACCTTTCACTGGAGGCTGTTCGACGTCCCTTCAATTCGACCACGTCTCAAACTTCGCCTGAAGTGAAGCGAAGACTCTGCAATGCTTCAAATCTCCAACATCGAATGGAGGCATCATGGTTCGGCCACCGAATGATCAAACTGGGATGGGGCCGAAACGCGGAATCGCACGTGGCGTCGCCGTCTTCACCACATCAACTTCGGATCTCACGAATGCGGTCGATGGCCCTTTGGCGAATTCATATCGACTTCGACAGTGGTCCCTCACTCACGGCGTCGTACTCACCGATGATTATGCAAGCCTTGAAGCCCTCGACGTGCACTTGGATGAGTGGTCCGCCGACTCAAGCCACCATGAACAGGTTGATCTCGGCAACGAGGTGGGCATTTACCTCGGCAACGTGATTGTCAAGAACGTCGCCGGTACACGTTGGAGAGTGTGGCCGAACGGTCACCCCGTCATTTCACTGCCATCAGCAGGCGAAATGGATGTCATCGCCATGGTTGGCCAACGACTCATGGGCGCATATTCCAGTCTTCCTTCGATCTACGCGACAGCCTCGGCGACGCGGGACTAAATCTCGCCCACGCAACACGATTGACGTACTTTTTGGCCGGTGTCGGAGGCCCGACGGGGCAGGAGTGCAACCT
>PLZP01000043.1 GCA_003152215.1 Acidimicrobiaceae bacterium | reverse complement strand
CTCTACCAATTGAGCCACTGCCCTTCGTTACCTCGCGTCACAACGTGACGAGTGGCGTTAGGGAACATGAATCTTACCACCCTGCCCTGAAGGCTCCAACTAGCGGGTCTCCTTGTGCAGCGTGTGCTTGCGCTCCCACTGGCAGTACTTGGACATCTCGATGCGCTCGCGGTCGTTGACCTTGTTTTTCATCGTGATGTAATTGCGACGTTTGCAGTCCTCACAGGCCAACGTGACCTGCACCCGCTTTTCGTTCTTCGCCATCGTTCTCTCTCTTTCACTGCGTTCTACGGATAAGTCCTGCCTGGTAGCGGCGGCGGGAGTCGAACCCGCGACACCACGATTATGAGCCGTGTGCTCTAACCACCTGAGCTACGCCGCCTGGCGAGCCCTCTGTCGGGATTGAACCGACGACCCCTTCCTTACCATGGAAGTGCTCTACCACTGAGCTAAGAGGGCGTTCGCATCCACTTTGGAGCGAAAGAAATCATACTCCTTGGAAGCCTATTATCTCCAGCCGGCCACCGGTACCCTTGACTGACATGAGAACCCGCTTGGTGGAAGTCGACGACGCGATGGCGATCATGAACATCTACAACCCCGAGGTTACCGAAGCGGCCATCAGCTTCGATCTCGTCCCGCGGACACTGGAACAACAAGAGGCCTGGATTCGGGCCCACCAAGTCACCCACCCGTGCATTGTCGCAGTGAACGAGGACGACGAGGTCGGCGAGGTCGGCGCGCGCGGCGAGCGGATACTGGGCTTCGCGCTCGTGCACCCGTTCCGCGACCGCCCGGCGTACGCGACGACCGTCGAGAACTCGGTCTACGTCTGTCGCGGGGCCCGGGGCCGCGGTGTCGGCGAGGTCCTGCTGCGCCAACTCATGACCTTGGCCGAACAGTCGGGCTTTCACTCGCTGATCGCGCGAATCGTTGGGGAGAACGCCAGTTCCATTCGCCTGCACGAGAAGTGCGGTTTCACTTTGGTCGGGACCGAGATCGAAGTCGGACGAAAGCAGGGCGTCTGGCTCGATGTGGTCGAGTACCAGTACGTGATGCCAGAGCGTCGGCGCTAGGTCGCCGGTTCGAGTTCCTTCGTCGGCCACGACCACTGCGTCCAGCGCCCCATCGGCAGGACGAGGACGCCACCGACAATCGCGACGGCCAACGCAATGAGCAGCGGATTCGAGTGCACGAGGTCGACGAGGAGCTCCCTTCCGCCCGGCAGTCCAATGAACGGCCCCGTGATCGACAGCGCCAAGAGCCAGAAGTGCTCGCGGCCCTCGTAGCTGGCCGCGAGCAACACGAGTCCCCACGCGAGGTACCAGGGCTGCACGACCGGTCCGAGTTCGACGAAGAGAATCAGGGAGAGCGCGAGTGAGCGGACCCAGCCACGGTTTTCGGCGTGCCAGAGCAACCAGAGCGTAAAGGCGACCGCCGTGAGCAGACCAATGAGTCGCGTCACCGACAACACGGGTCCAATGGCGACGCCGTGAAACCCGACGGCGTGCAGGGTGTTGGTCAGGGCCAGACCCACCGCGGTCGCGGGCGCGGCCCATGACCGCACGGTCCCGTTGGAGAGTAGGTTCCCGACCCAGCCGAAACCGAAACCGGCCAGCCACGTCCACACGCCGAGCGTGGCGGCCGCGATGACGCTCGTCAGCGCAATTGGTCTCCAACGATCCTTAATGGAGGCTCGTGGGCCCAACCACGTCCACGCCACGAACGCCAGACCAATCGCGGCGGGCGCTTTAATCGCCGCGGCGCACGAACAGAAGAAGACGGCCCAGATCGGATGTCGCTTCACCGCCAGCGCAATGCCCACGACGAGGAAGCCGGCCATGATGGCGTCGTTATGTGCTCCCCCAATCAAGGTGAGCAACACGAGGGGATTCATCGCGGACAGCACGAACGCTTCACCGGGGTCGCGGTTGAGACCGCGCGCGAGAACGACAACGCCGTAACCGATCATGGCCACGGCCACGGTCTCGAGGAGACGAAGTCCGAGCACGGTCCAGAGTTCGTGGGGCCGAGTAAACCGGTCGATTGAACCGTCGAGAAAGAGGAAGAACGGACCGTAGGGGGCGGGGGCGTTGCCCCACAGCGGGTCAACGAGATTGACGTAGGGACTCGAGCCCAACGTGAAGGGGCCAAACAAGTAAGGGCTGATGTGGCTGAACGTCATTTCGCCCTGGGCGGCGTAGCTGTAGACGTCGCGACTGAACAGTGGTGGGGCGACAATCATGGGCGTCGCCCAGAGCAGCAGCATCCACCACAGCGACTTGATGGACGCTCCGGGATGCAACTTCATCACTTCGGCCAAACGCAGCCAGACCCGCATCAAGAGCACCAGCCCGCCGTACATGAAGATGATTGACAGGATGTACGACGTGGCGCTCGGCGTCACGGTGAATTCGGCGGACGGCGCGCCAAAGAACCAGCTATCGGGCATCGCCAGTTTGAACGGCGAATCGGTGAGCGAGCCCCCAATCAGAATCGACGTCATGGCAACGAAGCCGAGAATCGCGGGCTGCCAGAGGAACGACCAACCTTCAAAGGGACCCGGCGTGAAACGACCGAGTGGCGTGTAGCGGTGCTCGAGCATCGTGACGCCCGTCTCGAAGCGCCGGGCGACGCGCTCGTAGTCGCGTCGGACCAACTTCGCCGTCGACTTCAGCCGGTTCACACAACTCCTCCAGTGCCCAGGGACACTTTATTTCTTCAACGCCACCGCGGGCAGGGCCAATCCAGTCGCGCTGGATTGACCTTGGTGGGCCAGGAGGGATTTGAACCCCCGTAGGCAAAGCCGTCTGGTTTACAGCCAGATCCCATTGGCCGCTCGGGCACTGACCCGTCGTGAATCCTACTAGTGCCACGGAGACCACTTCCAACCGCCTGCGTCTACGATTTGGCCATGCCCAGTTTCGACATCGTCTCCGAACTCGATATGCAAGAAGTGCGCAACGCCGTGGACCAAGCCAATCGCGAAGCCACGACCCGATTCGACTTCAAGAACACGAACGCCACGATTGAGATTGGGGACAAGGAGCTTCGCCTCTCGGCCTCGACCGAGGATCGACTTCGCGCTCTCTATCAACTACTCGAAGAGAAGCTCGTCAAGCGCTCCGTCTCCTTGAAGTCACTCGACCCCGGCAAGATCGAAGAGGCCAGTCAAGGGGCCGCGCGCCAGAAGGTCGCGTTGAAGGCCGGCATCACTCAGGACGTGGGTAAGAAAATAAACAAGATGGTGAAGGACATGGGCGTCAAGAACCTCAGCTCGTCAATTCAAGGCGACCAGGTCCGAGTCACGGGCAAGCAGCGCGACGACTTGCAGCAGGCCATTGCGTTCTTCAAGCAGTCTGACCTCGACGTGCCGCTGCAGTTCACCAACTTCCGCGACTAACTCGGCGTCGACTCTTCCGCCGTCAGGTGCTCGTCGATCTCCTCGATCTCGTGCACGCGGAAAATTCGATTGAACACCATCAGCTTGAGCACCCAGAAGATCGCGAAACTCACGAGATTCGCCCCCGCCACGAGACCCGTGTTGAAGAGGTGACTGAGGTGGTGCGTCTTCACCACGTGACGGGCGTACAGTGCCCCAAGTTGTGACACTCCAATGCCGAGCGCGGTCATTGTCCAAAACGGAAGTATCTCCTTGCGCCAATGACTTCGCCCGCGTTTGCCCCAGGTCCAGCGTCGGTTCAGGTTGTACGCCGGAAGCGACGCAATGAGATTGCCGACCAACGTCGCCCAGAGAATCCCGGAAATGATCTTGAGTCCATAGAGCAGTGAGATTGCGGCGAACGACGTGATCGTCGACACCGCCGACACCAACGTGAAGCGAATCAGTTTCTTGCCTTCGTGACTTTTGGACCAGGAATGAAGCGAACGAAGGCGAGTGAGCACTTCAGCCACTGTAGTTTCCTGTCGGCTCGAGTCTGAGCGCGAGTGCGTCACTTATGTCCATCGGGCGCTGCGGGCTCTGCTCTCTCAGCAAACTCAGGAATATCTGGATGGTGCCTGATGATGTGATCCATCTTCTCATGCAACTCGACGTGATGACTCAGCAAATGGTCGATTCTCTCGTGCGCTTCGGCCAGTTTGTGATGCAACTCGCTATTGGCCTTATGACTGCTCTCCTCTAAGAGCGATGCAATTCGCCTTCGCAACGGTGGCCAGAAGATCGCGATGAAGATCACGCCGATGACTGCCTGCACGAACGTGCCAACAATCTTGGGGGCGATTCGTGACGCATCAATGGGCCAGAAGTCGGCTGACATTCTCCCCCGCCACCAGGGGAAGACAATCGCCGCAACGACGTCGATCACAATGAGCCCGACGCATATCGCCGCCAGAATTATTTGCGTCTTGCGATTGTCAAGTTCGTGCTTCGCCGCGGGCGACGTCCGAAACGGCGCAAGCAACGTGCTGGGAGACGGTTTGGTTTCCTCGTCAGAACTGTCCGGACCCACTAGGTGCTCACTTTCTCGAATGACGAACACACGGATGCGCCAAGGCGCAACTTAGGCGCAGCGAGATTCGATCTACGCACGCTCAATGACGTTTGGGGCGCCTCTTCCAACCACCGAGAGAGGACATTCGAACTTCATAGTGCCGTGTGTTCGGGGCAGGAAGTCACTGCAGGATTCCGTCACACATCGTTCACCCACTCTTCAGATTCGCTGTGCAGCTCGCGACATCGTTGAGTCAGTGGTGGTCGATGTGGTCAATCTCGGGAGTCGACAACTCCTCGGCGACCAACTCTTCGTCAATCACTTTCAGCTTGTCGAAGTGGAAGATGCGATTGAAGACCAAGAGCTTGAGAACCCAGAAGACTGCGAAGCAGACGAGATTGGTGAACGCCACGAGAGCGGTGTCCGTGAGATGACTCCAACTGTGTGAGTGGACGACCGCGCGAACCCAGAACGCACCGATCTGCGAGAACGCGATGCCCGCAAAGGCCAGTGACCAGTACGGGACGATCTCTTTGCGAAAGGCACTACGACCACGCTTGCCCCACGCCCAGATGCGATTGAGGTGGTACGACGGCAGTGTCGCAATGACGTTGCCCGCGAGCGTCGCCCAGATGACACCGGGGATGATCTTGAATCCGTAGAGGATGACAATTGAACCAAACGACACGCCGGTGGTGATTACCGAGCTCGCCGTGTACCGGATGAGCTTCTTGCCTTGGCGAGTCTTCGACCACGCGACCGACCGCTCCAGAAGTGTGCTCATAGGACGAAGTCTATTTCTTCAAGCGAGGCGGCCGCGTCGAGATGCAACAATGGAGTATGTCTGAAGCCCTCGAATTACTGGTGAATCTGCTCGACCTCGAACGAATTGAGGTCAACACCTTCCGTGGGCGCCACCCCGAGGAGGAGCGTCAGCGCACGTTCGGGGGCCAAGTCGCGGCCCAGGCTCTGATGGCGGCGGGCCGCACGGTGGAGTTCGGAAGTGTCCATTCGCTGCACTCGTACTTCCTTCGCCCCGGCGACCCCAAGATTCCCATCCTCTACGAAGTGGACCGCATCCGCGACGGACGCAGCTTCACCACCCGGCGCGTGGTGGCCATCCAGCACGGTAAGGCGATTTACAACATGCAAGCGAGCTTCCACACCGCAGAGGAGAGTATCGAGCACCAGTTGGTAATGCCCGACGTACCGGCTCCCGAATCGATCGGACGACTCGCCGATCGATTCCAGGACGAATTTGGGGACATCGACGAGTGGTTCAAGCGTCCGCACCCGATCGACCAACGCTTCGTGGGCGAACTACCGTGGAGCCCGAATCGCAGTAAGGACCCGCACCAGCAGATCTGGATCAAGGCCGATGGCGAACTGCCTGACGACCCGCTGCTGCACGCCTGTGTCATCACGTACGCGAGTGACATGAGCCTCATCGACGCGATCCTCGCACCACATTCGATTCGCTGGGACGACGGTTCGTTCATGGGCGCGAGTCTCGACCATTGCATGTGGTTCCACCGGACCGTCAAGGCCGACGAATGGCTGCTCTACGACACGGACTCCCCCATTGCCCACGGCGGTCGCGGTCTCGCGCGTGGATTCCTCTACAACGAGGCCGGCCAACTCATGACCTCCATGGTGCAGGAGGGCCTGACGCGCGTCGTTGACCCGAGCAAAGTGAGGAGCTCATCATGAAGGTCGAACCGTCCGTCCACGCCTACGGGCAGTCCACCGACTACTTCTTGAAGGCGACACTCGTCGTGGATGCGGAGAACATCGACCGTCACGTCGAAGGTGGTTGGAGCGCCCGTCAGGTCATCCATCACCTTGCCGACTCCGAGGCCCAGTCCTACGCCCGCCTGCGTCGTCTCCTCGCCGAACCGGCCGGTTCGGTCATCCAGGGATACGACGAGGCCGCGTGGGCGCAGTGCGAGCAGCTGGGCTACCGGGAGCTGCCAATCGAGCACTCGCTCGCCGTCTTTCGCGCCGTGCGAGCAGCATCGCTCGACGTTCTTCGACGCCTCAACGAGCGGGACCTCGAACGTTACGGCGAGCACTCCGAATCCGGTCGCTACACGCTCGCCATGTGGCTCGACATCTACACCGGGCACCCGCGTGCCCACGCGGCGCAACTCGTCGAAGCGGTCAACGTTTAAGAACTACGAGCGCGCCGACATCGGCACGTACTTGCGCTCTTCGGCGCCAATGTAGAGTTGGCGCGGACGCGCGATTTTCACGTCCTGCTGGAGAAGTTCCTGATAGTGCGAGAGCCAACCCGACGTGCGCGGAATTGCGAACAGCACGGTGAGCATCTCGAGGGGGAAGCCCATGGCCTGGTAGATCAGCCCCGAGTAGAAGTCCACGTTCGGGTAGAGGCGTCGCGAGATGAAGTAGTCGTCGGCGAGCGCGATCTCTTCGAGCTTGAGCGCGATGTCCAGCAATGGGTTCTTACCCGTGACCGCGAACACTTCGTCGGCCGTCTTCTTGATGATGGTGGCGCGCGGGTCGAAGTTCTTGTAGACGCGGTGACCGAAGCCCTCGAGCAGGGCCTTGCCCTGCTTCACCGTTTCGATGTAGGCGGGGATGTTGTCGATGCTGCCGAT
>PLZP01000011.1 GCA_003152215.1 Acidimicrobiaceae bacterium | reverse complement strand
TGTCAATGGCCAATTCCTAGTACCCGCTCGTGGCCAGCAAAAGTCCCTGCCCTTCACGTGTTCGTTACTTCTTTTGTGACGAAAACTGACCTCCCCTCGCTCGGGCTTCTTTCATCCGGAACGACTCGCCGCTCGTGACCACGACGACGCCGTGGTGGACGAGTCGATCGAGCAGACTCACCGCGGTGTTGTGCTCGGGCAAGAACCTGCCCCACTCCTCAAAGGGCCAGTGCGACGCGACGCCGAGGGCCCGGTGCTCGTAGGCAGCGGCGATGAGTCGAAAAAACAACTGCGCCCCGGTGTCGTCCATCGGCGCGAAGCCAATCTCGTCAATCAGGATCAGGTCCGCGCGCAGCACCTGATCGATAACCTTGCCCACCGAGTTGTCAGCCAGTCCCCGGTAGAGGGTCTCGATGAGAGCGGGCGCGGAGAAGTAGCGCACCTTGTAACCGGCACTCACGGCCTCGTGACCGAGGGCGACCAGCAGGTGACTCTTGCCGGTGCCCGCGGGTCCGACGAGACAGAGGTTCTCTGCTGCCCTGATCCATTCGAGACTGGCGAGGTAATCGAACGTCGGCCGTGGCACCGAGCTCTGGCTCACGTCGAACTCCTCCAAGGTCTTGGCGACCGGAAAGCCCGCGAGCTTGAGTCGAGCCGCAGAGTTGCTCGCGTCACGCGAGGTGATCTCCGCTTCGAGCAGCGTGCGCAAGAAGTCCTCGGGACTCCAGCGCTGGGTCTTCGAGGTGACGAGTAATTCGGGCGCGAGGTGACGTATCGCCGAGAGTCGAAGACGTCGCAATGCGGCGTCGAGGTCGGGGGCCAGTGCGGGTGCGTTCGAACTCAACTTGTCGCCTCCACTTGGTAGTCGCTGAGCGAGCGACTCGCGACAGTGGGCAACGCAGTGACGAGCGCGTCACCGGACCTCGTGGGTATCGCCACACCCCTTCCGGCGATCAGGATCGACTGGACGTCGCTCGAGTGAAATCGCCCGAACTCAACGGCTCGCTCGAGCGCGCGTAGCAGGGCGTCTCGTCCGTAAGAGCGCTCGAGGCGTAACAGAATCCCGAGGTCACTCTTGAGTGAGGTCACCCCCGACGCGGCGGCACCCTTGATGAAGGCCTCGGCCACCGGACCGAGGGTGCAAAAGACCACCTCGTCGGGGGTGCGGGGTCGCAGCGCCCGTTTGGGCTTCGATCTCGGCCCGCCATAGTGGTCGTCGAGTATCGAGGTCTCACCAGGGACGACGACTGCGTGTTCGGCCAGGGTCTCGCCGAGAAGGGTGACCGTGAGGTGTCCGTCAGCGACACGCAGTTGCACTACTTTGCCGATGTTCTGAGTCGGCACCGAGTAGCGCGCGCTGGCGAAGCGCACACAGCTGAGCTTGTCGACCGTGCGGAAGATCACCTTGCCCGCGTTCGCGCGTAGTTGAGGTAGTGGCCCGAGCAGTTCGAGCTCGACGCAGAGTCGTTCACTCGGCACTGCAGCGATCTCAGAGTGCTCGGCCGCGTTCACTTCTTCCATCCAGTCGCGGGCTAACTCGTTCGCTCGACGCAGGTCGCGCGAGGAAAGTTCTTCGGGGATCATGAGGTCGCGCTTCACGTAACCGACGAGGTTCTCGACGAGTCCCTTCGACGCAGGGTCGGCTGGCTCGCAAAAATCAGCCGCGAAGCCGTAGTGCACGGCCAGTCGCACGTAGTCGGGACTCGCGATGACGACGTTCGCGACGACGCCACCTTTCAAGCAACCCATGCGGTCAGCCAACACCGTCTTGGGCACTCCGCCCAGGAACTCGAAGCACGCAGTGAGCGCCGCCAGGGTCGTCTCGGATCGTTCGTTGTCGGCGAAGTACACGAAGCGTGTCCGACTCCACGCCAACACCGCACAGAAGACATGCAGGGTGCCGATCGCTCCCCAGTCAATGGCGAGCACGTCGCCGGGTTCCCACACGCCCGGTCGACGTCCGCGGTGGTTGTCGGTTCGCCAGTTGCGCTTCTCGTCGGCGACGAGTCGGCGAAAGTTGCGATCCGAACCGGTGTAGCCGGCGGCCTTCGCGACGGGTAGAAGTCGCTTGGCGCTGATGCGACCCTTGGTCTTTTCCACCCGCTGGGCGACGAGGTCCGTGACCTCGTCGTAGTTGTGCGCCGGCGGTGGGCGGGGCTCGCTGCGCTCGGCCGCTTCGATCACACGCTTCACGGTCTTGGGGGTGGTCGAGCAGATCTCGGCCGCCCCGTGATAGGAGCCGACCTCTCGATAAGCAGAAATGAT
Organism: Acidimicrobiaceae bacterium; assembly: GCA_003152215.1. Taxonomy (GTDB): domain Bacteria; phylum Actinomycetota; class Acidimicrobiia; order Acidimicrobiales; family RAAP-2; genus RAAP-2. The sequence continues at coordinate 328 of PLZP01000011.1, read as the reverse complement.
GTCCATACGTTCCCTAACTGATTTCATTGAGGTGTCTCCTGATCGGTGCCGTGGTTGGTGGAACTACCACCGTCACCGGTCAGGGGGCACTGCGGTTGGATACTCAATGAAGGGCGGGGACTTCTCCTGGCCACCAGTGGGGACTTTTCGTGGCCACCAGTGGAGACCTCAGTTGGCCACCAGTGGATACTTTCTCATGGCCACGGACACCTCAAGATGGTTTCTCGACACGGACCTAAATTTTGAGGTCATCAGAACCACAAATTTGAACAACGCTCGACACCCCACTTCCGAGGTTGTGTAGCCAATCATGAAGCCAGAGAAGCAG
>PLZP01000049.1 GCA_003152215.1 Acidimicrobiaceae bacterium | reverse complement strand
CGTAGCGCATGTCGATCACGGCGGTGCCTATTTCGATCCTGCTCGTCCTTGCTCCAATGGCGGCGAGCAGCGGGAACGGCGATGAAAGCTGGCTCGCGAAATGATGCACCCGGAAGTACGCGCCGTCGGCACCGAGTTCCTCGGCCGCGACCGCGAGATCGATGGACTGCAGCAAAGCGTCCGACGCCGAGCGAGTCCCTGAGTGCGCCGAAGGCGCCCAATGACCGAATGACAAAAATCCAATGTTCTTTATGACCACGAAACCATCTCCGAGACTTCCTCTTTCTAACTTATTCGTCTAGGCACAGTGCGCTCAGGAGCGTTGGCCATGCGCGGCGATGGAGAGCGACTCCCATTCACGCCACGTCGCTAGGCGAGACTCGTAGTCGGCTGTCGGGAACGAAGAATATTGCCCAGTTAGATGAGCCTCGTCGGCTATTTCGAGTTATCACAGTGGCTACGATCGCGTAATCGCCGCGACGTCGATGCAGGACGGGAATGAAGGACTTCGAAAGGCCCGAAATCCACGCTCTGGCGTTTGCGTGGTTTCGCTCATTCTTTCAATGGTACGTACTCTCTCACTAACCCGCTGAGCAGATCCTCGAGCCTTATCCGTTGAATGAGTCGTGCCATTATGTAGGAAATGGACCTCCTACATTCACGGCGAGCCCGCGCCACGGTGTGCGCGTGTCTCGTGCTGGCCTCAGTGGTGGCACCCGGGTTGGCTGGTGCCGATGCCATGGTCGCCCCGCCAAACCCACCAGCCAACATTGCACCCATTCCAAATTTCAATGACTCGGGTACGTGCACAGGGTCGAGTGGCGCTTCTACGTGCACCAATCCCTGCGTCACCTCGGATCTCACGTGGCTCGCCTATGACAACTCCCAAGGTTGTACGAACTACGTGCTTAGTGCCATCAACAACGCCCGGATGACGATTTCCGAGCCCGCCATCGTGCTGCCGTCGAACTGGTACCAACTCAGCGCGGCCGAGCAACTGTTCGTAATCCTCAACCTCGAGCGCACGCTCGACGGTTATCCGCCCTACCTGGGACTCAACAGTGACCTGACCTCCGAAGCCCAAAGTGCAGCGGAGGCGGATGGCGATCCGTCGCTCGCCCCTAATTTCGCGGTTGGAATCGACGCCGACGGCTACGAGGGCATCGGGGGCGCGTGGGCCGGTGTGTACGGTTTGCTGACGGCGGACTACGGGTGGATGTACAACGACGGCTGGGGCGGCACCGGGTATACGTTCAATGAGGATTGCACGTCGGCGGACGCCCCCGCGTGTTGGGGGCACCGCGATGAGTTGCTCGGTTCTGATCCGGCGTTCAACCCGGGGGTCGGACTGGACTGCACCACATGTGAGGTGGGCACAGGCTACGCCGCGATTAACGGGGCCGGCTCTTACGTGGACTTGGTTGAACTTCCAGCCGGCACTCCGCCAGCGATGACCTTCACCTGGGAAAGCGAACTGCCATTCTTGGGGAACTCGACGACCTCGACCACGACCACGACCACGATTCCGACCTCGACCACGACCACGATTCCGACCTCGACCACGACCACGATTCCGACCTCGACCACAACCACGACCACGATTCCGACCACAACCACGACCACGATTCCGACCTCGACCACGACCTCGACCTCGACCACGACCACGATTCCGAGTGAGGCTCTGGGCAGCCCGCTCATCACTGCAGTTCACTTCAACCCAACGCAGCTCTCACTGCGTTGGCACGTCACGAGCGGACTTGTCTCATCGCTCCGCGGAAACGTCTACACCGGTGGCGCCTGCACTAATCAGTTTTCTTCACGATTGTTCACGTATCTGAAGCCGGGAGCGAGGACAGCGCACGTGTCGATCTCGAGATTGAAGTCAGGTGTCGCGACGATTCGTTCGTTCCCCGACACGACCGTGTTCTCGCTACAACTGACCGCCAACGGCGCGGGCGGAGGCCACCGATTTTCGCGTTGTATCCGGCTCGGCCGACCCTGACCCGGCAAACCTGTGACCCGGGCGCCTCACACGTGCACATCGAAGGTCCGTTGCGACAGCATCCATGACATTTGCAAAATTATTGGCGACATTATCCCGCCTCAGCGTCTCATCCCTATGGGCCTAGTTCGTTTGACACGCATCCCGGTAGATTTGGGCTGGTATCAATCGACGGTGGCGCGGTAGCGCTCACACCCGTCAAGGAATCGATCCAGGCTGATCCATTCCAAGTGCGTTCACCTTGCCAGCCGTTTCCGGTCCAAAACTTCATTCGACTTGCGTCGTTGGGGTCGGGGTACCAGCCCTCTTGTAGAGACACGAATTTCCCCTCCACTACGTCCATCAAGTTGATTAACCAACCGACGTTCGGGAGTGAACATCGAAGGCTGTCTCGGATGAAGTCTGAAATAATAAGGCTTTTCTCAGCACGCCGCGTGTTTGAAATTGAAGCAATCCAGTGAGAAACAGCGTCGTCGGGCGGCTCCCGAGTGACGACGCCGCAGTCATCCCAGGGTCTATTTACGAAGCCGTCCACTGGAACACGCAGGTCAAAACGAACTCACGATCGCCCACGTGAAGTTAGCGAAATCCGTGTTTCTGGGTCATTGTCCTCTAGTGCCTGCTCACCTCCATCCTTAGCGTGTTGACGGCTGGTAGATCTTTGCGAAGTTACCAGCGATTTTTTGACCGTTTTTCGCATGACGGCTCGGTCCGATTGATGCAATGAGATGAAAGGGGGGACGTGATGTTCGTCGCCATACTGAAGCGGAGCCTCAAAGGAGGCGAGACCTATGAGGACTTTCGTCGTGCGTGGTACCACTCCACTGGCTTCGGGACTGAAAACTCGTCGATCTGGAGAAGGTCGAGAGTTTCACTGTCGAAGGTAAAGGCGTCATGGGGTACTGCAATGAGGGGGTGTTCATGTCAATAAAGGAAGACCGCGGGGCTCTGGAGTCCAAGGGCGTTGTTGCCACCGACCAAGTACTCAATCGACCAATGTCCAATCCAAGGATTGAGATGAACTCTCCGTCGACGAACGCTCAGGATTTCACTCGAAGCATTTTGGAAGCGGGGTTGCTCGAAGAAAGCGGCGTGGCGGGCGTTTATCATCGATCATTCGAATTCGAGAAGATCATTCGTGGCATCGAAAACTGCGTCTCGAGCGCCGGTGGGGACGAAAAAAGGCGGCAGTTGTTTTGTTCTCCGGTGATGGCTCGCTCAACACTCGCAAGGTGCGGCTTCTTGACTTCATTTCCGGATTTGGTTGGCACCATATCGAGTTTCGCCGGGAGCGAAGCCGATCTGCCAGTGTTGATGGAACGCATTGATAACGGCGACGACTGGTCCGAGTTGCTGACTGGCACCCAGTTGGCGATGTGCTCGGCGGCGTGTCAAAACGTCTATCCGCTTTTGGTCGATCAGCCAATACCCGCCCATGGCCTCGTCTACGAAGTTCAGGCGCAATGCTTTCGCCATGAACCGAGCGACGATCTCGCTCGAATGTTGTCGTTCAGACAACACGAGTTCGTTTACATTGGCACCGAGCACAATGCTCGGGAGCACGCTGAGCTATGGCGAAGTCGCTTCTGCGACTTATTGGACGGTCTTCAGATTTCTTACGAGGTCGTCGTAGCGAACGACCCCTTCTTTGGCCGAATGGGACGACTGCTGGCTGATAGCCAGCGCCAAAGGTCGCTCAAGTACGAATTCGTTGCCCCGATAACGTCCGAAGTTCCTCAATCGATGGGATCGGAGAACTTTCACGAGGATCACTTCGGTACGTCGTTCGGTCTGTCAATGTCCGATGGAAGTGTGGCCCACTCCTCGTGCGTCGGCTTCGGCCTCGAACGTGTGGCGCTCGCCCTACTCTGCCGCCACGGTGTGAACACCGCAACCTGGCCGGCAGAGATCCGCAAGCTACTCGCGACGACGCTCCCCAATGCACTACCGGAGTCGACGGAACCCGCGAATACTTGAAGCCGCGAGGAGCCACGTAGGTTCGGTCTGGGCGACGGTCAATCTGAATGCCCGGCTCACGTCTCTGGAGTCTTCGGTTTCCACCCAAGGGCTGGCCCAAGTAGTTCGGCAATGTCGGTGATGATCTGCACGTAGTCCTCGTGGTCGAACGAGAATGGCAGTGCGAAGACCACCTCTCGCACTTCGCGAAAGCCGGCGTCTGCGTAGAGGGCTTCTGCGATCTGGTTCGAGTTGCCGATGACATCGAGGGCGAACATCATTTGATTTGGCCCCGGCGGCGTTTTGGTGCGGGCCGTGCGCGCGTCAACGTAGGCCTGGTACTTGGCCCTTTGGGTGCGCGAGGCCCGGTCGGTTGGGATGACGACCAGACCCTGGGATGCCCGGGCCCTGGCCCCATCGGGGTGGGCCGCCCGGAAGGCCTCGATGTGCGAGCGCTGGATCTGCGCGAAGGGCGGCACTTCATCGCTCTCAGACGTCTCTGATCGGACGACGCTGCTGGAAAGGAAGTTGAGTCCGTTGAGGCCGGCCCATTGTGCTGAGCGCAGACTCGCCCCGCCGTACCACATGCGCTTTCGCAGCCCGGGAGAATGCGGCTCGACCCGCGCCGAGAAAGTCTCGATTCCTTGAACCCCCTGGAACGTACTGACGGGCTGGCCTTCGATGGCGCGAAGTAGGCGGGCCACCCGTTCGTAACTGAAGTCTTCGACGTCGGCGCTGTTGGGATAGAGGTTGTTCTTGAAATGCTCGAAGTTGCGTGGCTCACCCACGCTGACGCCAGGGTTGAGTCGCCCGCCCGAGAGCAAATCGACGGTCGCCAGGTCCTCGGCGAGGCGAAGGGAGTTCTCCCACCCGAGGGGGGTGACCGCGGTTCCGAACTCGATCCGGTTAGTACGTTGCGTCGCCGCCGCGAGTACCGCCAAGGGGGAGGAAATTCCGTACTGAAGGTGGCGATGACGGAGCCAGGCACTGTCGTAGCCCAGCTGCTCACCGAGCTCGATCACTTTGAGGACACTCTCGTGGCCGGGCCCGGGATCGGCACTGTCGAAGAGTCCGATGGTGAGGAACCCCAACTGCTCTAACGGCGTCCCCAGCTCCGGCACCCCTAGAGCGTAACGAGCTCACTCTCGTGATCGAACGCCAACGGTGCCGGCGCGTCGTTCGCCTCGCTCCGGCTGCAAATTAATCTGCGCGAGCGGCATCACGGAGCCGACTTTGACGTTCCCAGGTTACGAAAGCGACAGAAAGGTTGCGCCACGCGATTGCGCTGTGTGGGGGGTCGCGCATTCGCGACAAAGGACAACCCAGGAGTTGGACTGCGAACGGGAGTTCCGCGAGAATCGAACGACGCCACCGGAGTGGCAACCGCGCGGGTGCCCACACGTGTGGCGACCACATTGGCACGGCCCGGAGCCGGCGGAGCGAAGGGGCTGGTCCAATGTCACGATAGGACACTTACTTCTAGGACGTCGTTCCCAAATGGAACGGGTATCCGACGCTCGCGCAAGGGCCGTGACGACTGTTCACGCAAAGGTGACGAAGTTCGCATAAAACTCCTAAACGGAACTAGCGGTAGATCTTTCGTCGCACCCGTCGTTTTAGAGCTATGAAGTCATTTTACCGACTGAGGGGGAGCCTCAGTCAGTCGATTGACATAGGATCTCATTCCCTGGTCACGCCGGACAATGCAGCGTTTCTTAGGTGCGCTGTCCATTCATGGCAACGTGATCAAGTCAATTGCATTGGCACCGCGACAACGGCCGCGAGCCACGTTTCGCTGCTTCACGCGACACGCCGAAGAGTTCGATGATCTCCCGTTCCTCATTCCAGATGCGAGGAACGCGACCGCACAGCCACTCAGTCGACCGTGCGGGCGTGGCGCTGTGGCCGCCATCCGGGTCGCGGCACCGCCGCTATGAGGCGCCTCGTGTACTCGTCGGCGGGCGCGCGCAGGACGTCATCGGTCGAGCCGACCTCGACGATGCGTCCGCGGTGCATGACGACCACTTCATCGGATACCTGCTGGACGACGGCGAGGTCGTGCGAGATGAACAGGTAGGAGATCTCGCGGGTTTGGCGCAAGTCGCCGAGCAGATTCAAGATCTGAGCCTGGACGGACACGTCGAGCGCGGACACGGCCTCATCGAGGATGAGGACGCGAGGTTCTGCCGCCAGCGCCCTCGCAATCGCGACGCGTTGGCGCTGGCCGCCCGAGAGCGAACGGGGATGGACGCTGGCGTGGCGCTGTGCGAGGCCCACGTCACCGAGCAGGCCGGCGACGCGCTCGTCACGGTCCTTCGACGAGAGTTCGAAGTGCAACGAGAGGACCTCGGCGATGCACGAGCGGATGGTCTGGCGCGGGTCGAGTGACGAGTAGGGGTCCTGGAATACCATCTGGACCTCTTTGCCACGGCGCAGGCGTTCGGCCCCGCGCGGTCTCGCGAGACCTCGCTCCACGCCGTTGACGAGGATCGAGCCCGACGTGCGCTGCTCCAGTCCGGCGATCATCCGCGCCACGGTCGTCTTGCCTGAGCCCGACTCGCCAACAACTGCGAGCGAGCCGTTCAGCGGCAACGTGAACGATGCGTCATCCACGGCGACGAGCTCCTCCTTTCCGCGTCCCTGCTCGCGTCGCACGTCGAAGACCTTTCTCAGGTCGCGCACCTCGAGGATCGGCGTCGTCATCGCGGCTCCTGCGCCCCGGCGAACGAGATGGTGCCGCGAAGCTCCTCGGCGCGGTGACACGCAACGAGCCGCCCGTCCACCTCTCGCAGTATTGGACGCTCGCTGCGGCACCGCTCGGTGACGTAGGGGCAGCGCTCGGCGAAGACACAGCCGGGGGGCGCTTCGGACGCGAGGATCGGACGGCCCGGGATGGGGCGTGCGCGAACGCGTGCGCCGAACTCGGGGCGCGAGTCGAGCAGGCCGACCGTGTAGGGATGCAGGGAGTCAGTATGCAACGAGGCGGCGTCGCCCACCTCGATGATGACGCCCGCGTACATCGCCGCGACCCGGTCGGACACCGCAGCGGCGAGGTCGAGGTCGTGGGTGATGAAGAGCATCGCGAGCGAGCGCTCGACGCGTAATTGGTCGAGGATGGCCATCACCTCCTCCTGGGTCGTGACGTCGAGGGCGGTCGTGGGCTCGTCGGCGAGGAGGAGGCGCGGCTCTTCTGAGAGCGCGGCGGCGATCATGACCCGCTGGAGCAGCCCGCCCGAGAGTTGGTGCGGGTACTGACGCAGGCGGCGCTTCGCGTCGGGGATGCCGACCTCGTCGAGCAGGGAGATGACCTTCGCCTGCGCCTCGGCGGTGCTCACGCTGCCGTCGAGCAGGATGCCTTCGGTGAGAAAGTCGCCGATCGTGCGAACGGGATTGATGTGGGCCCTCGGGTCCTGGTAGATCATCGCCACGCCCTTGCGCCGAAAGGCCAGTAGCGCGTCGTGGTGCATCGTGAGCACGTCCACGCCCTCGAAGAGGATGGTCCCGGTCGTCGAGGCCCCGGGCGACAACAGGCGCATGATCGAGCGCGCCGTCATGGACTTGCCCGACCCGGACTCACCAACCAGGCCGAGGGCCTCGCTCGGCCCGATCGTCAGGCTCACGTCGTGCAAGACGGTACGCATCTCCGCGCGCACCGGCAGCTCCACGTGTAGATGCTCGATCGCCAGGACGGGGGTCGTCACGCGGCCCTCTCATTGCGCAGGGCGATGCGCTCCCCGAGGATGTTCACGGACAGCACGACCACGATGATCATCACGCACGCGGAGAGCGATTCCCAGGGCGATCCGTTGAGCAGCGCCGACTGGCCGTCCGAGACCATGAGCCCCCACTCCGCCTGCGGCGGCTGCACGCCGAGGCCGAGGTAGGAGATCGCCGCGAGGTCCACGAGCGCCGAGCCGAAGGCGATGGTCGCCTGGGCGAGCACGATCGGCGAAACGTTGGGGATCAGGTGGCGAAAGCAGATCTGCCAACCTGAGAGCCCTACGACCTGGCACGACTCCACGTAGGCGAGGTGACGTTCTCGCAGCGCGACGGTGCGCACGACGCGCGCGATGTAGGGCGTGTAGGCGAGCGTGAGCGCGATGACCGGCGCCAAGAGCCCGGGCCCGATCATGGCGACCGCAAGGATCGCCAGCAGCAGTCCCGGGAACGCGAAGAGCGTGTCGAGCAGACGCGCGACGGCCTGGTCGAACCAGCCGCCGATCCACACCGACGAGATGGCCAGCGCGACCGCGAAAGTCGTCGCGAACACGATGATCATCGTCGGTCCCAGCAGACTGAGGCGCGCGCCGTATAGAAGGCGCGACAGGATGTCACGGCCCAGTTGGTCCGTGCCGAGCCAGTGCGCGCCCGATGGTCCCAGGTTGGCCGCGAGGATGTTGCCGTGGTTGGGCGGGAACGGTGCCAGCAGCGGCGCGAACAGTGCGCAGAGCACGATCAGGACCAGTATCCCCGAGAGCACGTAGACGAGGGGCTCGCCCCGGCGCGCCCGTTGGACGAACGTCGGCGGCTCGAGCACGAGCTCCTCGACGACGCTCATCGGCCCAACCCCGAGCGGACCCGCGGGTCCAGCAGCCAGTAGACCATGTCGGCGATCGCAGTCACGACGACGAAGCACACGACGAGGATCAGCGCGATCGCCATGACGCAGTTGGTGTCCTTGGCGGCCACGGACTGGACGAGGAACGAGCCAATGCCATCGATCCCGAAGGCCTGCTCGACGACGACCGAACCGGCCACGAGCCCCGCGATGGTGAGGCCGAAGACCGTGACGATCGGAATGGCGCCGTTGCGCAGGACGTGGCGACGAAAGACCTGGGACTCGGTGAGTCCGCGTCCCCTCGCGGTTTGGACGTGCTCGCGGTTCGCCTCGCCGCGCAGGCTCGCGCGGCTGATCTGGGCGACGAACGCCGCCCACGAAAGCGCGAGGGCGAACGCCGGGAGCGTGAGATGCCACAACCGGTCCGTGATCGAACCGCTGCTCGTGCCGAGCACGGGGAACCAACTGACCTGCAGTGCGAAGAGCTCGACGAGAATCAACGCGGCGACGAAGGTCGGCACCGCGATGAACAGGCCCGAACCGATGGTGACGGGCATACCGAGTCGCGGGAAGCGCGTCGCGGCGATCGCCGAGCCGATCCCGAGCACGAGGATGATGATCCCGGCGAGGGTGATCAACATGAACGTCGTGCCGATGCGCGGCTTCAACAGCGACGCGACGCTGACGCGGTACTGCAGCGAGATCCCGAAGTTGCCGTGGATCGCGCCGCCGAGCCAGTGGACGTACCTCGAGAGGAACGGCTGGTCGAGGCCGTAGCGGTGGGCGATCTCCTTGATCGTCTTAGGCGTCGCCCGATTGCCGGCCAGGATCGTCGCGGCGTTCCCCGGCGAAGCGCTGAGCGCCGCGAATACGATGAAGCTGGACGTGAGGATGGTGATAAGGGCGCCCACCACCGTCCTCGCGAGTTGTCGCATGTGAGCTTTCTACTTGGCTGCGCCCACCGTCGCAAGATTCGGCTCGTAGATGTAGGCGAACGAGGTCGTCGCGCCGGTGATGCCCTTCTTCATGAACACCACCTCGTTGAGGTTGAGCAACGGCACCACGATGTGCTGGGCCTCGTAGATCGCCTGGGCCTGGTTGAAGAGGCTCGCGCGCGCGACGGGGTCGAACGTCGACTGCGCCTTCGCGAGGTCCGACGTCACCGTCGCGTTATGGAAACCGAGGTAGTTGAAGATCGACGTCGGGAACACGATGAGGCCGAGATAGTCGAGCGGGTCGCGCACGTCGAGGTAGCCGGCCGTCAGCAAGAAGTCGATCCCCTTACGGTCAGCCGCCACGAAGAACGCACTGGAGAGCTGTAGCGGCTGAAGCTGCTTGACGACGACGTGGAGTCCGATCTGAGCCGCCTCTTGCTGGATGAGCGTCGAGGTGTCGAGGTCGTTCTGGTTGGTCGCGAGCGTGCCCAATGTGATGGACTTGGAGACGTTGGGGTCACCCTTCAACAACGCCTTGGCGGCGCTCACCGCTGGCGACAGCGGCTCCTTCAGGTCGTTCCAGCCCTGCTGATAGGTCGACAGCGCCGTCGGGTCCCAACCCATGGGCTTGGGGATCAGCGTGTAGTTGGGGGTCGCGGCCCCGTGGAAGATCTGCTTGGCGAGCGCCGAACGGTCGATGACCATGCCCAGGGCCTGGCGAATCTTGGGGTCGACCGAGGGACCCTGGCCGGTCGGGGCGAGGTCGTAGAGCGCGAGGCTGGGCCCGATGTAGACGGTCCCGGCACCCGAGCCCTGCAGGGCCGGCAACGTCGAGGACGGCACCTCGAACGCGCCGTCGATCTCACCGGACTTCAGCGCCGACGTGAGGATGCTGGTGTCGGTGATGAAGTCGAGCGTGACCTTCTTCGCCTTGGGCTCGAGCGACGTGTTCCAGTAGTGCGAGTTGGCGGTGAGGACGATGTTGTTGCCCGGGTGCCACGCCGTGAGCTCGAAGGGCCCGCTGCACATCACGCCGCCCTTGGCGGTGCCGAACGTGGCACCCTTGGCGACCAAAAACGTCTTCTCGGCGACGTCACCCGAGATGGTGGCCATCTCCTTGATGAACAACTCGTCCGGCCGGCTGAACGTGACGACGACCTTAAGGGGCCCACTCGCCACGATCGACTTGACGTTCGCGTAGAACGCGCCGTTGACCGGGTTCACCTTGGGGTTGACGTTGCGCAGCATCGAGTACACGACGTCGGTCGACGTGAGCGGGTGTCCGTCCCAGAACTTGACGCCACTACGCAGGTTGAACGTGAGCGACATGTGGTTGGGGCCGTAGCTCCACGACGAGGCGAGGTTGGGCGAGATCGTGAAGTCGGGGTTGAGACGCAACAAGGAGTCACAGAGGTTCGACGTGACCATGTCGGGGCCGTAGTCGGCGGACTGCGCGTAGTCGAGCGTGGTCGGCTCGCCGAAGGGCAGGTCCCAAGTGAGCGAGCTCAGCGTCCCCGTCGCCGCGGGTGACGTCGACGTGTACTGCACCTTCGAGCTGGCCTCGGCCGCGACGGCTCCCAGCAGCGGCGACGTCACGGCGAGCGACACTATCGAGAGGGCCGCGCTCAACACGACCAGTCGCTGGCGCATCGGTCGATGCATGATTCCCTTGGACACAAAGACCCCCATTGTCGGACACTCCCAATGGGGTGGGAGTTTGGCACAGTACCGGTACCTTGTCAAACGTGACGAACTATTTCGCCTTGGAGATGACCCTCAATTGCTCGACGAGTGAATCGGCCACGTCACGCGCCATTGCCTGGCCGTCGTCGGCGATGCTCAGCAGCGCCAGATCCGTGATCCCGAGCGTCAGGCAAAGCAGCGCGAAGGCCACCAGCCGGCATTCGGACCGCGACGCCCCGTCGATCGACTCGATCAGGGTGACCTCGATGGAACGTTGCATCCTGCGGTAAATCACCTGCATCTGGTCGTGCAGGCGCTGGTCTCGCTGGACCTCCTGGAACAGAGCATTGAAGAGCCGGTAGTCCCCACTCACCTGGAAGCCCTCGCCGAAGAGGAAGTCCAAGAGCGCGCTCACCCGCTCGGGGCCGCCGGGCAGTTCGGCGAACATGGCGAACTGGTTACGGTACGGCTCGAGCGCGTTCTCCACGACGAGGTCGATCAGTTCGTCGCGATTGCCCACGTAGTAGCGGATATGGCCACGACTAAAGCCCGACTCCTTGGCGATCAATTCGAGCGTCGCGCCCGAGACGCCATGGCGAGCGATGCAACGTGAGGCGGCGAGAACGATCTCGTGCGTCCGCTCGGCCTGAAGACTCGGTCGACCCATCGCACCCCCTAGCTTTCCGTCTCGAGACAGGCTAGGTGACCGACTCAGCCATCCCCACATTGTTAGGCACTTCTGACAATCTACTGCTACCGTGTGCTCCAGCGACCATGGCACTGTGGACGAGGACAGGAGCGAGTGATGGAGTTCGAGGTAATCACCACCGAAGCCGGCGAGGTCCCCGCGTCGGCGACGCAGTACATGGTGCGCATGCGCGACGGGGTGCACCTCGCGACTGACGTCTACCTGCCCGACGGGACCGCTCCCACCCAGACGGTGCTTGTGCGCATCTGCTACGACAAGAACGGTCGCTACACCTTCATGGACCTGCTGGCGCCCTTCGTCACCAATCGCGGCTACGCCTTCGTCGTCCAAGACGTGCGCGGCAAGTTCCGCTCCGAGGGCACAACGATGGCGTTCGTGCACGAGTCGCACGACGGCTACGACACGCTCGAGTGGATCTCGAACCAGCCCTGGTCCGACGGGCGCGTGGGCATGTTCGGCGACTCGTACTACGGCTTCACCCAGTGGGCCGCGGTCGCCTCGGGGCACCGAGCGCTACGCGCCATCGTGCCGCGCGTCACGAGCGCGGACCTCGGCATGGTAAACAGCGGGCGACACCGAGGCCCCGAAGGTGACATCGAGGACGTCGACTGGTTCGTCTCGGCGTCGTACCTCTCGCACTTCTGGCTCGATCAGTTCATCCACGACTACCCCATCGACATCGGGCGCCGACCGCTGCGCGACGCCTTCGAAGCAGCCTTCGACGCCCTGGGCAAACGGTCCAACTCCTTCGACGTCGTCGTCCCGCGCAAGATCCCGCTGCAGGTCTACCCCGACGGACACCCCTTCGACGCCAAGCCGGTCCCCGTGCTGCACTCGGTCGGCTGGTTCGACAACCTGCAGATCCCCCACATGCGCGACTACGTCGAATTGCTGTCACGACCGGAGTGGGCGCCGTTGCAGTACCTGATCGCCGACTCGGTCGACCATGAGAACTACCACCTGGAGTTGGCCCCCATCGAGGAGCACGTCGAGCACGACCACATCGTGAACGACGACGCCCTCCAACGATTGATGCCGCTCTACCTGGAGCCGGCGCTCGAATTCTTCGACGTCTTCTTGAAAGGCGCCAACCCCGTCGACTCGATCCCGCGCGTGCGCTGGCACCTCGGCCACGAGGTCTACCACGAGTCCGCGATCTGGCCACCCGCGGGTGCCGTCGAGCGACGACTCTTCCTCGGCGACCTCTCCTCGGCGAGCGCAGGCGAAGGGACGCTCAACGGCGCCGGTGTCGTCCAGTCCGATTCCGCGTCGTGGGTCCACGACCCGACGGACCTCGTGCCGAGTGCGGTAGAGAACAGCTTCAGCTTCCTCTACTGGTACCCCGACGAGGCCGCCACCGGCCGGCGCGAGGACGTACTCGTCTTCACGAGTGCTCCACTGACTGAGGCGCTGGACCTCACTGGACCAGTCGATCTTTACGCTCGGGTGTCCTCGAGTGCGCCGACGACCGACGTCTACTGCAAACTCCTCGACGTCGACGAGGAGGGCCACGCCCACCTGATCGTGCGCGGCCAGGGCCACGTCCTCGAGCCGTCATCCGACCGCACGTCGCGCATCGAGATGGGCCACACCGGCTACCGCGTTCGGCCCGGTCATCGGCTGCGTGTGCACGTCTCGAGCAGCGACTTCCCCGAGTACGTCCCACACCCGGGCACCGACGAGAACCCGTGGCTCGCTGAGGACCTGCGACCGAGCACCCAGACCCTGCACACTGACGCGGTCGCACCGAGTTACCTCCGGCTCACCGTCAACGGCGCGTGATTGGACCACTGATCGCGCTGACATCGCTCGCTTCTCCTCTGGTCCGCCAAGCATCGCCGCCCTGATCCTGCGTGCGAGTCGCGTGCACCCACTTGGAGCGTCAAGTTTCACCGATGCGCTCACCATCGATGGCGAGCGCATCAACGCGGTTTACGTCAGCGGCGTAGAGGGTGTGCCTGGTGAACTCGAGGTCGGCGACCGCAGCGACTTCGCCGTGCTGCGCCCGGACGTCTTGTCGATCACTGCCAGCGAGATCGGTGACGACCTCAGGTTCCTCGAGCGGTCTCCTCGGCCCTCGAGCACAGCGCATCGGCGAGCGCGAAGTGCAAGTCCGCGAGGCGAAGGTCAAGCGCCGTCGGCCACGACGAGAACTTCACGATGACGCAGTCTCTCGAGCGGTCGACGTACAGGAACTGACCGTAGATGCCGAGCCCCGCCGAGATGCCGCGGTCGGCGTCGAGCACCCACCAGTTGTTGTGGTACATCGCGAACCGGTCGGGCCGGCCAGCGCTCCCGCGCTGGTAGGCGTCGACGAGTTCCCCGTCGCGCCTCGTGCACTCCAGGACCCACGCGCGCGGCACCACCTGTCGATCGGCGACGACGCCACGCTCGAGGTGCGCCAGGCCAAAGCGCGCGACGTCGCGCAACGTCGCGCAGATCCCACCGTCGGCGAGCGCGCAGCCAGCCGGGTCGACCGTCACCTCGGCGTCGTACTCCGCACCAATGCGAGACCAGATCCGGCTCGAGACAAGTTCAGCGAACGTCGCTCCCGCGGCGCATTCGAGGACCCATGCGAGCAGGTCAGTGAGGATCGACTGGTAGTCGAACGCTCCCCCGTGGTGACCCTTCGACGCCAATCCCGGCATGTAGTCGTACAGCGTCGACGGCAGGTCGGGCTTGGTTCGCGGACGGTGGCCCGCGACCTGCTCGTAGATGCGCACGTCCGCATCCATGTCGGCGTAGTCCTCGGAGAACGCGATTCCCGCACGGAAGTCGAGCAGGTCCTGAACGGTGCAACCATCGAAGCCCGTCCCGACTAACTCGGGCACGTGTCGCGTGACCCCGTCTGAAGACCTGAGGAGACCTTCGCTGATGAGGATGCCCGCAAGCGTCGAGGTGACCGACTTCGAGACTGACATCAGGATGTGCGTGCGGTCCGGCGCCATCGTGGCTCCGTACTGCTCGACGCGGATACGACCCTCGTGCACCATCATCAGGGCATCGGTGTTGGACGCCTCGACCACCGCTGCAGCGGACTGTCGCTTCTCGCCGACGTTCACGACGACGCCGTCCAAGTCGATGGCGTCACCCGAAACGAGGAGCGACGCCGGACCGGCACCACGACCGATCCGCTCAGTGGGTATCAGCTCTCTGACGTGGCCGAATGCCCATTCATTGATGCCCGGGTCCTGCCAGTTCGCCAATGTCGCATCCGGTCTCGTCACCGCTCATCTCCATTCAACACACAGTTCGCCCGACGGAGTCGTTGCGAATCCACCAACGCTGGTCCGGGTCGGGTCACTCCAGAGCCACAAGGCTGCAGCGTAACCCCGAGGATTCGAAGACGGCCGTGACCTGCGACTACATCAGGCACGTGGTCTTAGCTTTCGTGACCGTCGAGTGTTCCCAGAACGCCGTAAAGCTCCGGCCGACGATCGCGGAAGGGTCCGAATCCCGATCGAGATAGGTCGAGTTGGTCGAGGTCGAATGTCGACGTCAACACTGTTTCACTCACTCGATCGGCACACTGGAGCATCGCTCCAGTGCCATCGGTGATGAATGACGAACCGTAGAAGGTGATGTCAGTTGACGTACCACTTTCGAGACCAACGCGATTTGACGCAACTACCGGCATCATGTTGGCTGCGGCGTGACCCTGCATGACGCGCTGCCAGTGCAGTGACGAATCGTACGTGGGGTCCTCGGGCTCCGAGCCGATGGCGGTCGGATAACACAAGATCTCGGCTCCTCGTAACGCCATTGCTCGTGCGCACTCCGGGAACCATTGATCCCAGCAAATGCCGACACCGACGGCACCCACTGATGTCGCGAACACTTGGAAGCCGGTATCGCCCGGGGTGAAGTAGAACTTCTCTTCGTAGCCGGGGCCGTCGGGAATGTGGCTCTTGCGATAGCGACCGAGAAGCGTCCCATCTGAATCGGCGACCGTCACGGAGTTGAAGAAGCTCTTGCCGGAACGTTCGAAAAACGGAATCGGCAACACCACACCAAGCTCACGAGCCAGTGCCTGAAATCGTTGCACAATTGAGGACGTGGGGTATTCCTGCGCCAACGCGAAGTTGCTCGGCGATTCGTCCTTGCAAAAGTACTGATCCGCGAACAACTCCTGGGGCACGATGAGCTTGGCTCCCTCGGCCGCCGCTTGGCGTACCAGTTGCTCCATCCGCTCGAGGTTGTCCGCTTGAGATGGACTGCAGGCCATTTGCATCGCCGCCACCGTGAGTAACCGCATCAACCTCCTCCTTGCTGGGTCGTACGTCCTCAAGAGCGGCCAGAGTGCCGGACAATCACTACCAGGCGTCGATTGGTAAATGGCGTTCTTCGCGCCGGAGTGATGGTGGCGATCACGGTTATTGGCTAGTTTGACCGGACCGAGTCAGTGGGGTTCGGGGCAACGGAGCCGAGATGACTCAGTCTTCACTCATTCTGCGGAACGGTCGGGTGCTCTCACCGTCATCGCCCGCTGGCTTTGAAGAAGCCATCGCCTTCGACGGTGAGCGAATTGCCGCCATCGGGTCGAACGACGACATTGACGATCGACGCGGTCCCAGCACGCGACTCGTGGACTTGGCGGGACGACTCGCAATTCCTGCGTTCGGCGACGCCCACGTGCACGCAATCTCGGCCGGGCTCGAAAGCCTTCGATGCGACTTGACAGGAATTCGAAATCGACGCGAGTGTCTTGACCGCATCGGCGCCTACGCCTCGACACTGCCCGCCGATGCCTGGGTGCTCGGCAGTGGTTGGGCCATGGAAGTATTCGCCGACGGTCTGCCGACTGCGGCCGACCTCGACTCCGTGTGCGCCGGTCGACCCGCGTTCCTGCCCAACAAGGATCACCACTCCGCGTGGGTCAATACACTCGCGCTCGAAAAGGCGGGCATCGACGCGTCCACTCCAGATCCGTTCGCTGGACGAATAGAGCGCGACGAAACGGGCGCTCCGAGCGGCGCGCTGCACGACGGCGCGATGGGGCTCGTCTCGCGGGTCCTTCCGCCTACGTCACCTGAGGAGTTACGCGACGGCCTGCGCGCCGCACTCGTGCGATTACACGGACACGGCATTACGCACTGGCAGGACGCCTGCGTGGGTACGGCCGGCGACATCGGTGTCACCGACACGTTCGAAACGTACGTCGCGGCCGCCAACGAAGGTTGGCTGAGCGGACGAGTTCGAGGGGCGCTGTGGTGGGACCGCACGCGCGGCCTAGAGCAGATGGACTTCTTTCGTACCCGTCGAGAGATTGCGCCGACCGGCGTGTTCCGAGCCACCTCGATAAAGATGATGGTGGACGGCGTGTGCGAGACATTCACGGCCGCCATGTCCCGGGCCTACCTGGGCAGCCCCGGCGAGCACGGCCATCGCGGCGAGTTATTCATCGAGCCCGACCAACTGAACGATTCGGTACGCGCGCTAGACGCCGACGGATTCCAGGTCCACTTCCACGCCATTGGCGACCGCGCGATTGCGACCACGCTCAACGCAATTGAGGCCACGGGTCGGAACCGCTGGGGTGTCAATCGTCACCATATTGCCCATCTCCAATTCATTGCCCCCGATGACCTCGACAGGTTCAAAAGAATTGGAGCCATCGCGAACTTCCAACCATTGTGGGCGTGCAATGACCCTCAGATGGAGGAACTCACTATCCCCTTCGTCGGCGAGGATCGGAGTAATTGGCAATACTCCATACGTTCGCTGTTGGACCGCGACGCGCGAGTCGCCTTCGGCTCGGACTGGCCCGTTTCGAGCCCGGATCCACTCCAAGAGATCCACGTCGCGGTCAACCGCATGCTCTCGACACGGTTGGGTCGGCCCGGAACCGATGAAACAACGAAACCGTTTCGGCCCGAAGAGGGCTTGTCGGTGGGCGAAGCGCTGGCGGCCTTCACCAAGGGTGTGGCCTACGTCAACGGCGACGAACAACTACTGGGATCGCTCGACGTCGGACGCCGAGCCGACGTGGCGGTACTCAGCCAAGACATATTCTCCATCCCATCGAGCGACATTGGCGATACGGACGTCGACCTCACTGTGGCCGGGGGCGTCGTGGTGCACGGCGACGAATAGGGACGTTCTTTCAACTTCCAGTAGCTACTGGCCGGAGATGAAGTCGGCGAGTCGAGCAATGCGCGAGGTGGAAGAACCTCCCCTCGCTTCTGCTCGATCAGCAGCTCGATACGCGAGATACATCGAGCGAACGCCAATCCAGCGAAGCGGTCGACTTAGATGAACGATCAATGCCCTCGGCCTCAGTGAAATCTTCCAGCGACAGCGAAGGCGCTTCGCCCTTGTTCGGTGTCCGGTGTCCCGAGAGTGTCGCGGGACCTCGAAGGGGTCGACTTCGCTAGGGAAAGCCAGTCCCCCCTTTAGCATTTCCCCCTGAACAGCGTGGGGTCAAGTTGTGAACGCGAGTTCGATTCTCGTCGCCCTCTTCAAGGATTTTCATCTGAAGCCCAATTGATGAGGGGTTTTGGTGGCCGGTTGTCACCACGAGTGTGCATCGCGCCGGGATTCTTAGAGAGTCCGATGGCGAGTTGACCGCGTGAAGTCACGTCGATGTTTGGCGCTCCGCAAGCAGTGTCTCCACTTGATTCGCGGCAATTGCGTCCGAGAATAAGTAGCCCTGGCCAAAGCGACAACCCATTCGTAGCAGCTTGTTCAGTTGACGCTGGGTTTCGATGCCCTCGGCGAGCAATGTGAGCTTCAGTTTGTGGCCCAGTGAGATAATGGCCTCAAGTAACACTTCAATCTGTTCGCTGTCGTTGGTGGGGCTGATGAAGGATTGGTCAATCTTGATGACCTTAGGATTGAGCTGCACAAGATACGACAGGGACGAATAGCCAGTTCCAAAGTCGTCGAGAGCGATGCCGATTCCTCTTGATTTCAAATTTTCCAAAACGTTGAAGGTTTCTGTGATGTCAAAGAGAGCAGAGGTCTCAGTGATCTCCAGAACGAGTCGCTCGGGCGCGAGTCCGCTCTCACAGAGCGCTTCGTCAATCATCGTCATGAGGAGCGGGTCATTGAGCTGCTGGGTCGCGAGGTTGACGGACACGTAAGGGAGAGATTCAGCCCTGTTCTTCGTCCACAAACTCGCTTGGTTGGTCGCCTCTCGCAAGGCGAATCCGCCCAGTTCTAAGACGATGCCGCTTTGCTCCGCTATCGGGATGAACACGTCGGGGCCGATTGCCCCTCGTTGCGGATGCTCCCAGCGCATTAGGGCCTCGAAGCCCACGACGTCTTGCGTCTGGAGGTCCATAATCGGCTGGTAATACATTGAGAGTTCGTTGTTCTGTATCGCCAGACCCAGTTCCTGATTGAGGGTGAATCGCGATGCAACCATGTCTTGCATCGAGACATCAAAGAACAGGTACGAGCCCTTCTGTTTACGCTTTGCCTCGTACAACGCGACGTCGGCGTTCTGGATAAGCATGAAACTCGTCGGTGCGTCCGGGTCCCACACCACGATGCCGACGCTCGCGTGTTGGACGAATTCTACGACGCCATGGCAAAACGGCTGCACGAGCGTCGCGAGAAAACGTGTCGCGATCTCCTCCGCCTCGCCCGAAGTGGTGAGACCTTCGGCTAAATAGAGAAACTCATCACCACCAAATCGACAGAGCGTATCGGTGGGCCGTGCTACCCGTTCAAAGCGGGTAGCGATATCACGGAGGAGCTGGTCGCCTACCAGGTGGCCGTGCGTGTCATTAACGCCCTTGAAGTCGTCGAGATCGATCATGAAGACCGCGATTAACCCGCGCCCGCGATAAGAGCGAGCCCGCGCCAAGTTCAATCGGTCTTCGAGCAGTACGCGATTGGCGAGACCAGTCAAGGGATCGTGCAGGGCTTGATGGGAAAGTTCTGTGGCGAGTTCTCGCTCTGCCGTGATGTCGCGCTCGGAACTGACGAAATACAGGGTCTCACCGGACTCGTCACGGGCCGTCGATCGTGAAACCTCGGAAATAACGATTTGGCCGTCCTTTCTTAAGTAGCGCTTGACGAAACGGACCTGGTTCGCTCGAAGCGAGATAAGGCTTTCATGAGATTCGCGGGTGATCTCCACATCGTCGGGAAAGGTGAAATGGGTCGAGTCGTGCCCAAGGAGTTCTTCGCGCGAGAATCCAACCATTTCGCAGAACGCATCGTTGACGGCGATGGCGAGATCATCGGTGTCGCTGAACATCATCGGGGCCATATTGTCCTCGAAGGCGAGGCGGAACTTTTCCTCGGATCGATCTCTCGAGCGCTCGGATTCGACGAGGTCAGTCATTGACTTGGAAGTTTCTTCGAGCGCCGCGCGAATCGTGAGTACCGATTGCTGAGCGGCGACGGCGAGTTCAATCTCGTGGGCGATCTCTTCGAGACCCTGGACCGTCACGCTGTCGAAAACGAAAGGGTGGCGATCATATATCGACAACACGGCGCGGCGACCACCCGGTTGGAACGGTATTGCGACGCTTGACGAGAGTCCGAAGCTCGACGCCCGGCTGCACCATTCCTCATAGTTGGATTGGTGTTCCAGATCGTTGGCGACCTGCGTGCGTCCCGTGCGTAGCGCAGTTCCCGTCGGGCCCACACCCGTTTCTTTCCATGCCAACGTCGACACAATGTCGTCATAGAGGTACGCAGTCTTCCCTGCGGAGTAACAGATGTGCACAACGCCGTTTTCGCTCTCTGACGCTTCGCCGATCCACGCCAACGAATAGTCGCCAATCGCAACGATTTCGTCACAGAGGCGCTGGAATAGTTCGACGTCCACCGTTGAGGTTGTCGCGAACCGGCTCACCTCTCGCATGAGTCGCATGGTGTGCTCACGTTGGATCTGGAGCGTCACGTCGACGAACGAAGAGATCACGCCGACCGTTGCACCATCGACTTCGGCCAGACAGGTATTGACTTTGAGCCAACGTCGCGCCTTGGCGACGACATCAAAGCCGAGAATTGTGCCGGTGGTCGTTTTGCCCTCTCGAAGCGTGATCATCTCGGGCCGTTCTTGGGTTGGGAATGGTGTGCCGTCTTCTCGGACAATGCCCCAATCGGTGTCGAGAAAGGCGCGACCGAGCAGCTTCTCAATGGTGGTGCCAAAAAGCTCCGCGGCCGAAACGTTGCACTCGAGCACTACTCCATTTTCGTCGTGCAAGATGACGCCAACATTCGTGGCGTCGAGGAAATCGACGGTCGACAGCAACGTGTCGAGATTCCACTGGGGGAATTTCATCCTCTTCAACTTCGAGTCACCGTGGTGATGAGTTGTGATCGAACTTGAGGCTTAAGGTTGAGACCTATTTCCCCCGGGCCAACCACTATTGACAGTTGCGTATTTCGTGTCGAGGACCAGTGCTGCGCACCGCGAGTACAAGGGATGGCGACGGCTGCGATTGGCGAAGGGGATTTTAGGTTCGCTGATTCTTCCAATTTCAGAAAGAGTCGCTCGCTAGTCAAAGGCGTCATACTTCCTCCTGCGACATGTGGTCGGGATGGTTGGAAGCAGCTGTATGACGTCCGAAACCAATCTAATTGCTCAAATTGACTTTCAAACACATATAAAATATCTCTTTAAACACCCCGCCTGGCCTGCCCCACGGTTTGATTACACGCTTAAGTGTGAGAATCAGGCAGTTGGGACGGCAACTGCTTGAGGGTCAACGTGGAACTTGGGACCCGGACCAGCAACAGGAGCACGCTCTCCGGCCAGGATGGCGGCGACGTCACCGAGGCCACGGAGGACGAATGGACCAACCTATGGAGCGTGAACGTCGTCGGTCTCGCGCGTGCGACCAAGGCGGCGCTGCCCTATCTCAAGGCGTCGTCGAATGGCGCCATTGTCAACACGGCGTCGATCGTGGCGGCAATTGGCGTGCCGAATCGAGCGGTCTATGCCGCGACCAAGGGAGCCGTCGTAAGTCTCACCTACGCCATGGCGGCCGACTTCGCCGAGTTCGGAATTCGAGTGAACGCGGTGGCGCCCGGCACGGCCGACCCACCGTGGGTCGGTCGACTGCTCGACGCGGCGGCCGATCCCGAAGCGGAACGCTCCGCATTGGAAGCCCGTCAGCCGAGCGGTCGACTGGTACGTGCTGACGAAGTGGCGCGCCATTGCGTACCTTGCTCATCCCTCGTCCGCATCGACCAATGGGACCCTCCTCTACGTTGACGGAGGGATGGAGCGCCTACGCATCCCGCCGAAAGCCTGAATTGCGGTTTGCGTCCATGCACAGCGCACATTGCGAATTCGTTCACGATCATGCAACACCAACGCAGTTCGGAACATTCAAGAGCGCGACCAGCGCACTTCGTAACAAGGTTGTTACGCAATTGGGCTGAAATGCAAACAGTCACCGAAGGACCGCGCAATCAATATGGTACATTTAGGCGCCGCAGGCCATCAGGCGGAATACAAGCAATTCAACTGAAAATCACGAAACTGATTTGGGAAAAGGGAACTATGCGCTATTCGCGTCGACTGTTGACCGTAGGACTGAGCGTCCTCTCATTACTGGCTCTGAGCTTTACGGCCATTACCGTTAGCGCTGCCAGCGCGGCGACACCGCCCACCACCGTTAATGAGGTCGTGAGTGTGAATGGCACGCTTACCGACCCCGGTTGTCCCGGCAGCTTCCCTGGTACTCCAACGGCGTACGCCAGCTTGGCGGCCGCCCTCACTGCAGCCACGGCCGGCCAGACGATCTACATGTGCACGGGTAGTTTCAACCTCGCTGATGCGGCGTACGGCGCAAACCATCAGGTCGTTATCACCAAGGCCATCACCATTGACGGCTCGAACTGGAATGTCGCCCCCACGTCCTCTGAAACGATTGACCCTACGACACAAACGGAAATCACCGGCGGTTTTAGCCTCGGCACCAGTGATGGGGGCATTCTCGTTGAGTCGCCCAACGTGACGATTAGCGGATTGACACTGGACTATACGAACTCAATTGAGGTGCGTAGCAATATCCCTGGGGCAGGCGATCAGGGTGAGAATAACGTCACGATTAGCAACAACTTCATTACCAATATTTTAGGCACCGATGCCGATATCCACATCGGCCTTGGTCAAGATGCCGTTGGAGGCTTAACACAGGCCGACGTCACCGCTCTGGACACGGGTGACTCGGTCACCAGCAACGTCTTCGATACGCAGGCCGGCGGTGGTTATGAAAACAACGCAGTTGAACTCTCCGACACCAGCGGTGCCTCAATTACGAACAACACAGTTAATTACCCCACGAACAACTCAAGCGGTGTCGATGACGGCGCGCTGAGCGCGCTGTGGTTGTCGGGCTACGACCAAGCTGCCACGGTCACGGGCAACACATTGAACGGTGGTGGCATTGACCAGGACAGTTCTGCTTCCGGAACGCCCAGCACCTCTGACCCGAAGTCCGGTATCAAGGTCATCGACTCTGATACAGGCGGCAATTACGGCGATGGATGCTCAAGTCAGAACATCTCGAACAACACAATCAATGGCTTCGTCTACGGCATCGCCATGATCTCCACTGGTTACGACGCGGACAGTCAAGCGCTTTGCCCGATCGGTCCGATTGACTTCACCGTGCATGGCAACACCATTACAAACTCACGCCTTTATGGCATCTACCTCTCCGCGGGGGCCACGGGCGGAACTGTCAGTAACAATGTCGTTACGCATTCAGATGCCCTAGGCAACACGTCTCCTGCTCTCACCGCTGGTCAGTATGACTACGTCGACGCCAATACGAGCGCAACGGCTAGCACGCCGAACACGTGGACCGCCAACAGCGGTGATGGCACGTCCTCCCCATCAGCACTCGGTGAGACGGCGATCGTCCCCGGGGCCCCGACACTCACGACGGCCAATCCCGGCAACGGACAGGTGGTCCTGGACTGGACGGCGCCCTCGAGCAACGGTGGATCGGCCCTCACCAATTACAACATCTTGCGCGGCACGACCGCGGGCGGCGAGTCGGCCACGCCTTACGCCACGGTCGGCAACGTCCTCACCTACACCGACGCGTTGGCGACGAACGGCACGAAGTACTACTACGAAGTCGAGGCCGTGAACACGGTCGGTCACTCCGTGGTCTCG
>PLZP01000054.1:14800-15008 GCA_003152215.1 Acidimicrobiaceae bacterium | reverse complement strand
GCCACTCCCGGCAACGGACAGGTGGTCCTGGACTGGACGGCGCCCTCGAGCAACGGTGGATCGGCCCTCACCAATTACAACATCTTGCGCGGCACGACCGCGGGCGGCGAGTCGGCCACGCCTTACGACACGGTCGGCAACGTCCTGACCTACACCGACGCGTCAGCGACGAACGGCACGAATTACTACTACGAAGTCGAGGCCGTGA
>PLZP01000054.1:0-14708 GCA_003152215.1 Acidimicrobiaceae bacterium | reverse complement strand
GCCCTCGAGCAACGGTGGATCGGCCGTCACCAATTACAACATCTTGCGCGGCACGTCCGCGGGCGGCGAGTCGGCCACGCCTTACGCCACGGTCGGCAACGTCCTCACCTACACCGACGCGTTGGCGACGAACGGCACGAAGTACTACTACGAAGTCGAGGCCGTGANNACGCCGGCGGTTCCGACAACGACCACGACCGCTCCAGTGACGACCACGACCGCTCCAGTGACGACCACGACGCATCCGGCGACCACGACAACGTCCACCACGACAACAGTTCCACCGACCACCACCACGACCGTTCCACCGACGACCACGACGACCGCTGCTCCTAAGCCGACAGTGACGGTTCCGAGCTCAGTTCACTTCATCGGAACCAAGGTGTTCGCAGTGGTGCACTGCGCCAGGGCCAGGTGTGCGGGAGTTCTTCAACTGACGAAGGGGATAAGAGTCAAGGTCGAAATTGGACACTCCGGCAAGTTCCACTTCGTAACAGAGAATTTGCTACTGGGTAAGTCGGGGTACGTCACCGGAGCAGGAACGACGAAGACGATCTCGATTGTGCTGAAGGGCGCGGGTCTGAGGCTCGTACGTTCGCTCAACGGTCACAAGTTCACGGCTCTGCTCACGATCACGAGTGCCGGCGGTACGAAGCACGAGACAATTACCTTCACGGCATAGGTCAGCACAGGAAGATTTCTTCTTCTCAGGCAACACTGAGGTGAAGGTGAACATTGCCTGTTCCACGTTTTGACACCGGTCCCGCTGAGCGGGACCGGTGTGTTTTTTTAAAGGAAGGCTCGTGGGATGGCGACCTACGGTCTGGCTAGGATTTGCCCATCAATTCTCGTAGTGGCGACTCGACAGCACCCGTTATACCCGATGTCGTCGGGGGTAACGGGGCATATGAGTCAGTGGCGATGTTGCGCGGCGCGCCCGTAGAGGTCGATACACGACGAGTTGCTCAGATCGTCATCGCCCTCATCGTTGCAACCCTGGCCATCCTTTCTGTCACATTTTCCTTGTCGGGCGTGCACCGCAATTCGAATGTTTCAAACCTTCAACAGCACGGCGTGTCGGTTTCGGTCACAACGACGACGTGCACGGGCGAACTTGGGGGCAGCGGCAGTAATCTCGTTGACTACAGGTGTGAGGGGACATTCGTCCTGAACGGTCAACGTTTTCACGACACGATTCCCGGTCGCGCGTTCAGGGCAACGGGCTCAAAGGCCACGTTCGTCACCGCCAAGAACAGTCCCGGCTTGCTCGCGACGTCGCTCGAAGTGAGGCGCGAGGACGCCTCGTGGAGTGTCTTCATTCCTCCTTTCGTCTTCCTCGTCGTACTGAGTGCGTTCGTGACCGTTGTTGTGCGACGTCGCACGCGTCGATCCTTCGTCAGTTGAGCCACGCGGAGGGCCGCTCGATACACTGACGACGATCGCCGCGCAGGCCGCTGCGCGCATCCGAAGGAGTGTCAATGAGCGACATCACACCGCAGCACCATGGCGTACGAGTGGGCTTCGCGGGCATGGGAACGATGGGCGCGTTCATGGCGGCGAACCTCGTGCGAGCAGGCTTCGCGCTCACGGTGTGGAATCGAACGCCCGGTCGGGCCGCGGACCTTCTCGAATTGGGCGCACACGAAGCGGCGTCACCAAAGGAGCTGGCCCAGTTGAGCGACATCGTGGTCACCTGCCTCACGGATACGCCTCAGGTCAACGACGTTCTGTTTGGTGAGCACGGACTCGCCGAAGGTTTGGTGGCGGGGTCACTGTTCATCGACTGTTCGACAATAAGTCCGCTGAGCGCGCAGGAAATCGCCAATCGTTTGTCCGAACTTGGCGTCACGATGCTTGACGCACCGGTATCAGGAGGCTCCGAAGGAGCTCGATTAGGGACTCTGTCCATCATGGTGGGCGGCGATCAAGTTGACGTCGAGAGGGCCCGGCCTGTGCTCGACGCGATGGGCTCGACCGTGACCCACCTTGGTGCCGTGGGCTCAGGTCAGTGGGCCAAGGCAATCAACCAGGTCATTCTCGCCGGGGTCTACCTCGGCGTCGCCGAAGGCATAACACTCGGACTCAAGGCAGGGCTTGATGTCGAAAGAGTCGTGGGCGCACTCGTGGGAGGAGCCGCCGCGTCGTGGGTCTTGACGAATCGCAGTGGCAACATGATTAACGATGAGTACCCCTTGGGTTTTAAGATTGCGCTGCATCGAAAAGATCTCGGCATCGGTCTCGCACTGGCCGAGAAAGTCGGAGCAGTTCTTCCCATCACTGCGATTGCCGCCACCTTTGAGGACGGCCTCGCGTCACAAGGACACGGTGACGACGACATCTCTGCGCTGGCGCGCCCGATTCGCCGACTTTCGGGTCTGTAGCCCTTACCACCCTCGTGCAGCGTCGACTTACGATTCGCCCCGCCCGGCTGCAGTGTTGAGGTTTGACTGAGCGTCTCTGAGACCGTTGACTGGACCACCCGCGAAGAAGTAGCGCTGGCCCGCGACCAATAACTCTTCGGCCGGGAACTTTGTGATGACCTCACAGCCAGTGGCCGTGACGACGAGTTCCTCTTCGATGCGCGCCGCCGACCATCCGTCCTTGGCCGGCCAGTACGTTTCGAGAGCGAAGACCATTCCCTCTTCGAGGACCTCGGGGTGCTCCAGTGAGATCATGCGGCTGAATATCGGTCGCTCCCAGATTGAGAGTCCAATGCCGTGGCCGTACTGGAGACCGAACGCCGCCTCTTCGCTCGGGAAGCCGAACTCTTCGGCCTTCGGCCACAGCGAGACAATGTCGGCGGTCGTCGCACCCGGCTTGACCCGCGCGATAGCGATGTCAATGAGTTCGCGGCACTTGGTATAGGCATCACGTTGGGCCACCGAGGCACTCCCCACCGCAAAAGTGCGGTAGTAGCACGTGCGGTAACCGTTGTAGCTGTGAAGGATGTCGAAGAACGCGGGATCGCCAGGTCGAATGAGTCGGTCGCTGAAGACGTGAGGGTGCGGTGAGCATCGTTCGCCCGAAATGGCGTTGACGCCTTCGACGTGCTCGGAGCCGAGGTCGTAGAGCGTCTTGTTCACCAAACCAACGCACTCATTCTCCTTCACCCCCGGACGCAGGAACGTGTAGAGCTCCTCGTACGCGGTGTCGACCATGGACGCGGCGTAGGTGAGGAGCGAAATCTCGTCATTCGTCTTGATGCGCCGCGCCTCGAGGAAGACCTGCTGGCCGTCGACCAAGGTCATGCCCTCTTTGGCGAAGGCGGCCAAGACCGGCATCTCAATGATGTCGACGCCGATCGCTTCGTTCTGCAGGCCGAACTGGTGCAGTACTTCCTTGATCTTGGTGGCCACCGTCCCGGCGCGGTCGGCACCGGGAGGAATGGCGCCACGCAACGTGGAGATGCCGGCGCGTGCGCCGTCGTAGGGAATCTCGGTGCCGTCCGGTCCGATCTGGACGCCGGTGAGCCACGGGTTGTACAGCTGATGGTGACGCGCGGCGGAACCGAAGTCCCAGACAATGGGCTTGCCGCCGCGCGGTAGCAGGGCGAATCGAATCAGTTTGTCCATGGCCCACGTGCCGATGTGCGTGCCGGTCATGTAGCGGATGTTGTGGAAGTCGAACGTCAACAGGGCACCCAAGTCCGAACGTTCGAGTTCGGCCTGGAGCTTGGCGAGCCGTTCTTCGCGCAGACGGGGCATGTCAACGCGCGTCTCCCAGTCGACGGCGTTGCTTCCATTGGTGTGAATGCCCATTATTCCTCCAGATATTGAATGATGAAGCCCTAGCCTCGACGCTTGCGCGCCCAGACATCGAGTCCGACTGCGGCCAGCAGAATGACGCCCAGCACGATCTGCTGGTACAACACGTTGAAGTTCAAGAGGTACATACCGTTGTAAATCAACGCAATGAAAAGAACGCCTATGGCGGTTCGTGGAACCGAACCTTCGCCACCGGCGATTGATGTGCCACCCACGACGATGCCCGCAAGTACCAAGAAGGTCAGCCCACTGCCACCACTGTTGGCCTGGGCACTGAGCAGTCTCGACGTGTCGATGACGCCACCGAGTCCGGCCGCCAAACCGCTGAGCGCGTAGGTGATGATGCGAATCTGATTCACTCGAACACCAGCGAGACGGGCGGCTTCGGCGTTGCCGCCGGAGGCGACGACGTAACGGCCAAAGGTGGTTCGAGAAAGTAGCAGTGCCAGAATCACGACAAAGACGAACACAATCCACACGGCGCTCGGAATCGACCAGAACTCCGCATTGGCGAATTTGTAGAACCCGGAGTTCTGTGAAAGAACAATCAGGTTCCCGCCCGAGACTTTGAGAGCCACGCCACCGATGACGAACGACATTGCCAACGTCGCAATGAGCGGGTTGATCTTCAGGAAGGCGACGATGGCGCCGTTCACGAGACCGACGCCGAGACCGACCAGGAGCGTCACGCCGATGGCGATCCACGGTGAATGATGTTCCGCAAGATTCCCCGAGACGACGGTCGTCAGTCCGTAGATCGCCCCGACCGAAAGGTCGAGCCCACCGGCGACGAGGACGAGCGTTCCCGCCGCCGCGATCGCCAACGTGGCCGCCTGCTGGTCCAGGATGTTGATGAGGTTCGTCGTCGAGAGAAACGGTCCGCTCCACACGGACAGCACGATGAAGAGGATGATGAAGGGGATTCCAATACCGGCGAGTCGCCACGACCCGAGGAGGCGGAAGGCGCCCAGTCTGAATCGTGCAGCGTTACTGGATTCAACGTCGAGGGTCTCTTCAGTTTCGACTCTTACATTCATGATGAGACCGTTCCTTCGATGGTTGGCTCGGCGAACGCGGCGGCGAGCACTGCCTGCTCGTTTATTCGTTCGCCCGAGAGTTCAGTGATGATGCGACCGTGGCGCATGACGAGGACTCGATGTGCGAGACCAAGTACTTCCTCGAGGTCCGACGAGATGACCACCACGCCCATGCCCGATGCAGCCATCTCCGTCAGGAGGTCGTAAATTGCGCGCTTCGATCCAACGTCAACGCCTCGCGTTGGTTCGTCGGCAATCAGGACACTGGGCGAGCACATAACGGACCTGGCGAACAGGAGCTTCTGCTGGTTCCCGCCCGACAGCATCGAGACCGGCATTCGCATGCTGGCGGCGCGAACGTTCACCGTCTTCATCAACTCTGCGACTTTGCGGCGCTCACGAATTCCCGCTATCCAGCCCATCCGACTCACGAGGTCGAGCCGAGAAAGTGAAATGTTCTCCTTCACCGATCGGCCAATGAGAAGTCCCATCTCCTTGCGGGATTCGGGGATAAAGACCAGACCACGTCGAATTGATCGCGACGGACTGTGACCACCTAGGTCCTCACCCTTCAGGCGAACTGCTCCGCCCGTGACTTTGGAGTCGCGGAAAATTGCGCGAGCTAGCTCCGAGCGACCGGCGCCCACCAAGCCGGCGATTCCCAGGATCTCACCCTCGTGCAGTACAAATGAACAGTCATTGACACCGGGCGCCTCTAGATGTTCGACTTCCAGGACGACGTGCTTCTCCTCCTCCGCCACAACCTTTTCGGGAAATGCGGTCGTCAACGAGTGACCGAGCATCCCTTCAATCAAGGAGTCCTCAGTCGCGTCCTTGGCATCGACCGTGCGAATCAGATGGCCGTCGCGCAGTGTCGTGATGACGTCGGCGAGGGCCAGCACTTCAGAGAGAAAGTGCGAGATGAGGATGACGGACTTACCTTCGCGGGCCAAGGATCGGATGATCTCGTGCAGCGCCTTCGTCTCGTTCCCGGACAGCGCCGCCGTGGGCTCGTCCATGACGACGATGGAGGCATTTCGCGAGAGGGCTCGCATGATTTCGACCTTTTGCTGATCGGCGATCGAGAGCGTACTGGCGCGCCAATCAGGCGAGAGATCGAATCCAACTTTCTTCGCAAGTTCGCGGAACCGACGCCGAGATTCGCGTCGTCGCACAAATCCCGCCGTGCTTACTTCAACACCCAGGTACACGTTCTCCGCGACGGTGAGACCTGGGACAATGGCAAGTTCCTGCGCAATCGTGACGATGCCGTGCGCCATTGCCTCGCGCGGCGATCGAAAACTGAGAGAGACGCCCCCGAGCGACAGTGATCCCTCGTCGGGGCTGATGACACCGGAAATGATCTTGCCGAGCGTCGACTTTCCCGCACCGTTCTCACCAACCAATGCGTGGACGGTACCGGGGGTAATGGTCAGTGAGACGTCAGTGAGAGCGGGCACCCCGCCGTACCGCTTCGAGACACCCGTGACGACCAAGTCGCCTCCGGATGCCTCCGCGGTACTGCGGGGTGCCTCGTCAATGTTCCTCGTCGACATTTCAGGGTTCAATCCATCCATGTCAAATTCGGATCTTCGGTCCTTCTGCTACCGACAAATCAACCCGGCCATTCACCAGAAAATTTGCTGGCGTTGCTGGCGGTGACGATGCCGTTGTTCGGCAACGCCGCGACAGGGTTCTGAGCCTTCGTGCCCTTGCCCGTCTTCATGGCCTTGATGAGGTCAAGCATGCCCAATTCACCTTCCGTTGCCGGCTCCTGCGCGACGTCAGAGAACCACGCGCCGCTCTTCACCGCGGCAATTCCCGTCGCACTCGCGCCGTAACAGACCAGCTTGACACTGGTGTTCTTTGCGGACGTCAGGGCCGCCTGAGCGCCTTCGCAGTCCTGGTCCGCGCCGACGATCACATTCAGCGACGGCTGTGCGACGAGTGTGTCAGCGACAAAGGTCAACGCAGTCGACGGCGTATAGAAACCGTCACCCTGTGCCACGATGCTCGCATTCGCGTCCTTGGCGAGACCGGCGTCGTACGCGGTGGTAATTGCCGAGTCCGGCTCGTACCCCGTGTAGTTATGCACCAGTGCGACCTTGCAAGGGTTCGCAGTGCCGCACGCCGCAATCGTCTGCGCAGCCAACTGTGCACCGATCTTTGATGGGAAGAACACGACGTTGCCCGAGAGGCCGTGCACTTCAATCTGGTCGCTCGCGTAGTTCGTGCCAAGGATCTGGTCGATGTTCACAACCTTGATGCCCTTTTTGATGGCCACCTTGATCTCGGGAATGAGTACCTGACCGTAAATTGGCTGGACGATGATCCCCTGGTACTTCTTGGAGTTCACGACGTCCTGGAGCTGTGACACCTGGATCGTGTCAGTGCTCTGTGAGTCGAAGACGGTCACGTTGATGTGGCCCGTCGTCAACGCCACGGCCTTCGCCGCAGCCAACATCGGCGCGTCGTAACTGTTGGCGACCCCGTATGACAGGTAGGCGACGTTGTACGTCTTCGCCTTTGCCTTGTGCTTGGTCGCAGCTTGCGCTGTCGATACCAGACCGATGCCGGCGGTAGACAGAGCAAGTACTCCGGTCATCACAATCGTGATTAAACGACTTCTATTCTTGAGCATTGATTTCCCCCCTGAGGCCGAAAGCACTTTGCTCTCGACAGACAATCTTTGGACCCTTTGCCAAGACGGCTTTCCCGTTACCTCTCCGCGAGAGGCTCGATCAAAGACCCGCGTTTCGCTCGGGGCGTACATCCATTGGAGTCAGACAGTACACGCGTTCACTGAACGTGTCAACCGATAGTGAACGTTTGTCGGCAGACGCATACGGTCGCTGAAGCGAACCCATGGTAGGCACACTTCCAAGCATTTAGGAGGTCGCCCACGCGAAAGACCGGCGCCCTTTCGAGCGCCGGTCTTTGGAAGGAAAAGCTTGGTATTGCGAACTACTTCACGTACTTATACGGGTTCTCGGCGATTACATGAGCCGAGAGTTCGGGATTCTGGCCCTCGACCCACGCGGCTTCGCCGACGGAGTCAGCGAGATAGGAGACGGTCTTCTCCGTCAGGTTTCGCGCTGCCGCCAAGTCGATACCGACAAGCTTGCGCTCGTTCTTGAGGATGTTGCCGTCGATGACCACGGTGTCGACATCGCCTCGCTGCGCCTGCATCACAATGTGGCCATAAGGACTGATGATGGGGAACATGACCGGCGAATCGTCGTTCTTAATGAGGACCACATCAGCACGCTTGCCCACTTCAATGCTCCCGACCTTGTCTTCGAGCCCGATCGCCTTGGCCCCGCCGCGGGTCGCCCAGTGGACCGCTTCTTCGCAACGAAGGTCGAGGTTGACGACTTGCTCGCCTCGTGCGTGCGCCTCCATGTGCTGGCGCGACCGGTCCGACCCGACCGTCGTGCGCATCGCAGTGAAGAGATCCGCGCTCCACCAGACCGTCGTGTCGTGCGATAACGAAATCGGAATGTCAAACTGACGCAGACGCCACGACGAGGGGTAGCCCTGACCGGCGCTCTGCTCACTCTCCGTCGAGACCGATGCTGACCCGCCGGAGGCCGCAATTCGGTGGTAGGAATCCTCCGAAAGGGTTGAACTATGAACGAAAACGGTGTGCTCATTCATGCAGCCGTTCTCGTGCATCAAGCGGATACTTTCGTCGCCCGTGATGCCAAAGACGCCCGCGTGGGTCGTGACCGGCACCCCCAAATCTTTGGCCACGTCGAAGGCCGCCTTTTCGAGAAATGCGGCATCGCCCAGAACGTCGAAGGCCAATGAAAAGCCCAGCATGTCGCCTTTACCGTCGAAGCGACGCTTGTAGAACTCTTTGAAGGCGGGGTCGACTGACCACTCCCAAGGTGCCGCCTGGATGTTGCCGTAGGCGAGAATGAAGCGACCCGGTACCGCTTCGAGCGCGTCCACTGCGGCGTCAGCGTGCTGGGTCGTTTGCAGTCCGTGCGACCAGTCAACCGATGTGGTGACACCGGCGTCGATTGCTTCTATCGCCGACAAGAGGTTGCCGGCGTAGATGTCCTCAGGACGGAAGTTCTTTCCGTGTTGCAGGTAGTACCAGACGTAGTACTGCGCGAGACTCCAATCCGCTCCGTAGCCGCGCATTGCGGTCTGCCACATGTGGCGGTGCGTGTCGATCATGCCCGGCATGATGATGCCACCGGTCGCATCAATAGTGAGCGCATCGTCGGGCGCGGCGATTTTCGTGCCAATCTCCTTGATGACACCATCGACAATTAACACGTCAGCGTTCTTCAGCACTCGATGCAAATTATCCATGGTGACGACGATGCCGTTTCGAAAGACAATCGACCGTCCGTGCTCGAGTGATTCACCCTTCGAGTTGACGCTATTGCTCATTGCAATCCCCCATTAACTATGTGTTAGGCGCTGAGCGTAGCACCGTGTTCACTGATGTCAATAGTGACTTCACGCGCGTTTTCGTCACGAATACTTCGACGAATTCCGTACGTGCTCAACGATTTCTCACCGCTGGGCCGAAGTTGGCCACGCCAATTCTCGTGGCAAAACCCAGAATCCTTGGAGTATGTTTGACTTCACTGAACACTCAGGAGGGGGATAACAAATGTCAGAGAGCCAAAAGGGACGTACCGCTGTCGTCATTGGAGGTTCCAAGGGCTTAGGCAAAGAGGTCGCGCGGACATTGGCCTCGAAGGGCTCAACGGTCTACATCTCTGGGCGAACACTAGAGAGCGCCCGCGAAGCCACCGATGAGATCGGACTTGGATCAATTCCCATTGTGGTCGACCTCGCAGAACCGGAAACAATCGCGAAGTCGCTCGCGAGCATTCCGAACGTCGACGATCTCGTCATCGCCGCCATCGAGCGTGACGCGAACACGATGGCCAACTACGACATCAAAGCGGCGACTCGATTGATTGTCCTCAAACTGGTCGGCTACACCGAGACAATTCACGCCCTTCGGGATCGATTTACTCCACGGGCGTCGATCGTCCTCTTTGGCGGCTTGGCGTTCGAACGTCCCTACCCGGGTTCGACCACCGTGTCGACCGTGAATGGTGGTGTCGTCGGCATTGTCCACTCGCTCGCCACTGAATTGTCCCCAGTGCGGATCAATGCCATTCATCCGGGCATCATTGGTGATAGCCCGTACTGGGAGGGCAAGGACAACAGCCACATCATCAATCGGACGCCGCTCGGACGTCTCGTGACGATGGATGAAATCGTCCATTCAGTGGAGTTCTTGCTCGCCAACACGGGAATCAACGGTGTGAATTTACACGTGGACGGCGGCTGGCTACGTAAGTAGCTGTTCGCACCGACGAAGCAGAATTACCACACGAAAGAGAGGGCCATGTACCACGTAACGGTGATTGATGATCAAAGTGCGACGACGCCCGCAGCGTTCAGCGCGCACTCGTCAGGTTTTCGACGCCAGATTCTGGTGAACCGTGCGACCGGTTCGCCGCATATGACCCTCACTGTGGACTCTCTGGACGAGGGCGGGCACATTGACGCAGTGCTGCACTCCTTTGAGGCGAGTCTCTACGTGCTTTCAGGGACTCTCGCCGTGACCACACTTGGCAAGACCAGTGAACTCGGACCGGACCACTGCATTGTGCTGCCACTGGCCACCACGTACACGATGCGTGCCGTCGACGGTCCGGTGAAGTGGCTACAGATGGAGGCGCCGGCCGAACTTGATGATGGTCGACGACAGGACACCTTCTTCACCGGCGACACCCTCGTCCAAACGACTCCCGACATACCCGACATGCGCGATCCACGAAATCGAAACGCGGTCCGCTTCGACGGCGACTCCATGGACCTTCGACGACTCTCGGGTGGTTCAGACGTCGCAGCACCCACGGTGTCGCCCAGCATGGCAACGGCGCTCCTCGCCTACAGCGGCATTGCGGTGAAGATGCTCATCGATCAACAGATGGGTGCCCAGCTGCACACGATGTTCATGGTGGACTACCAACCGACCGCCATCGCGCACCCGCACGATCACCCCTTCGAAGAGGCGTACGTCTTCGTTGAGGGTGAAGTTCACGCCCTGGTTGACGGTGAATTGATGGTCCTGCATCCCGGCGACGTGCTCTGGGCTGGCGTTGGTGCTGACCACGGATTCGAGAATCGCAGCTCGGGACTCGTGCGCTGGATCGAAGTCCAGGCGCCGGCACCGCCGCCGCGCCACTCGTATCGTTTCAGTCGCGAATGGGAGCATCTGGCAGAAAAATTGACGGAGGGCAAGTAGGTGTCAATAGAATCTGATACTTCACGATGTACCAGGAGTCGTCATACTCGCCGTAGGTTTACGGGTGACGCGTTCAGGAAGAGGGGCTGTTAGATGGCGGTTTCCAAGCCGGTGGCCACCGAACCGAGGGGGATCACGCCTGCGCGCGTGCCAAAGACTCCTCGTAAGCCTGCCGGCACTGAAGCGCAACCGCTGCCCGCCACGAACCGCCTTGCACCGGGCCTCGTGGGGGCCCGTCTTCGTGAGCGTCGGATGGCGCGAGGTATTTCTCTTCGCCAATTCGCACGCGACATCGATGTGTCGGCCTCATTCATTTCGCAATTGGAGACGGGCAAGGCACAGCCTTCGGTCGCGACGTTCTTTTCAATCTGCGCGGCACTCGACATATCAATTGACGAACTGTTCACTGATGAGGAGTCACTCAACTCCACCAATGGCGACACCCCGACCGGCCTCACCGACGCTGCGAACAATCAGTGGAACAGTCCTGTGAAAATCACTGGAGGACCCGTCCATCAACGAAGTGACGCGGGCGGCGCATCGTCGCCGGTGGTGCGGCCAAATGAACGCAAGGTGCTCGTACTCGACTCCGGCGTGACGTGGGAGTCACTCACGTCGTCGCACCACGAGAAGACCGACTTCATGTTCGTCCGTTACGAAGTTGGCGGAAGTTCCACGCTCGAGGATCGACTCATTCGTCACGCCGGGATGGAATACGGCTTCATACTGAGCGGCACACTGCAGATCGCCTTGGGATTCGAGAACCACGTGCTCAACGCGGGGGACTCCATCTCATTCGATTCGAGTCGACCGCACCGTCTTTACAACGTTGGCGAGGTCGCGGTAGAAGCAATCTGGGTCAATATGGAGTTTCGAGGGAACTAGTCGTTCTCCTGGGCGAAGATGGCCGCCGCGTGGGTTATTCGACCACCCATGATTGTTAGATCACTTCGAATCGATGAGAGTTCGCTGGGCTGACAACGAAGCGCGTCGAGGCTCAGCACGCAAAGGTCCGCGTCGAAGCCAACCACGAGGCGACCGCGTCGTTCCTCTTCGCCGACGAACCATGCAGCTTGACGCGTGAAACATGCGAGGGCCTCTTCAACACTCATGAGATGTTCATCGTCGCGAGCAATCGCTCCGTCAACCGTCTCACCCGTCACTAACCATCCAATTGACGCCCACGGCGAGAAACGGTTCGCTCTCGTCGCGTCGGTGCCCCCGCCGATGACGATTCCGTGCTTGCGCATCAAGGAGATAGGCGGCGCCGAACGAACCGCGTCGCTTCCCCATGTTGCGACGTAGTCCGTTGCTTGAAGATTCATTCGATTCTGCACCATGACACCGGCACCGAGCGCCGCGATGCGCTCAACATTTCGTTCACAGGCCTGATCGGCGTGCACGATTGAGAATCGCAGCGTGGAGAGCTTCCCCGTTTCGCGCTCCACCAACTCCCACGCGTCAAGTACTCGTCCGAGCGACGAGTCGAGCACAGCGTGCACCGACATTCGCCAACCCTCAGCGACACACTTTCGAGTGATATCGACGAACTCCTCGAACGCGTCATCGGAGATCGAGAACTCGTCGAATCCCTCCATGTCGTGACAACCGAGGTGTGGAATCTCACCCAGACCGGCCACTTGGAGCAGTCCATCGCCGAAATCGGGATGAACGAACAGCATCAGTGTCGCAATGTCACCACGCTCGTCGCCACGGGTCCACGCCGAAACGAAGAGTCGCGTCCGAACGTCAAGCCGATCCTCGTTCCAGAGCCGATAGAGCGGCGCGTACTTGTCAGGCGTCATAAAGAGTCCGCCGCCGTCAAGGACCGTCGTGATGCCATGTGTCGCGAACTCGGCAAACATTTGGCGAGTGCCCTCAACCGACTGAGCCATCGTCGGTCGCAGGGCCAATGCCAGCACGACCGCGAACGCTCCCATGCCCACGACTTCGCCGGTGAGATGACCGAATTCGTCTCGTAGCAAGTGACCGTGCGCCGGGTCGTCGGAGTGGTCATCCCACCCGCACGCGGCCAGCCCAGCGGAGTTCAACACCGCCGTGGCGTAGAGCTCCTGGAGGTACACGGGATTGTTCGGTGCGACAGCATCGAGTTGCGCCCGAGAAGGAAGGCGCGCTTCGTCGAGCTGGCGCGAGTGCCAACCGCCCGTCACGGTGATCCACTCCCCCTCCGCGTTCTCTTGCGCTGCGGTCGCCACGAGGGCAAGTCCTTCCGCCAGAGTGCGAATGTCTTCGAAGTGGAGCGAAAGTGACCAGGTCAACCCGGCACGCACGGCATGTATATGGGAGTCGATCAGTCCTGGCACCACCCGTCGACCGTGCAGGTCGATGACGCGCGCTGAATGAGGCGCCAGGGTCGAGAGTTCTTCTGTCGAACCGATCGCCACCACAATTCCATCGCGTAGTGCGATCGCCGAGACCTCATTTGGCTCCGAGTCCTGCGCCTCACTCCCCGTCCAGATGCGGCCATTGGTGAGGAGTACATCAATCGACGCTGGCAATGTGCTGTTGGTCACTGTTTCCTACTCCTTCGATCCGCACGATGTTAAGTGGGACCGTACATTACAGTTTTTACTACCGGCTCAGATTCGCCGCCTCACTCTGGGTAACGGTTTGGCGAGATTGGGTCACGTCGGATCCCATCCGACGCGTGCGAAGGAGAGTGCAATGCAACAGAACGAGCGACCGGTCATTGCGGTACTGGGTATGGGAAAAATGGGGCAAGCACTGGCCGGACGTCTCCTCGACCAAGGGTGGCCACTTCGACTCTGGAACCGCTCGCCAAGAGACGTAGCGCACTTCGAGTCACGCGGCGCCGTCCTGCACGACGCACTCGATACCTTGTGGGAGCACGCGCAGGTTGTAATCACCTTCCTCGAGAATGACGACGCGCTCGCGAGTGTCTGTCTCGGCAACGGTGGGTTGCTTCATTCCGGATCTGATGGCCGTGTCCTCATTGATATGTCCACCGTGTCACCGAGTATCTCTCGTGACGTCGCTGCTCGGGCCTCGGAAGTCGGCATTGCGTATCTCCGGTCGCCGGTGAGCGGCAATCCCCAGGTGCTCGCCGCGGGCGCGATCACGCTCTTGGTGTCGGGACCCCGGGAGACCTTCAACCAAATGGAAGAACTCCTCCAGTCAATCGGTCCAACCGTCCTCTACCTGGGCGAGGAGGAGCAGGCCCGGACACTCAAACTGGCGATCAATTCGGCACTCGCCGTGACGACCGAGATCATGGCGGAACTTATCGTGCTCGGCGAGAACAATGGCATCGACCGCGCGGTTCTCCTCGACGCGCTGGGCCAGTCCGTCATCGGATCCCCGTTCGTTCGCTACAAGACTGCCGGTCTCGTCAATCACGACTACTCCGCGACGTTCACGACCGATCTACTTGTGAAGGACATGGACCTGGCACTCGACCTCGCGCACGCGGGCGGTCTCACGCTGCCCGCCGTCGAACTGGTGAGTGCGTTGGCCAAAGCGGCGTCCGCGAAGGGGTACGGCGACATTGACTTCGCGGCGCTCCTGCCGAGTCTGCAACTGACGATCGGTCAGACTCCCGACGTGGAGCCGGCTGGCTGAAACTACGAGTTCATCGACTTC
>PLZP01000070.1 GCA_003152215.1 Acidimicrobiaceae bacterium | reverse complement strand
GAAGTCGATGAACTCGTAGTTTCAGGCCCTCAACGAAACGGGCCAGATTTGGGACGGCCCAAATGCACGCAGCATCAAAATGTCGGCTCGAAGTCCGACCGTAGATCGAATCCGCTCTTTCCATCCACCGGTTTGGCACAGAGAATTTGGTGAATTTCGAGATGGTGACGCTCGAAACCCACGGCCGAACCCGACATGTACAGCTTCCAGACTCGAGCTCGCTGTTCACCAACCTCTTCAACGGCTTCATCAAAGCGCTTCGTGAGATTGGAAATCCAGTGACGCAACGTGAGCGCGTAGTGCTCGCGAAGACTTTCCAGGTGACGCACTTCGAAACCATGGGCCTGGAACATCGACACCATCGTGCCGACTTCGTGTAGTTCCCCGTCGGGGAAGACGTAGCGCTCCATGAAGGGACTGCCGATTTTCGACGGTCCACGTAGACCCAGGGCGATCTGCATTTGACGCGAGAGTTCAGAAGTCTTCGATGGGTCGGGATCGGGATCAAAGGAGACTGGCCGACCGATGGCGTGGTTGAGAAAACGACCGCCGGGGCGAAGGAGGTTAAAGAGTTGTTGCGTGTACGGGGCGAGAGACTTTCGCCCGACGTGCTCGGACATCCCAATCGAACTGATCGCATCGAACGGCCCGTCGTGCACGTCGCGAAAGTCTTGGAGTCGAAACTCTACGAGGTCGCTCACGCCAACTTTCTCTGCGAGATTCGTGGCGTAACGCTGCTGCTCTTGGGAGAGGGTGACGCCGACAACCGTCGCGCCATATTCCTTCGCCGCGTGAATGGCCATCGCGCCCCAGCCACTTCCGACATCGAGCAGACGGATGTTTGCGGAGAGCTCAAGTTTGCGCGCCACGAGGTCAACCTTGCGACATTGCGCGTCTTCGAGCGTGTCATCGGGCGATCGAAAAACAGCACAGGAGTACGT
Source organism: Acidimicrobiaceae bacterium (assembly GCA_003152215.1). GTDB lineage: Bacteria > Actinomycetota > Acidimicrobiia > Acidimicrobiales > RAAP-2 > RAAP-2. The sequence goes on along the minus strand of PLZP01000070.1, from coordinate 12,771 downwards.
CATCGAGGGGCCGAGGACCATCTCGTAAAAAGCATTCGACACGTCGTAGTGGTGTGAGATTGCCTGCCGGTCGCGTGAGCGGCTGTGCAGTACACCTCGCTGCTTGGCTTCGATTGGTGGAGGTGCGATCGGGCGAAGTGCATTAATGCCGACCACCGAAAGAAGCGAGCGAAGATTGTCGACCTTCAAGAGTTGACGAATCGGGGGGACCGAAAGTTCAAAGAGTGAATCCAGTTCGCCATCGATGTCGATGTCGCCGGCCACGTAGGCGCGAGCGAGACCCAGTTCACCGGGGTGCGTGAGCACGCGAGTAAGAGCGTCGCGGCTGAGGATCTTGAGCGTGACGTCGTTCGCCGACGACTCAATCGTGGGTGCCGCGACGCTGCCGTCGTACGCCTCAACACGGAAGGGGAGTTGGTTATCAAAAACCGAGGCAACAAATGTTGCAACATTCATGGCGACCTCCGATCTACCTGCCGAGACGATACGACACTAGGAATTTTATTACCAACGGTTCGTCACGTGCACAGTCTCGGCTCGTTTCACATGAATCGCACAGCGTTCCGCCAGAGCCGTTGGCGACAGTTCCCCAGAGAGCGCCAGTTCGGCGGCCGCAATCAAACGCGTCCGTCGGCTCGGTGTTTAGTGGTCGGAGTCGTCTCGCCAGTGGCGGCCATCAGATAAGTATCTAGTTCAAATCTTGTTCTGCACGGACGTGCATTTCTTCAGCGCACTCGTGACGAAAAGGTGCGACGAGGCGAAAACACAACTCCAAAGAAAAATCGCAGTCGAATCAGAAATCGTCGATGTTGTTTACTGCAGAACAGGAGACGTTCATTTGTATTGGACCAATACGTTCGACGAGCAGACCCAATGCTCAACGTCATTTGATCCCCAGTGGGTTCGCATGACGCTGGACGTTGCGCGATCTGTGTGACGGAAGATTCTCCCTTTATTCACAGGACTTCAGAGACGTGCGTTCGGTGTCGCCTAACTCATGTAACTTGAGGCCTAGAGGGGGGATCCCCTCGAGGAAGTACGAATGCAGTGCAACGCCCCGCGCGTTGTCATGATGTTGTGGCTCACGCGAACAAAGAATAAAAGTGAGCGATATTGATTCTTCATTCATTGGACCACGCCAAAAGAGTTTTTGTTCCGGTGATAGTAATTGGCTCGCAATGAAGTAAATTTCCTATATTCGGGATAGATTACTGAACAGAAAAACTTCTCTTTAGGTCTTAATGAGGTGATTGTGGCATTCAAAAAGAAATCCAAACACGAAGACGTCTCGGATAAGCGCTCGCCGATCGGCGCTGGCGGCAACGTCGCCACCGTGGTCGATAGTCGCGAAGTGCCTTCTGGCGCACCCGCCCAGCCATTTTCTCACCCCATCGCAACACCTGAATCGATCGATGCGAAGAACATTGCGGCTCTCTCGAACGAAGAGCGCGAGAACTTCCGTCTCGGCGATCAACTCATTGCGAGCAACATCATCACCGATGCGCAACTTCAGCAAGCCCTCGCCATGCAGCGCGACTCCGGCGGCCTCCTCGGCGAAGTGCTGGTCAGTATCGGTGCGCTGAACGAGCAGGACCTGGCACGGGCGCTCGCCGCCTTCTTTGGTTTCGATGTGGCGAACCTTCGCCGGGACGCGGTCGACCCATTGGTCTTGAATTTTCTCAATGAAGAGGCTGCGCGCAAGTTCACGGCGTTCCCGGTTCGAATGGCCGACGACGGTCTCTCCATCGCGGTGGCCGAGCCCAGTGAAGAAGTTCGTCAGGCGCTGTCACAAGCGAGCGGCAAGCAGGTCAAACTCCTCATCGCGCCAGTGAGCGACATTCGTTGGGCAATCGACAGCAACTACCGCGCCCTCGGCAGCGTCGAGAAACTCGTCCAAGCGTTCGAGTCCGTTGAAGGTTCTCGCAAGCGCAGCGTTGATAGTTCAGAACCTGAGATCGTTGCGGATGACGCTCCGGTGGTTCAGGTCGTCGATCGCATCTTGACCCAGGCGATGCGCGACCGAGCGTCGGACGTGCACATCGAACCGTCGGACGACATCGTTCGCGTGCGATTTCGCATTGACGGTGCGCTGAAGGAGATCCTGCAATTGCCCGCCGCAATTGGCCCGGGACTCGTGAGTCGCATCAAGATCATGGCGAACATGAACATTGTCGAACGACGTCGACCACAGGACGGTCAGCTCACGATCAACATCGACGGCAAGGAGGTTGACGTCCGTGTCGCCACCACCGCCACGATCATGGGTGAGAGCTGCGTCATGCGACTTCTCGATAAGACGCGGTCAGTATTGCGCCTAAACGACCTCGGTATGCCTGTTGATACCCACGCGGCCTATTCAAAGATTGTTCGCGCACCTTTTGGCATGGTGCTCTGCGCGGGACCAACCGGTAGTGGCAAGACCACCACCCTCTACGCGACCCTGAGTGAAGTCAGTAACCCATCGCTCAACGTGATGACCATCGAGGACCCCGTCGAGTACGTGTTTCCGACGATCAACCAGATTCAAACCAACGAGCAGGCAGGACTTACGTTCGCGACTGGCCTGCGCTCCATCCTTCGCCAAGACCCGGACGTCATCCTTGTGGGTGAGATTCGTGACGTCGAGACAACACGAGTGGCGGTGCAGTCGGCGTTGACTGGCCACTTCGTCGTTTCCTCACTCCACGCCACGGATTCGGTCTCGGCGCTGCACCGATTCTTGGACATGGGCATTGAGTCGTTCCTTATCGCGTCGTCGGTTCTCGCCGTCGTCGGCCAGCGCCTCCTGCGACGAATCTGCCCTTCGTGCAAGGCCGTCTATACGCCCAGTGACGAAGAGATGGTCTTCTACGAAGAGAGTGGCGGGCCATCCAAGGAGGTGTTCTACCAGGGCACTGGCTGCAACTTCTGCACCCACACCGGCTACAAGGATCGAATTGGTATCTACGAACTGCTCATCATGACCCCAGAACTACGGCGTTTGGTCGTTGGATGGGCCACCCAGGAGGAGTTGCGCAATATGGCGGTAAAACAGGGCATGCGTACGTTGCGTCAAGAAGCCGTCAACCTCGTCAACCAGGACATCACGTCAATTTCAGAGGTGATCCGGAGCGTGTACACACTATGAGCAAAAACAAGTCCCTCCTGAAGTTCAACTACAAGGCTCTTGACGAAACCGGAAAGCAGGTGTCGGGCACTGAGATGGCGACATCGACGGGCGCGGCTCACGTTGCATTGTTAGCCCGAGGACTCCAACCCACGGTCGTCGAGAGCAAACAGAGCCTGTTGAAGTTCGAAATCACCAAGAAGAAGGTTCCTCGACAGGACGTCATGAACTTCACCCGCCAATTGGCGGTGTTTATGAAGGCGGGCGTCCCCATCATGGAGGCACTCGAGGTCATCGTTGAAGAGACGCAGGACAAGATGCTGAAGAACATCCTGTCTGAGATGGTCGACAGTCTTCGCGCCGGGGACACGTTCGCCGCTGCCGCAGCGGCACACCCCGAGGCCTTTCCAACCTTCTACGTCGGCATTCTCGAGTCGGCTGAGTTAACCGGAAATCTGGACTCCGTACTCAACCAACTTGCTGACTACATCGACCGCGACCAGAAGGCCCGTGGAAAAGTCACAGCAGCGCTTATTTATCCTGCGGTTGTGGCCGCCATGTCGGTCGTCACGGTCTTGGTACTGGCAGTGTTCGTCATGCCCCGATTTGAAGTCTTCTTTAAGTCACTCAACGCCAAGCTGCCATTGGTGACTCGCATGCTCCTGAACACAACGTCGTTTATGGGCAAATACTGGTATGGCGAGATTGCAGTGGTCGTGATCGTCGTTGGTGGGTTTATGGCAATGCAACGTTCATCTGGGGGCAAGGCACGGCTCGACGCCGTCAAACTTAAGCTTCCCGTGATTGGCGACCTCACCGAGACCGCGATCATCGAACGGACGTGCCGAGTCCTTGCCTCAATGCTCCGCGCGGGTGTCGACCTACCTCGATCCATGGCCGTCACCGCAGAGTCGGCGAACAACGCGGTCTATCGCAATGCGCTTGAGAAGATCCGAGAAGCGATGATGCAGGGTCAGGGCCTGGCGGAGCCGATTGCTCAAAGCGGTCTCTTCCCAGCCGCTGCCCGACAGATGTTTCGCGTGGGTGAGGAAACGGGAACCCTCGACCAGCAACTCGAAGTTGCCGCCGCCTATTACGGACGTGAGCTCGAGAGCAAACTGGAACGAGCCACGGCCCTTTTCGAACCCGCCATCATCATCCTCATGGGTGTCGTGGTCGGATTCGTCGCCGTTGCACTGATTTCTGCGATGTACGGCATCTACAACCAGGTGAAGGTCGGCTAGTTCACGAACCGCTCGTCTTATGTGAATCGGTGTCGAGTACGTAAGTCTGCCGACGGGTTGTATTGGCCTCCAACATGACGTCTGATCGGGGGGTCTTTTGACTGCGATTTTCACTCAACTCCATGACGAATACACTCGCAATATTTCGTGAGTGCAATATATTTCCCATAAATAATCGCAAAAAAACTGATTAATAGTTACTTCGATTGCCACAAGTGGAATGATGTGCCGACTTAAAATACAAAGTAATGAATATTGTCGGGATGTTTATTCAGAGTTGTCTCCGCATTGCCGTGGACTCAGGACAATTGGTCAATGGGTGATCCCACGCAGGGGCGAAGTAACTACGTGACTTCTGGGCACGTTTCGTCCTTTCGCGGATCCAGGTCCAAGTGAAGGTTGAATGAAAGTTCACGCCAGTTCGGGTATTGATGGAATGGGGAAGAATCCCCGTCGGCCACGTACCTCGCTCAAATCTGCTCGCCGCAATCAGGACGTCGAACAAGGCTTCACACTCGTCGAGTTGCTGATCGTCACCACCGTTCTTCCGTTGATCATTGGGGCACTTTCGGTTGGACTGATTTCGGTGTTCTCACTGCAGAGCGGAGTCTCGAGTCGACTTTCCAATACGACGGACGCGCAGGTCGTCGCGGCGGACTTCCAAAGCGATGTGCAGGGCACATCGCAAATCACGACTTCGAACACGCAACAATGCAACTCTCAACCCCCGGTGGCGGGTACACAGCTCTTGGGTCTCTGGTCGAATGTGAATAACCAAACCAGCCAACTCTTGGTTTCGTACGTGAGTGTGACCACCGGAAGTGGGTCGTCGGCTACGTACTCGCTCAAGCGCATCGTCTGCAAAGGTGTTGCGAACGAGAGCAATGGGACCGTCACGACCTTGTCGAGCAACCTTCCCGTTGGCCAAGCTGCGCCGACGGTGACGTGCGTTGCAAACGTGCCGAATTTGTGTAGCAACACTTTGGCTGGCCAGCAATGGATCTCGAGTCAGAACGTCGCCCAGGTTTCGATGACAATTGCTGAACCCAGCGCCGTCGCTGGCAAGAACACCGGTGCCTATACCTACACCGTCGTGGCGGGTCCTGCGGCAAGTAGCTCGACCAGCAACTCCGGTTCGCCGGTCAACACGCAAGCGACGACGAACTGTTCCAAGGCGGCGACCGGCACCGGTCCACTCGCCAACAACCTCTGCTTTGTGGATTTCACGCCATTGCTAAACCCCGCGTATATGGCGGTCGCCGAGACACCTGGAACGTGTCTCGAGATGTCGGCCAGTTTGGGACCGAATTACAACTACGACAAACTCTTCTTCTGCATCAACATCACCGAGCCGAATGGCTCGAACCCCACGACTGGTGCCACGCCGACCGACCCTGAGCCCTGGCCCGTACCGACCTACACGGGCGCATTCTTTGGCAACCTCGTAACGGTCAGTGGCAAGTCCTACGCCTTTTACACCGGCATCCCCGGAAACCCCGCCATCTACGAGCGAGTCAAGAGCAACAGCTACGCAGACTTGACGAACATCACCTTCAGCAACATCAAAGTCGTGACCGGATCAAACGCGCTCGCGACCAACTGGTCAATTATCAGTGCGGATGCCGAGTCGACGGACGCCACCAACACTACGGCCGGGGACTACGAAGGACTCACCTGGACAGCGGACACGCCCCTCTCCGTCGTGCCGAACGATATTCCCGTTCTTGACGGCACGAATCAGATTTACCCCGCCGGCAATGCCTGTCTGAGTGATCAGACGGTCTCGGGGCTCGTGGGCGGCGTTGGTACGTCAACCCCCGACTCGATTTCCTGCAACCCGGTTATGGGTAGCGAGCAGGAGACGGGGAACCAGAAGACCGGAGCGGCGATGGTCGCGGCCACGATGCCGACCACCATGACCGTAAATCTCATCTCCGGAGGTCCTGGCTACCCAGGTCTTCAGGGAATCGTCTTTGGGATGTACCTCCCATGACCAAACGCCCAATGGTCGCCATCGAAGGCGACGAAAAGGGGGAGCGAACCTCGTGGCTCGCCAATCGGATGGATCGTTCCGAGCGGGGCGACACCATGGTGGAGATCCTCCTTTCCTTGATTGTCCTTGGCCTCACGTCGGTCGCCCTCCTCATTGGTTTCTCAACGACGATCTCCGCTTCAGCTGAGCACCGTCAGTTGGCGTCGGCGAATCTCGCGATCAACAATTACTCTCAGCAAGTGACCGCCGGAATTGAAGCAGACTCCGCTCTCTTCACCTGCCCAGGAACTGCCTATACCCCCGCGAGCTTCATGGCGGCATTGGGCATAACGACTACCGCCCCGTACAGCCCGACAATCACCAGTATTCAGTACTGGAATCCGACTACTGAAGCGTTTGGTCCCACGTGCGTGGTGAACGCTTCAGAACTGATCACCGTGTCTGTGTCGTCCGGTTCGAAGAATGAAACACTCAGTTTTGTTGTCGATAGCCCCACGGCCGGATCGAACTTCGTGGGGGGGATACCCACCAGTATGAGTTTCATAACCCCCTCCTTTGGCTCGACAACAATCAATGCAATCTCCGGCGCTTCACTGCCCGTGATTCCGGTTGTAGAAGTCTTTATTGGCACTAGCCCTGACGCCACTGATCTTTCACCTATCACGCTGACCCTTGGCGACGCCTCGGGTCAACCGACGGCTTTAGGGACCCTGTCAGGGTGTAGTTCCAATGATCTCAATGGGGTAGTGACGTACTCTGGCTGCACGATCAGCCTGACGACGTCGTCATTGCAGGCCACGATCTTCACTCTCGTGGCCACCACACCATCGCTTCCAACGCCTGCGCTGTCGGGGCAAATCTCCGTAACTGGATCAACGTCGTCGTACCTTTCATTCAGCACCCAGCCGGCGGCGGGAAATTCTGGCGCGATCATGACCACCCAACCCGTTATCAAGGCGTACCAGGGTGGCACGACAACCGTCGATACGACCGTGATGTCCATCACACTGACGACTTCAGGGTCCGTGTCCGGTTCGCCACAGTTGACGTCATGCGCAGGTACGACCAATAACTCGACGACCACCGAAAGTAATGGTGTCGTCACGGTCACTGACTCGGCTGGGAACGGGGGGACCTTCACCGTCACGGGGTGCGATTTCTCCGGTCAGTTCTTCTATGACGTCAATAGTGGCGCGGTCGGAACGCCCTATACGATGACGGCCTCGAGCCCCAACGTCACCTCGGCGACGAGCCAGCCCTTTGCGGCAACGGGCTACGGTGCGGCGTCGAAAATGGTGTTCATTGCTGAGCCAACTGGAGGGAGCGCCACCACGACGGGCGCAAACACTGCGACGCTCAACTCCTTTGAGATTGCCGTCGAAGACTCGTGGGGCAATATTTTGAGCGGCCAAGGGCAGTCCCCCTACGCCGGCTCCGTTGCCGTGAACGTAACGGGCGGGGCAACATTGAGTTGCACGCCATCATTCTCGGGAGGAATATTCACCTTCAGCGGATGCAGCGCACCCCTGGGCTCGAACTTGACACTCACCGCGACGGCCACCGGGACCGGTAGTACCGGAGTGACGCCACAACCGAGCACATCATTCAACGTCGCGGGACCCGTCACCCAGTTGGTGTGGCACAACGGCTACCCACAAGCGGGAAGTTCTGGCCAACCAGTGGCCGGCGCATCAGGTTCGGTCATGACGAACCAGCCCGTGCTGGCCTACGAGGACGCGGGTACAAATCCTGGTGAGAGCGGGCCCGTCATCGTTACCTCGGATACGACCTCGATCTCATACACCGCCGCCTACTCGTCCGGTCCGACGGGTACCCCCCTCAACGGAGTATTGACGACCTGCTCGAACCTCCCCCCGGTGAACGGCATCATCAGCGCCGGTAACTGCACGTTCGTTGGCCTCGTGGGCACGAACTACACCATGACTGCAGCCACCACGTCGGGGACGGTCATCACGTCGTCTGCCAGTGCCGCCTTCTCGCCCACCGGCCCCGGCCCCGCGAGTCAATTGGTCTTTGCCCCGTCTCCTGGCGTTGAGCCAACAGCCGCGGCCGCTGGTTCGCCGTTCACGACCGAGCCTGTCGCCGTCGTTGAAGACGCGGGTGGCAACCTCGTCACGTCAGCAACTTCACAGGTTGAGATGAACGCCTACCTGACGTCCAGTCCCACGGTCCAAGGCGGTTCTCTTCTGAACTGCTCCACCTTGGCCCCCGTCAACGGGGCCGTCTCGTTGATTCCCGTGAGTGGCTACCTGGACGTTGAAGGTTCATGCGGATTCGGCGGGGTCGTGGGTACAAGTTATGAACTCATCGCCACCGCGCCCGGTCTGACGTCGGCCGTGAGTACGCCGTTCATGCCAACGACCTTCGGTCCGGCCAGCGCGATCGCCGTCTCAGGTTGCTCGCCCGGCGTCAACTGGAAGAGCACCTGTGTACTCTCCGCGGCGGTACAGGACGCCTGGGGCAATCTCGTCACCTCCTTCAACTCGGGCATCACCTTCGCGGACGTTGGAGGATCGGGCACCGTCAGTGGCCTCGGAACGTTCACGGCCAGCGGCGGTGTCGCCCACGACACCGTGACGGCCACCTTGGTCGGTCCCGAACTGGTCACCGCGACCGAAGGCGCGGTCGCTTCGCCTCAATATTCATTCAGTGTCAACGGTGACACGACGACAGCCACGGTCTCGGAGACCCCCACCAGTGTCGTCTACGACCACGAAGCAACGTCGGTCTTTACGGTCACGGTCGTCACGGGCAATCACGAGCTCTTGCCCTCAACCGACAACGTCACCGTCAACGTTGGATCCACGAGTTGTGTGGCCGTGGTCGCCCCGGCGGGTACCGGCGGCACCGGAACCTGCTCGATCGCGAACGCCGCGCTGGCGGCGAGTGCCTCTCCGTACACCGTCACGGCCACCTACCCCGGTGACGCGCAACTCCAGGCGTCCGCCCTTGCCACGGCCGCCACCGGACTCACCGTCACCAAGGACACCACGGTTGCCACGGTCTCAGAGACCCCCACCAGCGTGGTCTATGGCCACGAAGCCTCTTCAGTCTTCACGGTTAGCGTGGTGACGGGTACTCACGAGCTCCTGCCCTCGACCGACAATGTCACGGTCAATGTCGGCGCGGCGTCCTGTGTCGCCGCGGTCGTACCCTCCGGAACTGGCGGCACCGGAACCTGTTCGCTCGCAGCCACGGCCCTTTTCGCGAGTGTTACCCCCTACACGGTGACTGCCACCTACCCCGGTGACACCGACCTCTCGGCCTCGGCGCTTGCGACCGCCGCGACCGGTCTGACGGTCACGAAGGACACGACAACGGTCGTTGTGTCCGCGAGCCCGACGACGGTCACCTACGGTAACGAGGCGGCTTCGGTTTTCACCGTCGACGTCAACCCGGCCAACGGTGAGAACCTGCCCGGCGTCGAGAACGTGACCGTCAATGTCGGTTCCGCCTCGTGCGTGGCGGCCGTCGCCACGACGACCGTTGGATCGTGCTCAATCTCGGCGGCGGCCCTCGCTGCGAGCACTACTCCTTACACGGTCACGGCCACCTACCCCGGCGACGGCGGCCTTTCGGCCTCGGCCCTCGCCACGGCCGCGACCGGTCTCACGGTCAACAAGGACACGACGTCGGTGGTCGTGTCGGCGAGCCCAACCAGCGTGACCTACAACGCAGAAGGGACAGCGGTCTTCACCGTCGACGTGAATCCTTCTTATGGTGAGAACCTGCCGGGAATTGAGAACGTGACCGTGAATGTCGGCGGCACCTCGTGTGTCGCGGCCGTCGCTGTCTCCACTGTCGGTACCTGTTCCATTTCGGCCACGGCTTTGCACCCCAGCACGACCGCCTACGCCATCACCGCGACCTACCCAGGTGACACCGATCTCGGTGCCTCGTCTCTTGCCACGGCAGCGACCGGGCTCACCGTCAACAAGGCAACCCCCCCCACTCCGACCTGGAACAACCCCTCCGCCATCACCTTCGGCACGGCGCTAAGCGGCACCCAGTTGGACGCCACCGATACCCTCGCGGGGACATTTGCCTACACCCCCGTCTCGGGCACTGTCCTTACGGCTGGGACGAACCAGACCCTGACCACGACGTTCACCCCGACCGACACCACTGACTACACGACGACCTTCGCATCCGCCGCCATTACGGTCAATAAGGACTCCTCCGCCGCAACGGTGTCGGAGAGCCCAACCAGTGTCGTCTTCGGTTCTGAAGGGACGTCGGTCTTTACCGTGCACGTCATCCCCACCAACGGTGAAAACCTGGTGGCGGCGGAGAATGTCACCGTCACTGTGGGTTCGGCCTCGTGTGTGGCTAACGTCGCAATCACGAAGGTTGGCACCTGTTCAATTGCCAACTCGGACCTGCCTAATAGCACCACGGTCTATGCCGTCACGACGACCTACCCCGGTGACGCCGATATCTCGGCCTCCGCCGTGGCCACCGCCGCGACGGGCCTGACGGTCAAATTCCTGCCCACGATCACGGTGACCGACACCACGAATCCGACCGGGATTGGAGTTGGCAACCTTGTTTTGACTGCCACAGTGGCAGGAACTGGCACAACGGGCCCGACGGGCACGGTGACCTGGACTATTGGAGGGACGTCCTCAACCTGCACCTCCACCACCGCCTTGTCCCAAGGATCGGGTACCTCGACCGCCACCTGCACAATTGCGACTCCTGCCGCCGGGACCTACACGGCTACGGCCGCGTACGGAGGCGACACGAACTACGGCTCGGCGACGACCGCGAGTACCTTCGGCGCGTACATTGGAGGCACCAGCCCCCCCGACGTGCCCCCAGGTCCTGAGTACTACACGATTAACAGTGGAACCTCAACAGGTTCCGGCACCAACACGGCGAATACCATCAACCCGGGCACCGCAGAAACGCTGACCAGTATCACGATGACCTTCAGTGGAGGGGCCTCATCGGGTGCCAACCAAACGGTAACGGTGGGCAAGATTACGAGCGGTGCCTACGTTGCGACGTCGATGACGTGCACGGTTCCCCTAAATACGGTTGAAACGTGTGCCTTCTCGGGTTCGGTGTCAATTCCAAGCGGATCGACCATCAACATGGCGGCGCTGGGCAATAACCTGCACACGGATTTCTGGATCGTTACCTTCACCAACCCATAGGTCTATGAAAATGCGAGCAACGTCCCAATTTGAACGATACGGAGGATTAATGAAGTTCGTGACTCGAACCTCTGGACGTCCATGTGTTGTCGACGCGAAGCATTGGCCGCATCGAAATAATCGCGACGGCAACCAAGGCGGGGGCCCACGTTGTCGCCATACGTCTGAGCGAGGGAGTTCGTTGATTCTCGCCCTGGTTTATATAGTCGCGATCAGTTTGATTGTCGGGGCCTTGGCCGACTGGGCAATGAACGACCTTACAAACACGAAGCACTTCCAGAACGCAAGTTCATTGAACAACGCCATCTCGGGCGCCACTGAAGTGGCCATTCAAAGCGTTCGTTATTACCCGAATTACAATGGCACTACAAACTTTGGCAACTGCTGGAACCCGACATCGACCGCAGCGTCTGATGTCACCATCAACGGTGATCTGGTCGCTGTGTGGTGCTCAACTCTCGAAAACTTGCAGAGTCCCAACACCCGCACGGTCACTTTTGATGCGTGCGTAGAGACGGCTACTGCTGTTGGTACGACTGGGGCCGCGAACACGGCCATGGGGCTGTGCACTCCGGCTCCTACGCTCAAAGCTGTCGTCACCATCGACGACTATCCATCCGGCGGAGGCGGTCTTCTTATCCAAACATGCGCCGGCGGACAGGGAGTGTGCGGCTTTGCCGCCACCACGAATCAGTGGACCTGGGCGTCGTAGCGACTGGATTGTTGTAAGAGCGATTGGTGGCATTTCAGTTTGTCGAACGTGAGTGCTGTGTCATTCGCAATCGGACATACGAGAAGATATTCACTATTCGAGATGGAATCGAGCGACTGCAATTGCATGACACGACTCAATGTCGTGGAGTAGTGCATGTCGCGATGGGGCACCGTGACGATGAATTCGAAATAGTAGTTATCTAGCTGTTCTAACTACAGACCTTGTTGAAACTTCTTTTGGCGTGCAATGAGACCCTTGACAGTGTGGAGCTGTTCACATACCCACTCCTCTGGAGCGGGCGAAAATTTCACACGCTCCAGAGAGATCTTGAGACCTGTGGTCATCACTATCGCCCGACTGCGAACTCGCCGTGGTCATGGAGCCAACGAGTAGCGCGTGGGTTCCCTTCGCCAGTTGGTTTCGTCGCCGCGGTGCCGAAGAGCGGGACCATTGTTTGGGCGACGTCGACGTTGACGTTCATGGCGAGCCGCGTCACAGGTGTTGATCACTCAGCCCGACGAATCCGACGGTGT
>PLZP01000101.1 GCA_003152215.1 Acidimicrobiaceae bacterium | reverse complement strand
CGATTTCGGACTGAATCAAGATGTAGGCCTGGACTCCCATGGAGAACCTTTCGTTTCGAGTCCCTCCATATTGCCCGATTTTGCGCGTCGGGCGCTAATCGTCACGCCAACGCTTTCCCATGTGCCACTGGTTGCAGTAGTCGCATCGATAGGTATCGAGGTCGACGCCGTTCAGTGTCCACGCCAATTGTGCGGCACTCTGCGCCTCACTTTGGGTTCGGTACGCGTTCTTGGGCAGTCCTTCTCGGGTGAAGTGCGACGCCACGCGGCCGACTGCTTTCGTGGGGCGCGTTGGGCGGCGGCGTTTCATGGTTCATTGAGATTACCCACCTCGGTATTCTTGGAAACGTGAGTAGCCAGTTGGAGACCGAGCTCGTCGTCACATCGACGACGCAAGTGGACGAGGGCGACCACGAGCGCTTCACGCACATCGTGCTCGAGGGGTACACCCCCAAAGACGGTGAGTTCGTCCCACTCGACAATTCGGTCGTCGGCGCGATGATCAACGCCACCCCGGTGCGCGCACTGTGCGGCAAGGTGTGGGTGCCCGGTCGCGATCCCCAGAAGTACCCACTCTGTCCGACGTGCAAAGAGATCGCGGCGTCCATGGGCTGGTCGCTGCCCGCGAGTTGAGGTTCGTGACGTGGGGGCCCACGTAGGCTCACGACGTATGAAAACCATTCTCTTTCTTGTGGGGTCGCTCCGTGTTGAGTCGATGAATCGACGAGTCTCATTGATCGCCGAACGAATGTTGCCCGAGGGCTACGAGGCGACGCGATTCGACCTCATTGACGTACCGATCTTCAACGCCGACCTCCGGGCGGAGCACACCCCGGCGTCGGTCAGCGCTCTACGCGCGGCGATTGCCCACGCCGATGGCGTCTTTTGGACGTCGCCCGAATACAACTTCGCACTGCCGAGCGTCGTGAAGAACGCCATTGACTGGGCGTGTCGCCCGATGTTGCCACGCAACCCGATTGTCGGCAAGCCAATGAACGTGGTGGTCGCCACGGAGTCCCCCTCGTACGGTGTGCGCGCGCTGGCCGACATCAAGCGCATCTGGGGAAACTGTGCGGGGGTCCCCGTCGGTTTCGATTACGTGGTGCACGAAGCGCCGAGCAAATTCGTGATGGAAGACGGCGTTGAAAAATTTGAGCCGGTGAGTCGACAGCGACTGCAACTCAACGTTGACAATCTCGTGCGGGCAATCGATGCGGACGCCGGTGCGGTGGCTTTGGCGAATTGGGACGCCTGGGTAGAGTCGATGTCGTCATGACTAGGGCGCTCGTGCTTCGACACCACAAAGAAGACCACTCCGGACTCATTGGCGAGGCCCTCGAAGCGAGGGGCTATGAGATCGATCTGCGAATGATGGACGAAACGAGCGCGACGCCATCGCTCGACGGCTACGACATTTTCGTCATACTCGGCTCCAAGAGTGCCGTGTACGACAAGGAAGTCGAGGCGGCGTGGTTCGGTCGTGAGATGGATCTCATCGCGGAGGCTGGGCGTCGCGACCTGCCAATCTTCGGCATCTGTTTCGGTGCGCAAGCGCTCTGTCTCTACCACGGTGGCGTCGTCGAGCGCTCACCCGACCCGGAGATTGGTTGGTACGAGATCGAAGCCGTCAACGGTTCGGGCATGTCAAGCGGCCCGTGGTTCGAGTTTCACTTCGACCATTGCACGTTGCCCGAAAGCGCGCAGCTATGGGCGAGCACACCTCGTTCGATTCAGGCTTTCGCCGTGGGAAAGAACGTCGGCGTGCAGTTCCATCCTGAGGTCGATCACGTGCAACTCGCGGACTGGTTCGCCGGGGGAGTTGAGGAGGCTCGTGAGTTCGGTATCGACACTGACGCGCTGCTGGCTGAGACGAGGCGCGAGACACCGGCCGCCCGCGTGCGAGCGGCAGAACTCGTCGACCTCTTTCTCTCACACATCGAGGCGTAAGCGGCACGAGCGACCTCTGCCGTTGGCAGACGGGTCCTCATTTTGATGACTGCACCCAGAGGTGGAGAATTTCTCGGTCAGTAGGCTGCAATGGTGAAGAACGAGATGCTCGGCCAGATTGTCGGCCCGATTCGCGTCGAGCGTCCGGCGACTGGCGGTGGCGTGGGACACACGAACGATGGTCGAGTTATCTTCGTGCGCCACTCTTTGCCGGACGAACTGGTCATGGTCGAGGTGACCGATCAGGCGACCAGTTATTCCCGCGGCGACGCGGTGGAGGTCCTTGAAGCCAGTCCCGAGCGGGTAACGCCGCCGTGTCCCTACGCCCACCCGGGCGGTTGTGGTGGCTGTGACCTCCAGCACGCCTCCCTCGCGGCTCAGCGGTCGTGGAAGTCGTCGCTGGTGGCCGAACACCTGAAGCGGATCGCGGGCGTCGAACGCGAGGTCACGTTGATCCCTTCGAACGTTGAACCGCAGGCGTCGAGGACGCGTCTTCGATGTGCGGTAAACGAGGAGGGCCAACTGTGCCTGCGAGCGGCGCGTTCACACGATCTCATTGCGATCGATCGCTGCTGGATCGCGAACGCGGCGTTCACCCCCGCTTTCGCCACGTCATGGGACGGGGCGCAAGAGGTTGAACTTCGCGGCATCGGAGCGGGCGAGCCATTCGCCGTCGTTCGTCGCGACACCGATCGCGGCACCCTCTACGAAGTCTGTTCGCTCCGCGGAGAACCGCTCGAGCCCTCCACGCAGTCGCGCGTTGACGTCAATGGTCACGTCTTCTCGGTTGGTCCGAGATCGTTCTGGCAGTCGCACCGCGCCGCGCCCGGCCTCTTGTTGGACACGGTCCTCTCGTTCGGTGACGTCACGCAGGGGGAGCACGTCGCGGATCTCTTTAGCGGCGTTGGGCTCTTCGCCGTGCCGATGGGCAAGGCCGTCGGACCTGGCGGGAAGGTGACGGTGGTTGAATCGTCGCCCTACGCGGTACGTGACGCGCGACAGAATGCCGAAGGACTTCGCAATATCAAGGTTCGCGAGTGGTCAGTGTCGCCGAGAGCGGTCAATGACTCGGTGGGCGAGGGCGACCTCGTCGTGTTGGACCCGCCCCGGGGCGGCCTCGCGAAGGGCGTTCCCGAGGCCCTCATTCGTCGTCGACCTCGACGGATGATCTACGTATCGTGTGACGCGGCGACATTTGC
>PLZP01000023.1 GCA_003152215.1 Acidimicrobiaceae bacterium | reverse complement strand
ACCTTCGGGTTATGAGCCCGACGATGGCATAAGCTGTCCACCCAAGTTCGGCGGACTCTCAACCAGGCTGCACCTTGACTTTTACTGAAAATAGCGACAATTACTGGGGTTCGACACGCTCTTTTTTGCCACAACTAAGACAGCACAAAGGCACACCTCTCGAGCACCAAAGGAAATCAAGTGTGCAAAACGCGTGCAACGAGGGATGCAACCGATTTTGACCATACCGGCCCACCGGCTGAGAGCTCCCTCATGCACACCCCTGTCGAAGCCTTCATCTCGGCGGCGCGTGAGGCAGCCGCAACTAAAGATCGTGGAAGTGGCCCTTGATGGGCGGTGTCGAGCAAAACTCTCCCATCGAACGGCCCGAACTGCGCCGCGGCGGTCCTGATCGATGCTGGCGGGGACATGATGGGGTCTGACATGTCAGCAGTATTACTCTTCTCGCGGCTTAATGCGTGATCGAGCTCCCGACATCAATTCTGGGTTTCATGAACTCAGCAGCCCCCACCAACTCAATTTCATTTTTGTCTGTCCAGCATCTCTCAGGTGCTGAAGGAGCAGTAGAAGTCAAACGGTGGGTTGACATCAAGTGGTGGTCCGCGCTTTCCGTAGAGCGTCTGCGAGTTGAGTCAATCGCTGAGTCCCCAGAGAGTGTCGAGCGGCCTCGTCACTCTCCGGGGGCTCCGTCCAATCAGATTGACGGTTCAGTCTCAACTTGGACCGGCAATGCGGCGGATCGCCAAACCCGTACTGCGAGCAGGGCCATCGCAACGACAAAGAGCCCCATCAACGCAACAACACGGACAACTCCAACCGACGCGGTCTGCTCGGCCAAGCCAAAACCTGCCAGAAATACAACTGACAACCAGCGTGGAACCAGTCGGCTGCGCCACAAGGCAACGGCCATGAGGACCGGCGCCAAGAGTTCGCTGAACGCGTAGACGTCGAAGAATGCTTTGCCGGCACCGGAATTGAATGACGCGGCGAGGAATCTTGCGGCCTGGAACTTCGCCAGGTGCGCCGAGGAGGCGGTGGCGAGGTTGATGCCGCCAAGCACGTTGGCGACGATGCCGCAGAAGGCGCCGGCCGCTCCCAGTATCGCGGCCACGGTGGCGAGTGCTGCACTGCGTCGTCTCACCAACGTGGCAATCGCGAAGTACGAAATGACGATTCCCGCGAGTGCGATTTCCGTGAGCGAACCCGAGAGATACAGCTGGCTGGAGTGCTTTGCTGCGATAGGCAACACCTTGAGCGCGATGGACGTCGACGTAACCACTTGATCCGTTCCCTTGGGATTGAACGCTTCGGCGCTCATGTACGTCAGCGCCGTGATAGGCAGGGCGATTGCGAGTAGCCGCCGGCGAACGCGGCCGGTTCGGTCGAGGGATTCCTCCGGCAATGGGGCGATTGTATGGTGCTGGTCCGCGGATGCGCTGACCGCTCCCGGTGCAATTCGTTCCGCTTTCTTGAGTGTGAAGTTCATCGGTATCTCCTTGGTGAGTGGTGCCTTGACATTGGCTTCAGAGGCCAACGTGACCTCGTAATCAAGAATGTCGAAACGCGGCGCCCACGTCATCGGCCAAGGGGATTGAAATGTTTCATCCTTCCGTCGTCAGTTTCCGATCTGCCGGGGTGTTGTGCCTACATCCCGGGATGTATTGAGGCGACGACTTGCGGATGATGCGCGCGAACGGTCGGATAAGTAACGTCAAGAAATGGCGATACCCACGGAGACGCAACCTCAGCGACCTCCGCTTCTGCAGCGAGTCACTTCTCGCCAATGGGCGTTGATCGACGTCGGGCTCTGCGTGCTGTTCTTCCTGGGTGGATTGGCGATCATCACGGTGGATCGAGGCCAGAAAGGACTGCCGCACCATTTCGCGTGGCTTCTCGTGGCGCTCTGCCTGGCATCGGTTCCTATCGCGCTGCGGCGCCTGTATCCGATGCCGGTCCTGTTGACGGTGACTGCTGCGTTGGCGGCCTCGACCATGCTGGGCCAGGAGTTCATCGGTGTACCCATGGTGGCCCTGCCGCTCTACAGTGTCGTGGTTCGATTTGATCGACGGACCTCGCTGCTCGCGCTCTCAACTGTCGAACTGCTGCTTCTGGCGTCGCTCGGGGTCGCGGCTCTCCAGGGGCCGATCGGTGCAGGTACGTCCTTCAGTGTCGTGGTGGCGGGTGCCACGTGGATAGTGGGAGACAGCGTTCGCGCCAGACGGGCCCACGGCGCGCGACAAGCGATTCAAGCTGAAGAGCGGCGACGCGAGGAAGTTGCCAGAGCAGAGAAATCAGTCATCGAGGAGCGACTCCAGATCGCCCGCGAACTTCATGACATCATCGCCCACAGTCTGGGCGTTATCGCCGTACAGTCTGGAGTCGGCGGACACGTGCTCGACACCCAGCCCGAAGAGGCTCGAAAGTCGCTCGCCGCAATCGAGGCGACAAGCCGCTCGGCTTTGGGCCAAGTACGTGGTTTGCTGGGCGTCTTGCGCCGCGGCGACCTCGATGAACCGAGCCGCACACCGGCACTACGCATCGCCGATCTCGATCGACTCTTCGAAGAATTGCGAGCAACGGGACTTGCTGTCGACTACCAGGTTGAAGGACAGGTCGTGGAAGTGTTGCCCAGCATGGACCTCACGGTCTATCGAATTGTCCAAGAAGCCCTGACCAACGTCATAAAGCACTCACGGGCGACGCGTGCCGCCGTTGACATCACCTTTCACAAACGTTCGCTGGACGTGCACGTGGTTGATGATGGGGGTGTCGGGGCTGAACGTGACGCCGCATCGACGAACGATGGCGGCGACGTTCGTGCGGGTCATGGGATCATCGGCATGCGAGAGAGGGCTCGGGTCTTAGGAGGCTCTCTCACGGCGGCGCCGATCGAGGGCGGTGGCTTCGAAGTGAGCGCCCTTCTGCCCATGGGTGCCGTAGCGCCATGACGATCAAGGTAGTGGTGGTGGATGATCAAGCCCTCGTACGAGCGGGGTTTCGGGTTCTCATCGACTCCGCCGACGACCTCGAGGTGCTTGGTGAAGCGTCCAACGGCGAAGACGCCATTGCCGTGGTCAGGACCACATCGCCTGACGTCGTGCTCATGGATATTCGCATGCCGGTGATGGACGGGATCGAAGCAACGCGCTTAATTACAGGTGAACACCTGGGAGACGTTCCACGTGTCCTAATCCTCTCCACGTTCGACCTTGATGAATATGTCTACGCGGCCCTCCGCGCTGGGGCGAGCGGCTTCATGCTGAAGGACACCCCGCCAGACGAGCTGCTGGCAGCAATCAGAATCATTGCTGAGGGTAATGCGTTGTTGGCGCCGAGCGTGACACGAAGGCTTATCTCGGAGTTCTCCAAGAGAGAAGTCAACGTGTCGGGGGCTACTAACGTGACTGCAACGTTGACCGAGCGCGAGCGCGAGGTGTTCGCGTTGGTTGCTGAGGGCAAGTCAAACAGGGAAATAGCAGATGAGCTTCACATGAGCACGCCGACCGCGAAAACTCATGTGAGTCGCGTTTTGATGAAGTTGAACGCGAGGGACCGTGCCCAGTTAGTCGTGATTGCCTATGAATCAGGCTTCATCACACCCGGCTAATGAGTCGTTGGCGGCGTTCACGGGAAGACGCTGCGCGGATAATTCAGGGATGAAAAGAGTGTCGTCTACGGTGCCAATACTGGTGACGAAGTCGCGGCCCGGCTTCGCGGAACAGCCCCTGACCGTCTCGATCGTGCTATTCGGGAAAACTCGCCGTGTTACTGCCTCGAGTGACGTCGACGGTCCCCGTTGCCCGACACCCAACAAGAACCGACGTCAGACAACATCAAAAGTGAGTCACCATGAAACAGCGGCGCAAAACTCTCTCGAGTCATCCATTGCTCACGCCCAACGAACGCCGATGACGCAATGCGGGTACGACGCGCCAGAGTCGTCCTGCCAGCACGGCTAACGCGAAGATGCACACATAGACGAGTGGCAACAACGTACCGCCGATTTCGGTGGCCTTTCCATTGATGAAAATGAACGTGTCGTTTGTGAAGACGTACGCGACGCCGGTCAAGTGAAATGTGCCCGTAAGGTGAGGGCTGGCCGCGATCGCGCCACTCCTAAA
>PLZP01000096.1 GCA_003152215.1 Acidimicrobiaceae bacterium | reverse complement strand
ACGTTTTGCTGGAATGCACTTCTTCAATCCCGTATCACCGTCGTTGCTCGTGGAAGTCGTCGTTGGCGAACAAACCTCCCCTGATGCCATCGACCAAATCACGAACTGGGTCGATGAACTCGGCAAGACCGCCGTCGTGGTCAAGGATTCGCCGGGCTTTGCGACCAGTCGTCTTGGCGTACTGCTTGGTTTGGAAGCTATCCGCATGCTCGAAGAAGGTGTCGCGAGCGCTGAAGACATTGACCGGGCGGTAGAACTGGGTTACCGCCATCCCATGGGTCCACTTCGATCGAGCGATTTGGTAGGACTGGATGTTCGACTCGCCATTGCCGAGTACCTCAGTGACGAGCTGGGCGAGCGGTTCACACCTCCAGAACTCCTGCGAGAGAAAGTGCGCTCAGGGGAACTTGGACGAAAGACCGGGCAGGGTTTCTTCCATTGGGAGTAAACGCTAGATGGCCTCGCATGGCGAGGCGGGGCTTCTACAACTTTTTTCGCGGAGTCGCGGATGAAGTCAAGCAACTGTCGCTCGAACTAAGCGCGTGGTCCCCCCGCGACGTAAATGACCTGTCCAGACACGAAGGACGCGTCCTCGCGAGCAAAGAAGGAGACCACCGCGGCGATGTCTTCCGGTTGACCGACGCGAGCGACCGGAATCCTCTCGGCCGCAGCGATCTTGAACTCCTCGAAGNNGCGATCGGCATCGCCGCCGTCATCTCGGTCTCGATGAAGCCAGGAGCGATGGCGTTCACAGTGACGTTAAATCTTCCGAGCTCGATTGCGAGCGTTTTCGTAAAGCCTTGGAGACCGGCCTTGGCCGCAGCATAATTTGCCTGACCGCGGTTACCAAGTGCTGAAGTGCTGGAGAGATTGACAATGCGACCCCATCGTGCGGCCGTCATGTATTGCTGAACAGCTCGACTCATCAAGAACGAGCCTCGCAAGTGTACGTTCATGACACTGTCCCAGTCGTCGGTAGTCATCTTGAAGAGAAGATTGTCTCTAGTGATGCCGGCATTGTTAACGAGAACGGTGGGCTCTCCCAGCTGCTCTGCAACTTTTGCCACGGCGGCCGCTGACGCCTGCTCATCTCCCACGTCCGCTCCAACAGCCATCGCCTTGCCCCCGGAGGCGATGATCGCTTTGACGACGCCGTTGCAGCTGCCTTCGTCGAGATCGAGAACGGCGACAGCAAAGCCATCATTGCTAAGTCGCTGAGCAATCGCGGCGCCAATGCCGCGGGCGCCCCCGGTAACGATGGCGGTTCGTTGCTGGTCGGTCATGACTTCTCCTAGTTTGTTGGTCTGGGTTAACGCGAGGTGTCTGGGCTAGTTGCCAATGTTAACGGAGACGTTGAGCTCGGTCGAATGCGCAGTGGTTCGTTATTACGAAGTGCTGCGGTCGTCACGAGACCAGTACCACTCTGCCGACGGTGGATCCATCAGCCAGTCGCTGTAACCCATCCGCCATTGCGTCAAGGGAAAGGCGCTCGCTGACGAGCGGCTTAATGGCCCCCTTTGCCGCAAGCTTGCAAAGTTCTTCGTGGCACTCTCGCATTAACGCAGGATTTTCTTTCGCGTAGAGGCCCCAGTGCAAGCCAACAATTGAGTAGTTCTTTATAAGGGCGTGATTGAGGGGAGCTGACTGAATCTCCCCGCCGGC
Source organism: Acidimicrobiaceae bacterium (assembly GCA_003152215.1). GTDB lineage: Bacteria > Actinomycetota > Acidimicrobiia > Acidimicrobiales > RAAP-2 > RAAP-2. The sequence goes on along the minus strand of PLZP01000096.1, from coordinate 1,281 downwards.
GAACCCAATGATGAGAATTCGACCCTCAAACGAGATGCACTTGGTAGAGCGCTGGTAGGCCTCGCCCCCGACGGGATCGTAGACAACGTCGGCGCCGCGACCTCCGGTTATCTCCTTGACGACCTCTACGAAGTCTTCTCGGTGGCGATCAACGACCACATCGGCACCGAGTTCACGGGCGACTTCCGCCTTCGCTGGTCCACCAACGACGCCGATGACACGAGCGCCGATCGCTTTGCCAAGCTGGACCGCCCCACTACCTACACCGCCGGCCGCGGCGTGTACGAGCAGGGTCTCTCCCGGTTGCAAGTGTGCGCGATGATGTAGGCCAAACCAACCGGTCTGGTAACCAATGTAGAAGGAAGCCGCTTCGGCGTCATCGAGCACGTCAGGTGCGGAGAACGTCCTCGTCGCTTCCATCAAGGCAAACTCACCAAACCCGCCTGAGGGCAGTGACGACGAACCGAGAACGCGATCACCGGGTTTGAACTCCTGGTTCTTCGAACCGACGGCGACCACTTCTCCGCACAACTCGACGCCTGGGGTAAACGGCAAAGGGGGCTTCACTTGATACAGACCGCGACACATCAACACGTCAGGAAAGTTCGCGGCGGCAGCCAGTACTCGTACCAGAATCTGGCTCTCACTCGGCGTCGGAACGTCCAGCTCTTCCAAGCTCATCACGTCACGAGGCTCGCCGAGTTCCGCTACACGCCAAGCTCTCATCACACGCCTTTCGCTTCATCAATGCGGTCTTGTAGCTTTCGCATCCCACGTAACCATCGGTCTGTCTGGCTCGCTCGAAACTCGTAGTAGCCCTGGACCTCGGGATGCGGAAGAATCAAGAAACGATCGTCTTGGAGTGCCTGCCACACAGTTTCTGCGACCTGTTCGGGCTCGAGCGCGGTGTCGTGACTCAACAGATCCTTGAGTGCTCCAGAATTGTCGAGCATCCGAGTCTTGACGCCCTGAGGACAGATGACCTGCACGGTCAATCCGCGATTGCCGTACGTGATTGATAGCCACTCGGCAAAGGCAACGGCCCCGTGCTTTGTCACCGCGTACGGTGCGTTGCCGATGATTGACAAAAGTCCGGCCGCAGACGCCGTGGCCACGAAGCGACCGCTTCCCTGCTCCAACCAGAAGGGAACGAGCAGTTGGGCTGCTCTGACATGAGCCATTACGTTCACTTCTGCCGCGCGAGACCAGACCTCCTCTGTGGCGTCAAGTCCCTTGCCGGCGCCAATGCCGGCGTTCGCGAAGAAGATGTCGATCGTTCCC